>JAUIEW010000064.1 GCA_030429365.1 Phycisphaerae bacterium
CGATTGAAGTGTCGACCAATCGGTGCCATTGGTTGACACTTCAATCGCAGCACTGTCAAAGCTTGCCGACTCGACCCCCAGCCAGCGCTGGAATTCCAGCGTCACCCTTGAAAGGCCCGTGCAATTCATCGGCAGGGTCGTCAGATATTGCGGGGACAGGTTGTCTTCATACGCGCCCGCGAGATTGTAACCGTACACATTGCTACCGGTGAATCCTGATGTGGGATCGCCTTCGAGCCCTTGCGGTACACCAAACGCCCACAGCCCCTCCGTCAGCCAGCCCGGATCAGTGTCGAGTGGGAAGTCATACGCGACAACCGGCGTGCCAATCGACAACGTCACCGGTGCAGTATTGGATACGAGCGAACCGTCAAACGCATGATACGTGAACCCATCCGGACCTTCGTAATCCGTGTCCGGTTCAAACGTCACCACGAAGCCGGCGTTCTTAAGCGTGTAGGGCACCGCCGCGATAACCGTTGCATCAAACGGATCGGTCAACGTGGCGTGCTGCGGCAACGATTCGATCACGTATGAAAGCAGCGTGCCCACATTTGGATCGCTCGCGCTCAGACCGACGAAACCACTGACATTCGTATCGGTCTCGGCATAAGCGCTGTTGGCCACGGGCGGAAGGTTGTCGAGCGTGGCAACCGAAACGCGCACTTCGTCGATGAACCAGCCGTCGCGCTGAATCGCGCCGTCGGCTTGCATGCGAAAGCGGATGTGGATCGGCTGCCCCGCAAAGGCACTGATGTCGTAGACGCGATGCGTCCAGTCGTAGTCGCCGCCGGTATCGCCGTCGATGTAACCGAGAAACTGTCCTTGTGCATCCAACACCTCAACGGTGCAGCGATCGTAGAACGTTTCAAACATGCACCAATCGTAATATTCCAGGAAGACCGGTTGCGTAATCCCAGTCAAGTTGAGGAGTGGGGTTTGCAGATACGCATCGGCGAACGCATTGTATGTCGAGGCCATGTCGGTCCCCCAGCACTTGTTGCCGCCGATCGCCCGACTGCCGTTCAATCCGGAAAGTGGTCCGCTGCCAGCCACCACTTGGCCAAGAAACGCCCCTGTTGACGATGTCGGTGTACCTCGGGTCCATTCGTTTCCGCTTCCGCCCGTGGTCCAGCCGGGGTCAACTGCTTCGCTGTTGTCGTAGAAGATCGAGGTTGATCCCTGGATGCGGTGGTTGCGTGCGCCAAATCCATAGCGAAGCAGTGCGCTGTAGGGATAGACGCCATAGAAGTAGCCGCCCTGGCTCGCACCGATTTCCAGATACGATGAGTTCGCCCCCGAATGAATCACTTCAACACCTGGTGCGACGAACTGACCAACGGTAAAGGTCACGCCATCGGTCGGCGTCCACGCAAACGGAACCGACGAACGCACCAGCAAACTACCGGCATAATCATCAAGCGGCGTGCTCCAAGACAACTGAAGGTCACTGCCCAATGGCGTCACCGTCAATTGCTTGATGCGATCGGGCCAACGAATTCCTGCAGAAGCAGCCGCCATCGCCTGACCGCCGTCGGCTTGACCGAATCCGAAACGGTGACTGTGGCTGGTCACCCCGTCGAAGCGCCCGTATGGTTCGTCGATCCGGACCGCGGTGTGCTGCAGGATCGCCCGAGCTTGGGCCGCAGTCATCGTCTCATCTTGAGAGATGATCAGCGCGATCAGACCTGCGGCTTCCGGCGTCGCGGCACTCGTTCCGCCGAAGCCATTGGTGTAATCCAAGTCGGGTAGTCCGTTGTATCCACTCTCCCCGGTGTTATCGACGGTGGTGATGTCGATCCACGGAAAACGCACGCCGTCGTCACCACGATCATTGGTCGGTGTGGTGATGCCGACTTCCGGCCCGACGTCGCTGAATTCGGTGTGTTTGTTGTGACTGTTGGTCCCGCCGACAGCCATCGTCGTGGGGAGTTGTGCCAATGCAGTGACACCGTTGACCGTGTGGTCGTTGTTTCCCGATGCGAACAGAATCACGACGCCGAGTCCATTGCGGCCTGTCAGCGCCACGGTGTTGATCGCATTCACGACATCCGCGGGAAGCAGCGTCCCATCGCCAAAGCTCCAACTGTTGCTGAGGACAGCCGCGCCGTCGCTGTGATCACCGTTGTCGTCTGGGTCCATACTGAAATAGAAGCCGTCCGCCATCTCTTCGATGCTTGCACCAAAGAACTTCACGCCGATGAGCCCGCAATCCGGGGCTGTTCCGCGAACGCCAATGTTGTTGGCCGCCGCCACCGCAAGTCCCGCACACGCTGTTCCGTGGCGCTCACCGAAATCAGGGCTCGGGTCGTCGTCCGGAATTTCTGGGTCAAGGTCCAGACCTGCCGCCCAGTTTGGAAAGAGATCGGGATGGAATTTCTCGACGCATTCGTCGAGGACGGAGACGCGGACGGTCGGCGACCCCAGCGCGGTCGGGCCATAGCTCGTGTCCCAAGCGGCTTCCATGTTGAGGTCGCTGCCTGCCGCCGCACCATTGGCGACATCATTGTCGAGGTGCCACTGCTGCGAATAAATTGGATCGAGGATGGGATCGGGTGCAAACGCGATCTTCGGCAAATGAAATGCCGGTTCGGCGTAATCTGCGAGGTCTCCGCGTTCATCCAGCCAGTTGGCCAGCGCTACCGGGTTAACCTGCTCGGTATCCCGAATGACCAACACAAAACGATTGGTCCCACGCGATTTCTCGATGAGATCGCATCCGTAGTGCGTGGCAATCAATTTCAATTCGGCAAGTCGGTTGATGTCATTGAGTCGAATGATCACCCGATTCGTCGGATAGATCGGTACATCGCTCTCACCGTGGTAGAGCACGGGCATGACATCCGTCACATCGGCAGCCGCCCGAATGCGCTGCGCATCCAGGTTTCGCACAACGTGCAACCCGCGCTGCGCCAAAAGCTGTTCATGTTTCCGAACGAATTTGGGAAGTTGGTTGGGATCAGGAACCGCCCCCAGCGAAACGGGACGATGGCTCACATCGCGCCCCGGCGCGGAACGCATACGCGCAACAAACTCGTTGTCGGCAGCGCGGAGTGGCTTCGTGCCAGCCGCATCATGAAAATAGTCTGGTAGCGCCGAAAGTGGTGGAAACTCTTCTACCGGTTTGGCGTCGTCAGCTTGAGCTGCTGAAACTGAAAGAAAGAAAGCCAGAACGAGGAAAACGCGCGGTAGTTTGGATGCGCTGTAGTTCATCAGGCATACTCCAACCTAAGAGACCATTTTGAATTGACTGCTCGATACGCGACCCTTGAACTTCTTGAACCAACCTTTGTGATCAGCGGCCTTTGCGAACGACGGCCTATGTGAAGAGTTTGTTGTAGCTGAGGATCGGCTGCCCCTCCGCAGCGATGCATGTGATGAAGTTCGCGAAGCGAAAATGCTCGCGAAACACCAGCTTAGGAATTGGCCAATGGCAGTTCAACGTCAAAAAATTCGCGCGGCGACTTGAACGCGGTAAAGCCATACATGCCTGACCCGGACCCGTAGCGTCATTGCGCGTTACAAGTACCAATGGACTGCGAAAACACCCACCCGCACTCCATTCTACCTATATCTCCGTTTTTTCTCTGTTTTCCAAAACCAACCCAAAGTGAAATCGGGACACATGTTAAATTGGGAAGTTTTCATCTTCGTTAATCGTCAAGTATGGCCATGCAATGGCGGTCGCATAGGTAACCTTCCAAAAGCCCCGCTGCGATTGCGCAGCACGCGCGGATTTCAAATTACCCAAACTACCGATCTCGTTTGCGGACACATTTGGCAACAGGGTTGATTCGGCAGTCTCGATTTGATCAACTTATTTAATACGAGAAGGCGACGGAGAAGAAGCACACAACAATCGCGGCGCGCACCACGGCGCCCTCTCCTTGCGTCGGCTGCGGGCTACGAAGCGCCACATGAATCCCAAGGCGCGAATTGAATTTCCAAAAACCAAAAACACGCACAGCCGCCAGCGCGGCGCGAACGAGAATGGCGTGAAAAGAATCAGTTCAACCCCTCGTATTTGCCAGTTGGGCGCGTTGATGCTCCGCGTGAGCAAAGTGGACGCACTGGCAACCAACCAACCTTGTGTTTGGAGGAGGAACGACCATGCTTAATCCCCACCCCACCCCCATTGTCAACCGGATTATGAAATTCGCGTTGGCACCAACAGCCTTGGCGCTATTGGTGTTTCCCTCGCTGGTCAGCGCCTTGCCACCGGCGCCGGCCAATGATCTCCCCATAAATGCAGAGGTCATAAGCACCGATTTACCCCAATTGATACTGGGCACGACAACGAGCGCCGTCGATAGCATCACCACGATCGGCGACGCATCGATTGACCCAAACGTTGACGGCCCGGATGTGTTTTACTCGTTCACACCGGATACAGCAGGCACGTATCGTTTTCACTTGAACCCGTGGCACCATGCACCGCTCCGTTCATCGGACCGCCGTTTTTCGCTGTACGTCTTTGAGGTTTCGACGAACGGTCTGGTCGGCGCCGAACGGGCGCCGGGCAACGCCCGTCCAGTCAAGCTGGATGTCGCGCTTGATGCAGGCGTCGAATATCTCATCGGTGTGGACCACAACCTACAAACGCGTGACGAGTTCCTTTTCACACTAATGGTGGATGAACTCGTTTCGCGCGACGTCGACAATTGCCTCAGCGCCGACATCGACATCACGACCAATTCACTGCCGGTCGTCGTGCTTTACGACATTGACGGCGCAACCGACGACTTCGCGTTTGATCAACAAGTAGACCCTGGCGTATGTGCGGTGTCCGGTGGAACACCAACAACGGCGCCGGGCATCGACCACGTTTACAAATACACCGCGCCGGCAGATGGACTTTACGCGGTGGAACTTGTCGGAAGTGGTTTCGACGCAGTCGTTTACGTCGATGATTCATGCGACCCATTCTTCCTCGATCTTTGCCAGGGCGCATCGAACCATAGCACCAGCGGAACCACCGGCGCCAAGCACGAATTCGTCGTCGTGCAACTGGAGCAAGGCAAGGATTACTGGATCTACGTGGATAACGGCAGCACGACGAACACCTCCGGCTACTACGCCCTGGTGATTGACGATGCCTTCAACTACGAGGTCAACGAAGTCGAGCCGAACGACACGGCTGCCACGGCGACGCCAATTGACACACCGCTCAATGGCGGCCAGATCATCGGCCCTGGCGATTCGGACTACTGGGAAATTCCGGGCCTGACTGGCGACCGTGTTTACGCATGGGCGAACAACGGCGGTAGCTCGAACAGCACGATCGATACCGATATGCGGTTCTTTGCCGCGGACGGCACGACGCTGATCGAATTCGATGATGAGGACGCAGACGGTTTGAACTCACCGATCGACGACCTTTACTTCATCTATTCCACCAGCGCACCAACGATTGCCGGCGCCAGGTTTACTTCTGACGCATCCCACTATCTGCAGGTCGATGCACAGAGTTTGACTGGCACCGTTCACCGCTACCGGATGCACGTCGGTGTTGAACCGGCTGATCGCAATGCATTGACCGAATGCGAGCCGAACAACACGATCGCAGCAGCCGACCGCAGCGGTAAAGATTTCTTTGGCGGCGTTGTCGATGTTGATGGCGATGTTGACTTCTATGCGTTTGAAGCAACCGCAGGCGATCGCATCTTCATTTCGCTGGACGGCGACCCGGAGCGCGACTCCGATCCCACACAGAGCGCTAGCGCCAATACGAACGGATTCCATGGCAAACTGGTTGTTTACGATCCGGCAGAAGACGTGCTGATCTCTGACGCCAGTGATTCAAACACGGTGCAGGGCGCTGAAGACTATCCGGCCCAAGCCGCATTCTTCGTCGCACGGACCACCGGAACACACTATGTCTCGGTCGAGCAGCAGAGCGCGACAGGCGTCGGCCCGAAGGAAACGTACGAGTTGGCGATTTTCCGCAACGATGCCGCTCCGGCACTTTCCGAGGTCATCGACCCGCTGGTGGCTGTCACACCCGACTTCATCAATGACGACATCGATATTGTTGCGACGGACATGGCCGTCGGTGATTCGGGCATTTGCAACGTCACGCTATTCGACAACACGAACCTGACGTTGACCGGAAGTTTCACCCCTGGCGATCCTTCTGCGAACCTGACCATTGAACTCGTTGATATGGGCACCAACGGTTCCGCCAAGCTGGTTGTCGAAGACTGCGCAGGCAACACCGCGTGCGCCGTTGTGGCCATCGACATCGACGGCCCGGATTGCATGGGCGCCAACTTTGCCAATCGTTCACCGGTCAGCATGCATCCGCGACTTCATATCCCGGACAACAGCAGCCCGGACGGTACCACCAACGGCATGATTGAGATTGTCGATTCCGGAATCATTACCGATGTGAACGTCACCGTAAATATCGAAACGCTGGATACGGGCGACATTGATCTGTTCCTGATCAGCCCGAGCGGCACGTCAGTCGAACTTGTCACCGACCGTGCTAGCAGCAGCGGCGCTGACTTCACGATGACGACCTTCGATGACGACGGTGACAGTATCATTCCATTCTCAAGCAGCGCGGCGCCCTACACGGGTGTCTGGTTGCCGGAAGATGGCGATGGACTGGCCAAACTCAATGGCGAAGACGCCCAGGGCATCTGGAAGCTGCGGGTGGTTGACGACAGTTCCTCAGAGAGTTTTGGCGGTTCGCTGGTTTCCTGGTCGCTCGACATCGATGCAACATTCGCCGGACCGGAGGTCTTCGCTGGAACAGTTACGGACTTCGGCGACGGCGGCGGCATTGCCTCGATCGTGATGTCAAGTGGAACCAATACGCAGTTGACAATCGCCGACGGATTCACGCCGGGTGATCAGGTTGCGAACTACTTCGTCACATTGATCGACAGCTCGACCGACGGAATCGCGACGGTGACGGTGACGGATACGTCACTCAACACGTGTGAAAGCATGATCAGTCTGTCGGGACTTGCGGATAACAACGCGCCACAGAACACCGGCGGCGTTACCACGAGCCTGACCTATTCGCAAGATGTTCAGCAGGTCGTTGACGGTTTCGATCTGATCGGCGTGACGTCCACGATCGCCGTCCCCGAAAGCTTCACCGTGGCCGAGGTCGAAGTCGCACTCAACGTTGACGCGACCGATCAGGGCCGTATCGCTGCTCGCCTGACCCACGGCGCAAACGAAGCAATGCTGGTGAACCGAATCGGCATGGACGAGCGCGACGCATTGGGTAACTCCAAGGCGAGCTTCGACGTCATCCTCGATGACGACGCACCCGAAGCCGATGACATCCACAATGAAATCGTTCTCGGTGCAGAAGCAACACTCGGACTCCATCAGCCGGACGGTCGTGGCGAGTTCTTCGGTGACGGCATCACCACCGACGACCGCGACAACATGCTGTTCGTCTTTGATGGCGCCGAATCGTCAGGCGACTGGGACCTGCAAGTGATTGACGGCAGGGAACTCAGTGCGTCATCAGCCCGCAACATTTTCCGACGCTGGTCACTGACGCTGAAGAATCCATGCGGACCGGAATACTACGTCGGTACAGCGAAGGACGCAGGCGCCGAGACCGGCATTCTCTCCGTCGCACTCGCGCCAGGGGCAGTCAACCTGACCCTGGTCACGTCCTTCACTCCAGGTGACGATGTCGTTGAATACCGCGTCGAACTCACCGACCCGATGTCACCCGGCAGCGGAACCGTGGAGATCACCGACATCGCCGGCAACATGACCAATGTACCGGTTGCGTTGGCCGCAGCCTCAGGCGATGAGGACAAACCGGTCGTCACCGGCAGCGTCAATCCAGCCGCCGACAAGTTCGAAGGCAGCGCGACGGACAACCTCGGAACCGACACCGGAATCGCATCGGTCGAAATCGCACCGTACGGCGCGAATCTGCAAATCGTTTCCGTCACGCCCGATCCACCAAGCGGCGCGGGCAGCGTTGATTTCGTCGTCGGCTTGATCAACCCGGCAGAGAATGGCCGCGGTTATGTCCGTGTGACCGACTCGTGCGGTAATCGCAGCCATGTCCTCGTTGACATCGACGTGGTCGATCCGGTCTGCACCGGCTCGGTTGGAAATACCAAGCGTTACGTCAGTACGGACTTGCCGCAGGTTATTCCAAACGCCAATGCAGCCGGCGTCACATCGAGCATTGCGGTGACGGATCTCGACATCGTCAGCGACGTGAACATCACGTTCAATATCACGCACGCGAACGACGACGACATCGATATGTCACTGACCAGTCCGGTTGTCATTCCGTTACTCTCGGACATTGGAAGCACGGCCAACAACTTCATCGACACCACGCTCGATGACGAAGCGGCTGCCCCGATTCCGGATACGTCGTCTGAAGGACCGTTCACCGGTTCTTATCAGCCGGAAGGCGGACCGGCGCTGGGCGTGCTCGACGGCTCACCGGCTGTTGGCACCTACTCGCTGCAGGTCGCTGATGACTCGTCCAGCTACTCGGGCGGCACGTTTGACAGCTGGGCGGTGACAATCGAGTCGGCGACGTTCCCAGAACGTTACGACGGCCGCGCCGAAGATTCCGCTCCAGACGATATGGGCATCTGCTCGATCACGCTGACCGGTGGGTCATCAAATCTGACTCTGACGGTCGATCCGTTTACGGCTGGCGACAAGATCGTGCGTTACTCGGTCGAAATCGCAGGCGGTGAATGCGGTGGAACGGGCGGCGTCGAAGTCGCCGACTGTGCGGGCAACACCTGCACGGTGCCGGTCACTCTTGGATATGTCACCAAGGGCGACTTCAATGGCGACGGATTTGCAACCATCGATGACTACGATGAATTCGAAGGTTGCCTAGCCGGTCCGGATACGTCGGTCAGCAGTTGCAGTTGCTGGGCCGCGGACTTCAACGATGACGATCTGATCGATCTGAGTGACTTCTCGGAATTGACGAAAGTCTTCGTGCCGTAGCAAGAAGTTCAATCTGTAAGATCACGCGGGGCATGCAGCTCAACCGGGCTGCATGCCCCTTTTTTGGTAAAGCCTGGACGGCACGGCCCCTGCGGGTGCTTACAAGACCTCTTCGCTCGGCGACAACAACGTCAAAGCGAACTCAACCACGTAGTCATGGGCCTCGTCAAAACTCTCGTCAGCAGGAATCCAATAGTCCGGTTCAATCCCGAAGTCTTCGATTCCTTCGAATTGTTCGGTGTATGCAATCCAGCGCGGCACCGTGTAACGAACACCGTTGGCCAATTCGAATTCGCGCGGAAAACCGGATCCACCTCGGGTCGTGTCGCCCACAAGCGTCACGTTCGGGCACGCGCGCATCATCAGCGTGAACCACTCTGCTGAACTCAGGCAACGCTGACCGATCAGACATGCGACCGGACCGTCGAATCGATATTGTCCGCTGGGTTGAAGTGATTTTTCGTCCAAAGGGCCGAAGTCGTCATGGGCTGGTCCGTCGCGCGTCTCGGTGTATCCGTAAGTCACTTCGCTATCCGTAAAATGCGAAGCGAACTTCGCGGCGATGTTCTCGTTTCCGCCGTTGTTGGGACGCACATCGATGATCATGCCGTCGGCATTTGCGTACGAAGCGAAAACGTTTTCGATGTCCTGATCGCCGATGTTCTCAAAAGCCCCTGAACCAAACGTATCAATACGGATGTACGCGATCGAGTCCTGAAGCCAGGCGTGTTGGATCACGCCGTTGCCGATGTCTTGATATCCGCTGTCGTCGCGCGTGTAGCGATTGCGCGGTGTCGACGTGTAGTTTAGTTCGACTTCCTGCGTGTCGGTTCCGTACCACGTTCCGTCTGGATGCATGATCTCCACGTGAAAATCGGAAAGTTCGCCCAACATCTCGATGAGCCCATCAACGAATTCGTCGTCCGACAGGTCTGATGCAAACCTCGGGCGGTACCGCGTCCGGACGTCATTCCAGTCGATTCCCTTGTAGTCGAAGTAGGAGTAGTTCTCGTCAAATGTGCGCCACAGTTCGTCAAATGGGACCTGTGCGCCGGTCGTCGAATCCGAACCGCCGTCCAGAACGCCGTCATCTGGAAGAAAGTCGTCTGGAAAGTCGTCGTCTGGAAAGTCGTCGTCTGGGAAATCGTCATTGGGGAAGAACTCGTCCGGGAAACCATCGTCTGGGAAATCGTCATCTGGAAACGTGTCCGTCCAGCCCGGTTCATCTTCGCCAAACGGATCTTGCGAACCAAAATCAAGATCGAGCCCGGCGATCAGTGAATCAAGCGCCGGAATGTTCACGTTGCAGCCAAATGGACCGACAAGGGTCATCCCTGCCAACGCAATACACCACTTGAATCCGCGATAATCACACATGATGTCACACTTCCTTCCAGATAGCGTCGCATCCCAAAAAGGGAGATGCCCCGGAAGCGGGTAAGTCTTCCGGGGCGAATGGTTCCAGCCGTCGTGCTCAGATGTCCTCAGTGAAAATGTCGTACATGTCGTAGTCGTATCCGTACGGTGAAAAGTCCATCGGCTCGACGCTGGGCGTCAGGAAGTCACCCGGCATCACATAGTCCACAAAGTCGCACCCCGTGGAAAAAGTCAGGCAACACCCAGCGACGGCCAACATCATCAAGAACGATTTGCGAAGGGCGTTCATCGTAATTCTCCTCGTGTTCGAGTTCGCTTGTCCTCGGCGAGCCGCGTTTCCATCATTCCGCTGTATCTCGCCAATACTCAAGCGGGGATTGGTCGGAGGCGCTTCGCATGGGATCAAGAAAATCAGAGGAAAATCTGTTCGAGGTGAGAACCGGCGGGCCAAAGGTCGTTTGGGGTGGATTCCTGGGCCAATTTCAGCGATCCCATGCAGGCCAGCCCGGTTCCGCGTCCATCCGGGCCAACATCACCTGGGCAAATCGGTATTCGGCAAAGATAAATACGCCGGTATCGACGCATTCGGACAGGGCTGCCCGGCCAACCGAGCGATCCCCATCAGCCAATGCCTGAACCGCGATCAGAAACGCCGCTTCGCAGCGCCGCCCCGGTGCGTCGCCAACCGATGCCCGCAAGGCGCGCGCATCGATCTGCCGATTCAAAAACGCGAGCGCCAATTCGGGCGGCGCATCACTCGATGCCGAATCGCTTTCCGACCGCGCCGATACTGAAAACTGTTCAATGCCACGACGGGCCGATGCGTGCTCGCCCAACAGTTCCGCGATGACCGCCGAAAGAAACAAACCGTTGGCGTTGGCAGCTTGGCGCTCAACTGACGACGCGGCCACCGAGCGCGCGTCGTCGAGGCTTCCGATGTCCGCAAGGAGCAGCGCCCTTTGTAATACCAAAGGACAATATCCAGGCGACGCCTCACAAACCGGTTCAACCAGTTGCAATGCGACATCGATTTCTCCCCGCGCGTGTCGAGCCATCGCCAACTCGTGGATGCGATAGGGATGAGGGATTCGGTCCGCCGCCCTGTCGGCAGCGATGGCGTTCTCAAACGCTGTTGCCGCTCCGTCAAAGTCGCCGTTGTATCGCGCGTGAACGCCCCGCCGCACCCACACCAGTGCAAAATTCGACGGAGCAAGTTCGAGCGCTTTGTCGTAATCCGCTGCGGAATTCGCGAGCCATTGATCCGCACGCACGCGCAACGACGGCGTGCGTTTCGCATGGGCAGCCGCGATCAACCAACCGCTCCCCCGCGAACAGTACGCCATCGCATCGTTCGGACGAAACACAACCAATGCATCGAGGTCGTCGAGCATCGGGTCCAACTGATCGCCCGCCGATTCGGTGAGCAGGCGTATACCGCGATAGTGGGCCCGCGCCTCGATCGCCGGCGTGAAGTCCGATCGCACTTCGATGGCGCGATTGTACGCGTCGATCGCCTCCGTGCGGGTTGTCTTGCTCAACGCCAACCCGCGCAGGTACCAGCCCAACGCCGTCGTGATTTGGTCCGGTTCGACCGCGCTGAGTTTCCGCTGCGCATTAAAAAAATCACCGTTGGCCGCATACGCCAGCCCCATGCCAAGCGTCGCCTCCACCGACTTCGGTTCGCGTCTCAACGCGGACTCCAGAAATGGAACCGCCCGATTGGGTTCATTGTCCAGTAGCGGAATCAAACTGCGATAGATCCAGAGTTTTGCGTTGTCGACTCCCCGCGACTCGGCGTCATCGAGCAGCGACTCGCCCCGTGCGAAATCTCGATCAAACAGCACGGCCCCATACCCTTGCTCCAGCAGGCGATCGCCTTCGACGCGTCGCACTTGGCGTATGAGTAGCACCGTTGCCACCGTCAATGTAAGCGCAAGCGCTACGCCGGCTGCATGGACACGGTGCTTGCGAACGTATCGCCCCGCGCGGACGATCAACGGCGTGCGCCGAGCGCGGATGGGCGCCCCATCGAGAAACCGACGCAAGTCGTTGGCCACTTCCTCGCCGTTGGCGTAGCGACTCTCCAACTCGCGTTCCATGCACTTCCCGACGATGGTTTCCAGGTCGCGGGCAATCGCTGCGTTGGCCTTTCGAAGTCGCGGCGGGTCAGACGATGCGATCCGGCTTAGAACCTCATCGCGAGACGCACCGTCAAACGCGGGGACGAACGCAAGAAGTTCATAAAGGGTAACGCCCAACGAATAGATATCAGAGCGACCGTCCACGTGCCCTTCACCCCGCGCCTGCTCAGGCGACATGTAGCGCGTGGTCCCGACGATATCACCGGACAAAGTCAGGCTGGCCATCGAATCTACGCGGGCGAGTCCGAAGTCGCTGATCCAGACGTCATCGCGTTCATCGAGGAGCAGGTTTGACGGTTTGATATCGCGATGAACGATGCCCTGGTGATGGGCGTGAGCGAGGGCCTCGGCGATTTGCATCCCCCACCGCGCGACACGGCGGTAGTAGTTGCGATCGAGCAATTGCGGATTCTCTTTGATCGTCTTGAGATGCCCCGCGAGTGATTGACCTTCGATGAACTGCATCGCGTAGTAATGCACACCGTCCGCCTCACCAACCGCGTACACCGGAACGATATTGGTATGATGCAGTTGACCGGTGGTTGCCGCCTCGCGCGCAAAGCGTTCAGCCGCTGTCGGCGAGAGAATCGCAGCCGCTGGTAAGACCTTCAATGCAACGCGCCGATTGAGCGGCGTCTGAACCGCTTCGTACACAACGCCCATCCCGCCGCGCGCCACCTCTCGAATGATTCGAAACTCGCCGAGGCGCGAACCATGCCCAAGCTGTCCGGCGCGAAGCGTCGTGCTCGTCGCCTCGACAAAATCCAGTGTCTTAAACACGCCGCGAAGCGCGTCGGCCAACTCGGGATTCTTGCGAATGTATGATTCTTGATCCGGATGGAGACCAGCCGCCAACTCTTCTAAGTACTCGTCGAGGACTGTTTCGATCAAAGTCTGCGTGGGAGGGAGTGAATCCCCTGTATCGTTCCTGCCGGATTGGGGATGGCCGGATTGGGTATGGTCAAATGGCATCACCGAGCAACTCCCGAAGCCGGATCAACGCACGCACGCAAAGACTGCGTACAGCGCGCTCGGAACGATCCATTTTCGCGGCTGTCTCGGTAACATTCAACTGATTTAGGTAGCGTAACGTGATCACTTCACGCTGATCATCGCCCAGTTCGTCGAGGGCTTGGGTGAGCAATCGGATCCGGTCCTGGCGATCAACAGCCAAGCTGGGGCTGGTGATGTCGGCGGTCAGAACGTTGAGCAGGCCCATCATGGATTCGTCTCCGGCGACGTCGGCTGCCCGAACTTCCCTGCCGCGTTTGACGGTTTGAAACGCCTTGCGATCGGCGTCGCAGATTCGATTGACCGCGATCCGCCGCAACCAGGCGAAGAAGCTATCCTGGCCGCGATCCACGAACTTCTGAATGTTGTCCAGCGCGTCGAGATACACCTGCTGCATGACGTCTTGCGACTCTAGCCGCTGTCGCAACCGATCGCCCAGCTCAGACCGCACCGACGTGAGCAACCGCTGCGAGTACACGTCGAATAGCTTGCTCAGCGCATTCTCATCGCGCCCACATGCGCGGCGAATGAGTTCATCGAGTTCCTCATCACTTGGAATATTCATCGAGGGTTCGTCACGGGACGTCACGTCAGCATTGAAATCCCACTGAATTTGCGTCAGGCTTGATGCCTCGTCCACTCTCCAAAGCGCAATGAAGACCATCGCGCCTCGCAGAATCTCTCGCCCACATGCGCGACACGTCAACGCGAAACCCATCGAACCAAACCGCAACGCATCGCGACTTGATTCGCCAATGACGACACACGCATGGGAAAGGCGTCACAGTTTCCGCTGTACCGGCACGTAGTTCGGATACCATGACGCGCTTCGGACTGCTTCCTCGGCGTCTTCCGGCGGTATGTGGCGACCGAGGTTGTTGGCGGCGGCGTATTTGACCACCTCGCAGGCGATGGCCTGGCTTACCTCGCGCAGATCGTCCTGGTTCGGATAGATAGCGCCGATCTCCAAGCGCTCGGGCTTGACGATGTTGGCCAATGTCCGTGCGGCGATGGCAAACATCTCGTCGGTGATCTGCGTAGTTTCCGAGACAGCCGCCCCCAATCCCAAACCCGGGAAAATAAACACGTTGTTGGCTTGGCCGATGACGTGCTGCTTTCCTTCGTACTCGACATTCGGGAAAGGACTACCCGTGGCGACGATCGCGCGGCCTTCGGTCCAACGGATGGCCTCCGATGGCGAACATTCCGATTTGCTGTTCGGGTTGCTGAGCGGCATGATCAGAGGCTGCTCGACATGCTTGCTCATTTCGCGAAGCATTTCTTCGGTAAACAGACCCGGCTGCGCGGTTGCTCCAATCAGCACCGTGGGTTTGAACGCCTTGATGATATCAACCGGTCCGAGCTTCGAGCCATTGTCCAGCTTGAGTTCTGCCATCACGTCGTGCGAGACGGCCAACTCAGCTTTGTATTTGTCGAGGCCTTGGCGTCCATCGTGAAGCAACCCGCGTGAATCAAACGCCATCATCGATCGGCGGATCGTGTCTTCGGAAGCGCCGTCCTGCTTCATCAGCAAGCTGCACAACCGCACAATACCCGTGCACGCTTCACCCGCACCGATGAAGAGCATGCGCTGTTCGGCCATCGTTTGACCGGTCTTGCGCAGCGCCGCGAGCACGCCAGCTGCCGTCACCGCAGCCGTCCCCTGAATGTCATCGTTGAAGCAAGGCGTTCGCATGCGATACGCTTCGAGCAGCGCAAACGCACGGTCGCGTTGGAAGTCTTCCCACTGAATGATCGCTCGCGGGAAGACCTCTTTCACCGCGTGCACAAAGGCCTCGATGAATTCGTCATAGTCGCGCCCCTTCAGGCGGCGATGCGGATAGCCCAGATACAGCGGATCGTCCAACAGGTTGGGGTTGTTCGTGCCGACGTCGAGACTGATCGGCAGGCACTTGGACGGATGAATGCCCGCCCCGCCGGTATAGAGCGCGAGCTTACCGACCGGGATGCCCATACCTCCGCAGCCCTGGTCGCCCAAGCCCAAAATGCGCTCGTTGTCGGTCACGACGATGAGTCGAATGTCATGAAACGGCGCGTTGCGCAAGACGGAAGGCATGTCGTCGACGTCGTCGGGGGTCAACCAGATGCCGCGTGGCGAGCGTACGATGTGCGAGAATTTCTGGCACGCTTCACCGACTGTTGGCGTGTAGACGATGGGCATCAACTCGGAGAGATTCTCCACCAGGACGCGATAGAACAGAACTTCATTGCGATCCTGAAGGCTGGCAAGATGGATGTACTTTTCGAGGTTGGAATTTTTCGCCCGCAGTTGCGCGAGCACAAGTTTGACTTGATCTTCGATCGTGCTGACAGCGTGGGGAAGCATACCGCGAATGTGCAGCTCGTCGCGCTGGTCGCGACCAAATGCCAAGCCCTGGTTTGTGGAAGGGTTATGGAGGAGCCAAATACCCGACTTGCGGGTATTGATGACTCGATCCCCGGCGAGTGAATCGCTGATCAAGTTTTTCATGGAGCACCAACGTTAAGCGTGAATCTCTCCTGCATTTGCAGTGTTGGACATGGGGTTCGATTGAGAAATTGCCTGATCCAAATCGTTGATTATGTCATTGGGGTTTTCGATACCGACGGACACGCGCACCAAACCATCGGTGATGTGCGCCTTTCGCCGTGCTTCGACTCCCATGATCGCGTGGGTCATGCTGGCTGGGTGCTGAATGAGTGACTCAACACCACCGAGGCTTACGGCCAAACCGCAAAGCCGCACAGCGTTCATCATAGATCGCCCCGCCTCAATTCCGCCTGATAGCTCAAAACTGATCACGCCGCCGGCGCCGGCCATCTGCCTGCTGGCGATGTCGTACTGCGGGTGACTTTCCAACCCTGGATACCGAACCCATTCGACGGCGGGATGCTTCTCAAGAAACGCGGCGACTTTCAGCGCGCTGTCGCAATGCCGCTGCATCCGAAGGGCCAGCGTCTTGATCCCGCGGTGCACCAGAAAGGAATCAAATGGGCCGAGCACACCACCGAAATGATTGAGCGCTGTGCGGAATTCAGAATACTGACTCTCTTCCTTCACAACGATCATCCCGCCGACCACATCGGCATGACCGTTAAGAAACTTGGTGAGACTGTGCACGACGACGTCCGCCCCCCAGCGGAACGGTTGTTGCAGGATGGGCGTCATGAACGTGTTGTCGACGATCACTTTGGCGCCGCGTTCGTGGGACATCTTGCAGAGCGGATCGAGATCGCAAATCGCCAGAGTCGGGTTGCCTGGTGTTTCGACATAAACAACCGTCGTATTCGGACGAAATGCCGCCTGCACCGCATCCAGGTCGGATGCATCCACAATGGTGTACTCGATGCCAAACCGTGACAGGACATTTTGGACCAGGGTGCAAGTCGGACCGTAAACCGCTTCGGAGCAGATGACGTGATCACCGGCGTTTAAGAGCGCGGCGAGGGCCGTGTGCACTGACGCCATCCCACTGCCGCAAGCAAGTCCGGCGTGCCCGCCCTCCAGCGCCGCGACGGCATCCTCCAGAGCGCGCACCGTCGGGTTGCCCATACGCGAATAGATGTACCCGTCGCGTTTACCGGCAAACAGATCTGCCCCCTGTTCGGCACAATCAAATGCAAATGTGGACGTTTGATAGATCGGCGGAACGACAGCCAAATACTCGTTCTCTCCAATTCCGGCGTGCACAACCAACGAGTCAGGAGCAAGCATGTTGTGGCCTTCCACGTTCGACAGGTTCTCGGATCGGCCTCAGGATCGGTGCTGGCGCACCGAAGACCGCTGGACCAGGGACACGTAGCAAGCCGCATGCCAAACAACTCATGAATCGGCCCCCAATCACGATGCCTTGGGGTCGCTTAGGCGAGTTTAAGTCGAGACAACCATCTCAAATCGTACCAATCCAGAACAGAGCATCGCCTCCCATGCAAGACCATGGGCGAAATCACGCAGAGGGTGGTACCCTTCACCGCTCTCGTTCCGGTTCCGAGAGGGCATCTGTGTGCAAAATGTAGCGACGTCCGCCTGCTGTCATGCGGCTCGGCGGTCGATGCGCTAATGCGTCTGGACGAAAAAGGTCGCTTGTGACGAGGCGCAAAGTTGACCGGACTGGTGGATTTCCGAATTCAGTTCCACCAGCATGCCCCGGTCGGCAGTGACCTCAGCCGATATGATTGCATCAGCGCCAATGATCACCGGACGATTGTATCGGATGGCAAGTTTCGCGGTCACACCCCGCTTGTTGTGCGCAAACAAACAGTGCGTCATCGCCGCGTCCAATAACGTCGCGATGATTCCACCGTGCATACGATCAGGATACCCCTGATACTTTTTCTCGCAGAAAAACCGGGTGACTACCGTACCGTCATCGCGCAAATCGAAACGAAGCCCCAAGCCACCCGACTCGGGGTCCCGACACGCCACGCAATCCGGATGACAGGTCGCGCTCAGAGCGCTGTACCGAATTGCAGCCGATGAGTCAGATGACACAATATTTGACTCGTTCATGTCAATTCGCCTGGGCGAGGATGCAATCGGATTGAGTGTTGGCTCGATCGCTCAGTCCGCACCAGTTCCGAAAAACGTCCTCCGGTTCTTCAACCGACATGCACCGTGCCAAATGAGCTGTTGTTACCGAACTGGTAAAATCGTTTCCTTGTCCGCGGAATTTCGAACCAAGTACCGATCGATGGCCGCAGCCGCACGCTTACCATCTCCCATCGCCAGGATCACCGTCGCCGCACCGCGGGTGATGTCTCCTCCTGCGAAAACTCCCTGCCGACTGGTCATGCCATCTTCATCAACTTCAATGTTGCCCCACCGATTGACGTTGATGTCCGGGGTCGTCGAGGTCAACAGCGGGTTGGCCCGTGTCCCGATGGCTTCGATGACCATGTCGCAATCGATCGTGAATTCGGATTCGGGAATGGGAACGGGACGACATCGGCCAGACGCGTCTGCATCGCCGAGTTTCATCTGGATGCACTCCACTCCGCGAACCCATCCGGATTCCGTTCCAAGGATTCGAACGGGACTGCATAGCAAACGAAACTCGATGCCCTCCTGCTCCGCATGGTGAATCTCTTCCTGGCGGGCGGGCATTTCGGCACGTCCGCGCCGGTACACCAACGTGGCCTCCTTGGCGCCGAGGCGACGGGCCGTTCGAATGGAATCCATGGCGGTGTTCCCTCCACCGATGACCACTGCCCGGTTGGCTTCGACGACGGGCGTATCCGCATCAGGGAATCGATAGGCCTCCATCAGGTTCACGCGGGTGAGGAACTCGTTCGCCGAGTACACTCCGTTTAGATCTTCGCCCGGAATGTTCATGAATACAGGTAGGCCGGCTCCGTTCGCAATGAAGACTGCGCTATATCCCTCGGTGGTCATCAGTTCATCGATCGTCATCGTGGTCCCCACGATCACATTCGTTTCAATGACGACCCCCAGGGCAACCAGGCGAGCCACCTCCGACTCGATGATTTCATTGGGCAGTCGGAAATTGGGAATGCCATAACGCAGCACCCCACCCACCGCGTGCAACGCCTCGAAGATCGTCACCGCATGACCGCGCCGCGCGAGTTCGCCAGCTGCCGTCAAGCCAGCTGGACCAGATCCCACAACCGCGACGCGAAATCCCGTATGTTTCACGTTTGATGATGACGCGGGGGCAACGTGATCGCGAGCCCAGTCGGCAACGAATCGCTCCAGATGCCCGACTGCAACCGAACATCCCGCCCCCTTGCTACGCACACACTGCTGCTCACACTGTTCCTCCTGGGGACACACCCGACCGGTGATCCCTGGAAGCGCGTTATCGCACAGCAACACGTCCGCCGCAGCGTGCAAGTCGCCGTCTGCGATGTGTTCGATGAATTTGGGAATGTCGATCTCCACGGGACATCCGGAGATACACTTGGCATCGCGGCAGCGCAAACATCGTTCGGCTTCGAGCCGCGCCAACTCAATCGTAAAGCCCGAGTTTACCTCACCAAAATTGGTCGCCCGCTGCCGCGCGTCTTGTTCTGGCATCTGCTGACGGTCGATTTTCATTCGCTCTTTGGGCGTCAGTGGCATTTCGCTTGATCCATATTCTCAAGGGTTGATTCAACGCTGCACCGATGTTCAAGTGATTCGGTGGCAACTTGCTCCTGCATTCGATAGGCCGTCAGGCGATTCGACAACGACTCGTAATCGACGTCGTGGGCGTCAAACTCCGGTCCGTCCACACACGCGTAACGAACCTCGCCTCCCACGTTGACCCGGCACCCGCCGCACATTCCCGTCCCATCGACCATGATCGGATTGAGCGAGACGACAGTCTTGATGCCCGCCACCCGCGTCAAATCAGCAACCGCCCGCATCATCGGAACCGGACCAGCAGCGTAAATCATGTCGATGGGGTTCTTGGGTTGATCAATCAAATCCCGAAGTTTGTCGGCAACGGTGCCGTGAAAGCCATAGCTGCCGTCGTCCGTGCATGGCAGGACCTCGTCTGCGACGTCCGCCAATTCCGACTCCAGCACAATCAGTTCGCGGTTTCGACCGCCAATGATAGCCGTCACATCGCAACGGGCGTCGCGCAACGCGCGGGCTAGCGGGTAGATGACGGCCGTTCCCACGCCCCCACCGATGACGATCACGCGAGCGTCGCTGCAGATCTCTGTTGGGCGTCCAAGAGGTCCGGCGATGTCTGTGATCATGTCGCCTGCTTCCTTCGCACAAAGCAACGTGGTGGACTTGCCAACCGCCTTGACGATCAGGTCGATGGTTCCGCTTTCAGCATTCGAGTCGGCGACAGTGAGTGGTATCCGCTCACCACTCTCCTGGACCCTGACAATCACGAATTGCCCCGGCTGACGATGACGGGCAACCAGCGGCGCCTGCAGATGAAACCACTTCACGTCCGAGGCGAGCCATTTGGCGTCGAGGATTTTGTTCATTTGAGTGTTTTCTCGTTTCTGTGGATCTCACCGTTCATGGTTTGCAATGCGCAACCGCGCCTCGATTCTGCGGGAATATGCGCCTTCTTTTGATGATCGAATCGAAGCCTGCATCCCCCGAAAACCGATGCAAATGGCGTGCCAAACCAACGGCCTGGATGAGATTACCGGCCTGATCACGATCATCTGAAAGCGCTTTGGGTACATGCGCGCAGTGTTGGCCCATCCGAATCCGTTTAGCCATGTGTGAGATCGCACGTCCGTTCATGCGTCAGTGCTACTGAATGCGCACCGTTGAGGCATTGCTGGCAGAAAGTGCGAATAAGAATAAATCGATGAAATGCTCTTTATGGTCGATAACAACAAGTGCTGCGTTGCTCACTACTCCCAATCGTTGGCAACAGCCATGAAACCACGGGGCTTCCATATACCAATCTCGAATC
>JAUIEW010000065.1 GCA_030429365.1 Phycisphaerae bacterium
GGGCGTTCCTCTTCGGAAACCAAGCCATCGATACTGGTGTCTGGTCTTAATCGCGCTGCCAGATCGGCATCGTATTCGGCGACTGTCTTGCGAAACCTGTAGAATGCGCTTGACGTAGGGCAGACGTCGAATCTCTCGCCGGAACCTACCCGCGAGCCGACTTCGCGCTCTACCACGCCAAAGATGTCGCTCGCAAACAGGTCTTGGCCAAGTCTTATTTTGAATGTGTCCTCAGTGACTGGAAAGCCAAGTGACTCGCTGATGGTCACCAGTGCTGCGCAGAATTCTCCGCCATCAAATCCCGGTCCTTTCATCATGTCGATTCTCCAATTGGCATCGATCCATGCTGCTGCCTGGTCAAACGGAACCTGCTGGGAGATGTTACCGAGCAACTCAAAGCACGGGCAAGCACAAACACAAACTTGACCATTCCAACGTCCCCCGAGGACACGCAAGGCACGATTTGCCCATTGACCGTGTCGCCTCCTTCGATCATCCTTTTCGGTTCTGAAGTGGTTTCTTGGTATGGAGTTTTTTGATGTCGATCATTGTTGCCGTCCGAAAGGGCGATCAAATCGCGTTGGCGGCTGACCGGATGCATTCGTCCGGGTCGCGGCGTGAGCATGAAGAGAATCTTGTTTCATCGGCGAAGTTGCGCAAGGTGGGGTCGTGTTGCATGGGGGGCGTGGGGTGGTCGGTTTACGACAACATCCTCGACCATTACCTCGGCAGTTTCAAACGTGCGCCATCGCTGCTTGATCAA
This sequence comes from Phycisphaerae bacterium, assembly GCA_030429365.1. Classification (GTDB taxonomy): domain Bacteria; phylum Planctomycetota; class Phycisphaerae; order UBA1845; family UBA1845; genus UBA1845. Next base: position 764 of record JAUIEW010000065.1, read on the forward strand.
CCGAAAATCTTCGACTTCTTCCTGAAGTTTTGGAAGGCGATCCGTAAGAAATATCAGGTCGTCAACGATCAGCCGGATCGCGACGATCGTTCACCGTTCGCCGACATTGATGCGGAGTTTATGGTCGGAAGCCCCAAGGGCATTTTCGCCGTGTCGCGCGATCTCAGCGTGATGGAATTCGCCCAATATGCGGCAATTGGCTCGGGAGAGCGCTACGCGTACGGGGCGCTGCACGCGCTTTACAACAGCAGGCGTACGGCCGAGCAGATTGCCAAAGCCGCCGTTGAAGCCGCCGTTCATTTCGAGCAAACGTGCGGTGGCTCGACCGACGTGGTGGTGATTCGCGCGCGTTGACCTTACGACTTGAATATGGAATCAGAGATCTTTCAGGCACTTTTGAAAGCCGGACTCATTGGCGGACTCGTGCTGCTGATCGGCGCGATCTCCGGATGGGGGATGACGCAGGCACCGGACTTCGTGCTGTCGCGCATGATGCGGTGGTGGGTTTTGAAAGTCCTCGTGCCGATCCTGAAGCGACCTTCTTGGCTGCTCCGTTCGATCGCCATCTTTGTCAACAACGCAGGGATTTGCGTGGCGCTGGTGGCGTGCGGGCGCGTGGCGCTCTTGCCGTGGTTTGCGATAGCGGCTGTCGGCGTGGCGATGGGGTCGGCGCTGCGTGTGCTGGTGTTTGAGTTCGGCTGGCGTGGCGACGAAGTCGACGTCGATCGCGATGGGGCTTCGGCGCAGGTTGGCGATCGATGGGCCGGTTTCGGCATGCTGCTAAACATGCTGGAGCCGCCGGCGATCGTATTGACCCTGGCGCTGGCCCTTGTGCAGTTGGAACTCCCGATAACTTCGACGAATGAATTGCATGAAGCCATTCGTGTGTGGCCCATCATGTTGACCTGGACGGTTCCGATGCTTGCGGTAGCGGCGGGCGGCGAGAGTCTGTGGATGGGTCGCCAACGGGTCTTTGAACACTGAGAGCAAAAACGACCGATATTGTCGGCTTCCATCAGTCATGCAGAAACACACCATCAAGCAATATATTACCTTCTAAATACTGCCGAAACCCGTGCCGAAGTACAAAAACGGAAGTCGGGCTTTGCCGAATTGATCGGCGATGGATCGCCCAGGCGTTGCTCGTAGGAGCCATCATGCACGTTCAAACCGAAGACAACAAAGCCATCGTCACAAAGGCCATTGCGGCGGTCGGTGAGATCGCAACCTTGCCAGAAGTGACCGTCAAGATCATCGAAGTGGTGGAAGATCCGAAAGGAACTGCCCGCGACTTGCATAACGTCATCAAGCAAGACCCGGCGCTGTCGGCCAAAGTTCTGAAGGTCGTCAACTCGGCGTTTTATGGTTTGCCCGGACAGGTGGCGAGCGTCGATCGTGCGATCGTGCTGCTGGGTTTGTCAGCGGTCAAGAATATCTCGATTGCGGCATCCATCTCGCGCATGTTCAAGAGCGGTAATCAGCTTGAGTACTTCGACGCCAAGCAAATGTGGGTGCACAGTCTGGCGGTTTCGGTCTGTGCCAAGAACATCTGCATCGCTGCGGGCGACGTGGCCGGGCACGATGAAGTGTTTCTTGCCGGCTTGATCCACGACTTGGGTATCCTGATCGAACGTCAGGCGTTCCCCGAACAGTTGAATGAGATCGCGCGGCGGGCGAGCACCAACGGTGAAAACTGGCTTGATCTGGAGCGCGAATTGATCGGCCCGACGCATCAGGAGCTGGGCGACGCGCTGACGACCAAGTGGAAGTTCCCGAGGCATCTCCGAGCAGCGGTTGGATATCACCACAACCCTGAAGAACTCTCGGACGAACTGACACGCATCGGTATGATCGTCCACACTGCGGACATCCTCTGCTGCCAGGAGCAGCACGGATTCCACTGGACCGCCGCCAATGAGGAATTCACGCAGGATCTTCTCGATTGTGTGGGCGTCACCATTGAGCAACTGGTCGAGATTCGCGACGCATTGCCCGAGGCCCTGGCCGATGCGCAGGTCGTGCTACAGACCTAGGACGCCTTATTGAAAGTGATTTCCACGACCATGGTGTTTTGTTCGCCAATGTGCAGGTCGTGCACCTCGAGTTTGAATTTGTTGGCTGACTCGAATCGCCAGATGTACTTGACCATCTTATCATGCTCGCCGGTCAGGTATTCATCCATCGGTCCATAGAGAATCATCACCTTTCCAGTTCGATCCATGTCCCCTTCAGCGTGCGTCATCATGGTGTCGAGGCTGTTCACCATGGTCATGACGAAGCTCTGCTTGAAGTTGTCGTACCCCATGAGCATGAAGCCATCGTAGGGCATGCCCATCATTGTGTTCTTGTATTCGCTCTTAAGCCATCTGTTTTCCATCATCCACGAAAACTCGGCCACACCCTTTTCCGGTGTTCCACCAGGTCCCATGGCCAGTCGCGTTTCGGTGTTCCACTTGCCAAGGAAGCGCTCAAGCACTTTGTGATTCGGGCCAGGATCCGTGAATTGCTTTGCTTGCGCCATCATCGCGGCCATGTCCGCAGGGGGTGGCGTGGCGGCTGGTTTGTCGCCTTCATCAGCGGTCAATGAAACTGAAAGTGCACCCAAGACCAGCACGGAAATGGCAAATATTCGTCCCATGGCAGTTCCTTTTTGTTAACGAATGTGACGACTCTGTAACTCTGCATCCAACCCGTGGGCAATATTTTGGCGACGTGAGCAGGCCAACGCAAACCAACGCAGTTTGGACGGCATGGATCAGGAAATCCGTTACGCCAGACTTGCATGGTGTGTCCGGCATGGGGCTGTGGGCGGTCGCTGCGGCACGTGCTTCATCTGACCGTGCAGGTGTGGACAAATCTCAGACACACCGGTGTTGCAGGTTGAACTCATGTACGCTTGGAAGCGTCGGAGTCCTGAACCTATAATGGTGTACACTTAAAGCAATCGTTGTTCAGTCTAAGATGATGCAGCGCATGGGACCGCGCCATCGGATTGTAAGATTGATGACTTGGCGGATTCCTTGCACTTGAGCACACCGCGCATGCGTCGCTTGATCATAACCATTCTCATCGTCACGCTGTGTCCTGCCGTGGCGCTCGCGCAACAGGGTGACGCGGCGAAGCGTGCAGCCTCGCGCCGGCTGATCCTTGATGCGGGGACGCTGGATACGCGCTTCGAACCCAACCTTCTCCACGATGCCAACGCCAAGTTCGCGCCGGATCGACATGTCGTGATTCAGCTCTCAGGACCGATCACTGCCAGACAGCGCGCACAGTTGCAGCAGTTCGGCGTCGTGTTGCAGGAATACGTCCCGGATCACGCGTACATCGCCGACGTCGGTCGCGTGTCGAGAGAGAAACTGAGCGGGCTGTCGTTTGTACAGTGGGTTGGCGAGTACAAACCCGATTGGAAATGTTCACCAAGTATCGGTCATCGCAGCATTCCGTTTGAAACTGAAGACCGTATCCGTCTCGCCAATCTGGGGCGTGTGCGGCTGGTCGTGACGCTCTTTGCGAATCAAGACACAAGGGATGCGATCGCCGCACTTCAGAAGGCCGGAGCGACCATTCGAGGCCGTGATCGGATTGCCGACAATGCAATCATCTTTGTGGACATCGACCAGGAGCGAGTGGGGGCACTGTCGGACATCGCGTCCGTTCAGTTCGTTGAGGAAGCGCCGGAACTTTCATATCGAAACGACACCACCCGCTGGATCGTACAGAGCAATCTGCCCGGGGAGTTTCCGTTCTATGACAACGGAATACATGGCGAGAATCAGATCATCGGGGTCATGGATGGGCGGCCTGACAAAGACCACTGCTCGCTCGATGAAGGCAAATTCCTCTTCTATAACGCATCGGATGGCAATAGCGGACATGGGACGCACGTCGCGTGCATCGCAGCTGGAAACGACACGTCCGGGGCCAATCGTCGGGGCGTCGCGTACGAAGCCAGCATGGTGTTCAGCACGGTTCCGAGTTTCACCGAAGCCGGTGTGACCGCCAAGCTCGACCTGCATCACTCGCAGGGCGCGCGCATCCACACCAACAGTTGGGGTGACGACGGTACGACAGCATACAACGGACTTTGTCGCGGGTTTGACGACTTCCTCTATCAGAATGAAGACGACTTCGTGTGCCTGGCTGTCACCAACGGCCCACAACTGCGAAACCCAGAAAACGCCAAGAACCTGCTCGCGGTCGCCGCATCAGAAGATACGCCCACCCAACACCTGCAATGCAGCGGTGGCGTGGGACCGACTGCCGACGGGCGGCGCAAACCAGAAGTCTATGCGCCGGGTTGCGGGTCGATTTCTGCGACGCCAAGTGCCTGCAGCGTGGTGCCCAATACCGGTACGTCGATGGCGTGTCCTGCGGTTGCGGGAGCGGCGACGCTCGTGCGTCAGTATTTCGTGGATGGATATTATCCGTCAGGTGTTGCGACGATTGAAGACGCGTTGACGCCGAGTGGGGCATTGATCAAGAGCGTGCTGATCAACTCGGCTGTGGACATGACCGGCATTGGTGGGTACCCCTCTAATCTCGAAGGTTGGGGGCGATTGCTTGCCGACAACGCGGTGTATTTCGCAGGTGACGTGCTCAACCTGGTGGTGGTCGACGATGTGCGCAACGACTCGGGATTGACGACCGGTGACAACGGCGAATACCCCGTGACCGTGTTCGGTGAAGAAGCGCAATTGCGGGTGACACTGGTATGGACCGATCCCCCGGCGGCTGCAGCGACGGGCAGCGGTTTGGCGTTGGTCAACAATCTCGACCTTGAGGTTGTCTCGCCGACAGGACAGGTCTATCTCGGCAACTTCTTCATCAATGGTGCATCGATTCCAGGAGGAACCCCTGACAGTCTGAACAACGTCGAACAAGTTCACGTGTCCGCACCGGCCGTCGGTGAATGGACGATCCGAGTCAAGGGGACGGCTGTCAATCAGGGGACGCAAGGCTACGCGTTGATCGCGACAGGGCAAGTCGCCGCCGAACCGCCGGACTGCAACACCAACGGCGTCCCGGACTTCGACGACATTCAAGGGGGCAGTTCCCTTGATTGCAATGATGACGGTATCCCGGATGAATGCCAGTCCCAAGACGACTGCAACACCAACGGCATTCAGGACATCTGCGATATCGCCAGCGGATACAGCGACGACTGCAGCGGCAATGGGATCCCCGACGAGTGCGAGCCGGACTGCAACGGCAACGCGGTGGCAGACAGTTGCGACATCATTGGACCAACCAGCACCGACTGCAATGCCAACAATCTGCCCGACGAGTGCGAAAGCGATTGCAATGGCAACGGCATCCCCGACGATTGCGACGTGTCCGCAGGCGAGCCGGACTGCAACGACAACGACTTGCCCGACGCATGCGAATTGATTGGCGAATTTGGACACGATTGTTGCGTCGGAGGAAGTGGAACGGGTTGCAACGACCAGGCCGTCGAGACGTGCGTGTGTGCGATTGATCCTTATTGCTGCGACGTGAATTGGGATGGCATCTGCGCGTTTCGCGTAGAGCAGTACGGCTGCGGCGTCTGCACGGTGCCCACCGATTGCGACACCAATGGTGTCCTGGACGAATGCGAAGACGATTGCAACGCCAATGGAATCGTTGATGCGTGCGATATCGGCGGGGCGACGAGCGTCGATTGCAACGCCAACGCGATTCCCGACGAATGCGAAATGTCAGATTGCAACGGCAATGGCGTGCTTGATGAATGCGATCTTGCTGGCGGAACATCGACTGACTGCAACGAGAATCTCTTACCTGACGAGTGCGAGATTGATTTCATTGGTCCGGGCGATTGCTGCGAGATTGAGCACGGTGCAGGTTGCACGAACCCGACGATCCAGGCGTGCGTTTGTGAAGATGCCCCATCATGCTGTGACGACGAATGGGACGAAACCTGCGTCACGTTTGTGGAGCAATTTGGTTGTGGCGTTTGCGATCTGCAGGTTGATCCCGACTGTGATGACAGCGGCATCCTTGATGTTTGTGAAGCGTTTGATGACTGCAATCAAAACGGTGTGCCCGATGCGTGCGACGAGCCGGACTGCAACGAGAATGGCGTACCCGACGATTGTGAAACGGAAGGACTGGTTGTCGGTCAGCCGATGTCGGTCGAGGTCTGCCCCGGGGCGAACGTCCAACTCTCGATCATCGCACCCGATGCGACTGAATTCCAATGGCTCAAGAACGGCATGCCGCTGGTCAACGGGCCAAACTTCAGCGGTGTCACAACCTCCGTGCTGACGATTGCCAATGTCAACGAATTGGCGTTGGCCTCCTACAGTTGCATTGCGAAGGCCGGATGCGTCGCGCGCGAAAGTGATTCAGCACAGGTCACACTTCATCCCGAACCGGTCATCAACATGGAACCACCAGCGATCGAATCACGCTGCACCGACACGACGCTGATCCTTGCCGTTGATGTGAGCGGGTACCAGTTGCAATATCAGTGGTTCAAAGATGGCGCACCTTTGGCCAATGGCGGACGGGTCGGTGGAGCGACCTTATCGAGCCTGACCATCAGTCATCTTCAAGTCGTCGATGAAGCCAATGCCCCCGGATATGCCTGTGTGATCACTGATGGGTGTGGACGCAGCATCGAATCCAATCCGACAGTTTTGGAAATTGTGGGGCCGGTCTTCACGCAGCAACCGGGTAACCTGTGTGTTGAGGTCGGTGAGACGGCGGTCTTCACCGCGACGGCAGCATCACCGCCAGAGTTTTCGCAGTTCACCCAGTGGTTCAAGAATGGTATTCCATTGGCAAACGGCAATGGTATCTCGGGCGCTTTTGAAGACACCTTGACGATCACGAATGTCGATGCGTCGGATGCGGGCGATTACACGCAGCGTGCGCTGACGATCGGTCCGAACTGCGCCCTGTTGAGCGATCCGGGTGAATTGACGATCGGCGATTGCTGCCTTGCACCTGGCGACATGGACAGCGATGGCGACTACGACCTCTTCGACATGCATCTCTTTACAATCTGCTTTGGGCAGAGCAAGACGGCCAACCCAGGTTGTGCGTGTGCAGACATCGATGAAACAGGAGACATCATCGACATCGATGACTGGACCGGTCTATCGGGTTTGATCGACGGACCCTAGGCATGGTGATGGGCTGACCGGTTCAATTGGTGCAGCGGCCTGAGCATCGACCACCTTGACAAGTTGCAGAATCAAAAGTGCCACAACAAGCGCAACCCCCGCAAAGAGCACGAACGTCCACGCCAGCGTCCCCGTGGCATCCCAAAGATAACCAACAAGCGGCACAGCTACCGGCCCCAATCCAAACGTTAACGTGAATTTCAAGCCGTATGACATGCTTCGCAGCGATCGCGGCGTGTGTTCGGCGATGAGCAGATTTTCGATTGGCTGCGTGCCAAAATGAACAACCGCCAATGCAAGTGCTGCTGCGATAGCGCCATACGTGCCGGCGCCAGTCCATGCGAGAACCAGCGCCAGTGGAATGCTCATCGCAATCATCTTCGCGTATAGCTTTGACGAATGCGTCCGATCGGCGTGACGTCCCATGAGAAACTGACTGGCCCCGCCCGCCAGGAAAACCAGAATGATCAGCGCGCTCTTTAAGGTGGAGTCGCCCTCGTCACCGGAGAGATATGTCGGCAGCGCCGTCATGATCGCGCGGTAGTTAATCCCCGTCAGCATCATCGGAACGAAGAGCAGCACCAACAAGAGAACCGGAGCGCGGCGCGGTTCGGTTGTGGTTTGATCGACCTTTGAATTGCGTCGAGGGTCGTCGCGCAGTGTGATGGGCATGATCAAGAGCACCGCGAGTGACAGCAACGCCACGATAGCCATCACCCAATACGCCAACCGCCAATGCCAGAGATTGGCCAATAGCATCGCGATCGCACCGCCGCACAATCCAAACGAACCGGCGATTCCGTGGATGCCCATCGCCTGGCCGCGTTTTTCAAAACCGTGCGAAATCATTGCCAGGCCGGTGGGGTGATACAGGCTGACCGCCGCTCCCACAAAAATCAGCGCGATCGCAAACGCTACCGCATTGGGGGCGAGGGCCGCGCATACGCAAGAGATCGCCGTTGATGCAAAGTAAACCAGCAGCATCGGTTTCGGACCAAAACGATCGGTGAAGTAGCCAGCCGGCAACGCCCCGCCGCCCATCAAGACGTATCCAATCAACGGCAATGCAGTCACTTGAAGCCCGGTCAGGTCAAACTCGGCTTGCAGTGGTGTAAAAATTCCGGTGACAATCAGGATGGAGCGCTCACTGCGATTCATCGGTTCTGTTCTGTGACGCTTCGTTTTTCCTTGGTTTAGACGTAGCTGACAGTAGTCTATCAGCCTATCGAACGGCGACCAGTTGGTGTCCATGAAGTGCCGTCCTGAGTCCAAGCTTATCGCGGACGAACGAGCCGACAGGTGCTCCAGGTTTTTTGAACGTGGAGATTGATGAAGGACCAACAAAGCTTGTTAATGCGCCGAACGGATGTCGCCGATGGCGCCGGCGGCGCGGCGCACCCGGCAATAGCAGGGAAGCGGCAACCACGGGGGAAGTTTAGACGATTCCGAAGGATCGACTTGTTAGATGATTAATCTGGGGACTTTATTGAACGGTTTATGGAGAAACAGATGATGCGATCAATTCTAAAGGTGCTGGTGATTGGCTTCGTTGGTTTGTCGGCTGGTTGCACGGTGATGGACGGTGACAATGGCAACGACGGCGGGAATGATGGTGGCAACAATGGCGGCGAGGCAAAGGCGTTTAGCGCAACGCTTTCCGGCGCGGCTGAGCGACCGGATCCAGTCGAGACAAACGCAACCGGTACGGGCACCTTTACGCTGAACGACGCCGAAACGCAATTGACCTACAACGTGACCGCGACGGGTCTCTCTGGTGACGTGACCGGCGCGCACTTTCACTTGTCCGACAATGGTGCAGAAGGATCGGGCGGCGTTGTTTTTGGAATCACCGAGAACGTGGCCGATGATGGAAATGGCGGCGTCACCGTCGAAGGCACGTGGGATGTATCCGCCGATGACGTTGCGAACATTCGGGCGGGCGATATCTACGTGAACCTGCACACCGAGTTGAACCCAGCCGGTGAAATCCGCGGCAACCTGGTTGAGAACTAATCATCTCAACAGCACGTTATCGCCATCGCACTGCAAAGTGCTGAAGATCAAATGGATTCAGTCCCAGGTTACGAATGCCCGGGGCTGAATCTTTTTTTGGGGGCTGTTTAGCAGACCCGCATTGCCCGCGTCAAACCGCGTGTTGCACCAACCAGACAGCACCGCTTGCCGATTTGTTGACGCAGAAGCCGCCGGGCGGTTAGCATCTATGAGAGCCAAGTGGGCCGATGGACGCAGGGGTTGGCTGGGGGCAGAACGTTGAATGGACGAAAGGAATCTGAAATGAAGCGTGTTCAAATCATGGCATTGGTTGGAATATTCACGGCCTCATCTGCGATGTGGGGTTGCGTATCGGTGAAAGCCCCGGAGCGCATCAGCGTAAATGGGCGTTCGCATCGTGGTTCGACGAACACGCGTTCCGTTCCGCACACCACCAGTCACGAAGACGCCCGCCGAAGACTGGCCGAAGCCTACGCCGAAATTGACGAACTCCGTGCTCGCAACAGCCGCCTCGAACGCAAAGAACGCGAATTGAAGCAGGACAACGACGACTGCGAACGCCGTCTCGATCGCTGCGAAGATCGCTACGACGACTAGGGTCGACTGGACCATTCGAAGCAGTGGTAGGGTGGGCCGTGCCCACCGCCGCCTTGATGGTTTGCTGATTGGCGGGCACAGTCCAGCCTACGACTCCATAAACCGCACCTAACCGAACATTCGATAGTGTAGACCCCGCGAGGTTGTATTTAGCCAACTGTGCGCTGTATGATTAAGTCAAGTGCGCAAAAGGGTCGGGTGCGCTTCCATTTCGATGTGATTGCGGAGGGTGAAACCATGCGATCCATGAGCATTGTGTGTGCAGGCATCGTCATGATCTGCGCGACGGCAAGCCCGGCCAACGCTGCAATTTCTGAGAGTCAAACGCTGGTCGTATACAACTCGGCATCATCCGAAGGCTCAGAGCTAAAGGACGCATACCTCGCCGCGCATCCGGGGATTCCTTCGGAGCCGTATGCCAACGTGATTGATCTGAACGATGTCTCGCTTTTGAAAAGCGATCTGAGCATCGATGAATTTATCACAAAAGTGCGCGATCCGATTCGGCAGCGCCTGCTCTTGCTGATTCCACCTCGACCTCACGATATCATCGCGATCGTGTTGATCCGACCAATGCCCCATCGCATTTTGGACAGCGATAACCCATTGGTGGGGGATGACCCTAATGCGGCGGACGTAGAGTTTTTTGATGATGCTGATGCGACATATGCGTCGGTTGATTCCGAACTGACATTGCTGTTTCAGGATTTGTATGTAGGAGAAGCTGGAGGGACGATGGATAGCTTAGCAGATAATGTCATTGGGAATCCTTACGGTTTCAATATTAGTGATTGGGAAGAGATAGATACATTCTCAAGACTGGCCATAAGTACACAAAAGACGTTTCAAAACTACTTCGACCTGTTTTGGAGTTCCGGAGGGAGTGGCTTATTGAGTTTGACGGCAGGGGATATCTATTTGGTCTGCAGGATCGACGGGGCCACGCAATCCGACGCGCTGGCGCTTATCAATCGGGCCCAAGGCCTCACCGTCAATCGAGCGACCACTCATTTACTACTTGACCTACGCCAGAATTCGCCAAGTGAACTTGAAGATGACTTCGGAGCGATAGCAAGTTTCCTAACTGGCGAAGGTTGGAACGTCCGTTTTGACGAGACTTTTGAATTCATCGATTCAAGTGAGGAACCGCGCCCGTTGATTGCTTACGCATCTCAAGGCGAGACCCATGGGTTTGGCGGGAATGGCGAGGATCCGCCGGGGGATGGAACGTATATTGATGGGTATGGATTCGTGCCAGGGGCGATATTCAATAGTATCGAGTCATATAACGCTCGTGGGTTAAACGGACTGCCGCCGCTTTTTGACCAAGAGCAATTGGCGGACTTCGTATCGGCCGGTGGAACATTCGCGATCGGAAACGTGTTCGAGCATTTGGGCGCTGGTCAACCCGAAATCTCACACCTCCTATACCACATGCTTATCAATCGCGCGACATGGGCTGAGGCTGCCTATTCCTCAATCGTATTCTTGAGTGGGCAGACGATCGTGCTCGGCGATCCGTTGGCCCGATTTGAGACGATTGTGGATATCGAAGGCGACTGCAATGCGGACATCAGCGTCGATCTTGCGGATTACGATTCCTTTGCGTCATGCCTCGCCCAATCGCCGACCGGGGTGGGGCTGGAGTGCGAATGCTTCGATTTCAACGCTGACACGGCGGTTGATCTTGCTGACTTCGCCGAATTGCAGGTGTTCTTCGACGTCAATTAGCAAAGCACGCTGCAAACGATTCCTCCAATTCGAGTGCAGTAGGGGAAGTGAGTTGTAATCACGTGACACTCTCTCGTATGCTTAACGTGGGCGCGCAGATGGGTCGGGTGCGCTTCCATTCCGATGTGACTGCGGAGAGTTAGACCATGCGATCCATAAGCATTTTCTGTGCAAGCATTGCCCTGATTTGCGCGACTGTAAGCCCGACTAACGCCGCAATCTCCGAGAGTCAAACACTGGTCGTATACAACTCGGCATCGTCCGAAGGCACAGAGCTAAAGGACGCATACCTCGCCGCGCATCCGGGGATTGGTCCAGACAACATTGTTGATCTTCATGACGCCTCGCTCCTGACGAGCGATCTAACCATGGATGAGTTCATTACGAAAATTCGCAATCCGATTCGTGACCGCATGCTCATCCTGATTGGACCTGGACCTCACCATTTCATCGCGATCGTCTTGATCCGACCCATGCCTCATCGAATCCTGGATAACAACAATCCACTCGTTGGGGACGACCCGGACGCTGCGTTTACGGAGTTCGGCGTCAATGGCGATTCCACATACGCGTCAGTTGACGCTGAATTGGTCCTTTTGTGGCAGGACCTGTACGACGGTGAGTCTGGCGGGCGGATGGATAGTTATGCCGACAACGTGATTGAGAATCCATATCACGGATTTGAGAACAGCGAGTTCGAAATTGACTCGTTTTCAAGGTTCGGAATCACCACGCCCAAAACATTCGAAAACTTAACGAACCTCTTCTGGATGCTGACTGGCAGTGGTTCATCCCGATTGACGCCGGGAGACATGTATCTGGTATGTCGAATTGACGGGAGCACGCAATCAGACGCCCTTGCCCTCATCGACCGTGCCCAAAACCTAACCGTCAATCGAGCCACGACTCAAATATTGCTTGACAGAAACGGCGGAAGTTCTTTTGAGTTCGTTGGCGATTACAACACCGCCAACGCATCCCTCATTGCCGACGGTTGGAATGTGCGCTATGACACCTCGGCTAATTTTGTCGACTCAACAGAGGAACCGCGTCCGCTAATTGCCTATGCGTCCCCCGGTGAAAACCATAGCCACAACGGAGGAGAAAACCCGCCGGGCTCGGGAACATACATCGATGGATTCACGTTTGCGCGGGGCGCGATCTTCAATAGTGTTGAGACATTTAACGCAAGAGGTCTTAACGGCCTGGGAACACTTTACAATCACGAGCAGGTTGAAGACTTCGTCGCGGCGGGCGGTACGTTCGCCGTCGGAAATGTATTCGAGAATTTTGAAATAAGTCAGGCGGAAAATGCCTATCTCCTGACGCACATGTTGGTCAATCAGAGGACGTGGGCTGAAGCGGCGTACTCCTCCATTTGGTTCCTAAGTGGCCAGACGATTGTCCTCGGCGATCCGTTGGCTAGATTCGAGACGATCGTGGACATCGAAGGCGATTGCAATGCCGACATCAGCGTCGATCTTGCGGATTACAATTCCTTCGCGGCATGCCTTGCCCAATCGCCGACCGGGTTGGAGTGCGAATGCTTTGATTTCAATACTGACACGGCGGTTGATTTGTTCGACTTCGCTGAACTTCAGGTGCTGTTCGACGACAACTAGCCAAACTTGCCCAAAACTTAAACGCCGCAACTTCCGATAACCTAGGAGCTTTTTGTTCCTGGGTTTTCAACTGCAACAGTGAGGGCGGCGACGTGAGTCCAACGCAGACACCTGATACGCACATCGATCATTGCCATTCGGAAGACGTGTTTAACCTGACGATTGAGGAAGTTCGCATGGTGGTGCGCTATCGCACCCTTTCACCGCATCAGCAACGCGGCGTTTTGCAGGCGATGGATGTGATTCGACCGGCTAAGCCGAAAAAACCTTGGGCAGCTCGCCCTCCGGTTAAGCCGGCTGGTCTGGGTTCGGGTGCACCGACGCGCCGCAACTTCTGGTTGTAGTGCTGCAGGATCATTCCTGAACTTTCGATTTGCTCGTCGGAATTTTGATATGCTGGGGGCCATCTGCTCTTTGAGTGGCTTTGGCTCTCCCCTGGATTCCCGCTTGCCCGGGAATGACGACGATGCTGCGTTTGGGCTTTGGTCGATTTGTTTTTGTTGGCCAACAAATCTGTTGGATTTCTATGCGTTTCGTTGCAGGGGATAGTTCTGTCCAAGGAGGGCGAGCAGTTTCTTGCGGCGGGGGTCGTGTCGATCGAGCACATCGCAGCAATAGATCGAGCGGCTGCCATTGACCGGGCTGTTGTCGTTGATCAATGTCTCAAGCCGAGCGACCACCGCATCCGCGGCGCCCGAGGTCGCACCAATTCCCGTGTTCACCACAATCGCATTGCTGTCGATCAATCCGTGATAGTCCGGATGGCATTGGATGCGCGAGGCCAGTTCCTGACCGAGCGGTGAATCCAGAAGTCGAATCATCTGCGAGTCGCTCATGTCGGGTCGCGGCGTTTTGCGTTCGCCCGACCACGAATCATCCACACCGCCCACGCCGAAAATCTCACTCGTGAAAGCGGCGGTGTCGTTCATCGCGGCTTCGAATGCCTTCTTCACCTGATCCTTCGACCGGAAGATATCGTTTTCGGATTCGGGCGAAGGCATGATGAAAAGGGCAAAGTCATACGGGTAGGCTTGAAGCAGGTTCGGGTCGGCATCGCCTTCGATGATCACGCAGCCGTACCGGTCCTGGGCATGAATCCGCGTGAGTATTTCCGGGAGTGTTTCAAAAACCCGATCAGGATCGTAGATGATGTTTTCGAATGAGGTTTCATGTTCGGATGCAAGGCTAAGCGGTTTGATCGCTGAGTGTTTCGCGCGGTTGCTTGGGATGAGACGCAGCAGGTGTGGTTTCGATTTACAGACTTCGTCCTTGATCACCTCAATGAGCGAGGACTTACCGGCGTGCCTTGGTCCGATGACGAGTGATACGGTCAGTCCCATAAGCCCGGGTTCAACCTGTGTATGAGAGTATTGAGAGAATGCGACCACATGCCCTGACCTGAAATTCTAGGCAGCGAAAATCAGCCGGACTACTTCGAGTTGAACCGCATTCAAAAAAAGTGGTCTAACCCTGCGTGCGGGGGGCTGCAATGCTGTGCCAAACGTCCGTATTGGGGTCAACACCCGGTGCCTCGCCGCCCGCGATCAAGCCCGTCTCGGTGAGTAGTTGGCGTATCTCGGCGATTTTCCGATCGGCATGGGCGGTGGCGGCTTCGAGCTTCTGATACCGGTTATCAATTTGGGCTTGAATCGTCCGGGCGTATTCCTGGAATTCAAGCATCGCTGCACCTGCTTCCGTTTCAGCCGCATTGTGCGTGCGGATTGCTTCGGCTCGCTTTTGGATGTCTGGTGATCTCGTGTTCCGATGACGCGGGCTACTGTGCGCGTTGGATCGATTCTTGCGTAACCGCCTGCGCGTGGACATGACCAGAATTGGCGTCATCACCAGCACCGCCAACAGAAACGGGGTGGTAAACCCCTCCGAATCGGCGGCAGCGAGAAGATTCAGCGGAAGGAATGGCTCGACAACATCCATGTTGCGGGTCCTTTGTTGGGCGGCTTCGGGAATATTTTCATGTAGGGTCCGCTGTGCGGACCGATTTTCCCGGGGTTGAAATTCTTCGGTCCGCACAGCGGACCCTACAGATTGTCGGCGTACGCTTTCATCGCGGCTGCGACAACCGTGCGAAGGGCGACGTCATGCGATTTCGCAGCCGCCGCACAGTCTTCGTACTCTGCCGTCGCCGAAAGCACCTGCCCATCGCGTGAGCCGATCTTGATGCGAATCGGTCCGTACGGCGTCTCGACGGTTCGATGCTCGCGATTCAATTTTGATCGCTGCATCAACCGGTGTCGAATGCCGAAGGTTGACGTCTCGCTGAAGATCAGATCTTCGATGCGGCGCTGGTCTTTCGGCTCGCAGATCACCGATAGGACGACCCCGGGCCGTCCCTTCTTCATGTATATCGGCACCGTGTAGGCGTCGAGTACACCAGCATCAAGAAGGCGGTTGATACAATGCCCAACCCATTCCCCAGGTGCGTCATCGATGTTGGCTTCGAGGACTGCGACCGCATCGCTGCTGCTTTCGGATGCCGTCACCGATGTTCCGATCAATGCACGCAGGATGTTCGGACGCGTTTTGCCGTCGCGCGTGCCCGCGCCCAATCCGATCTGTTCAATGTTGATTGACGGCAGCGGACCAAACTCATCGCAAAGCTCGGTGAGCAGGGCGGCGGCTGTCGGCGTGAGAAGTTCGCCGGTTTCGTCGGTTTGTTGGATCGGGACGCCTTTTAAGAGCATCGCCGTCGCGGGGGCAGGCACCGGCATGATTCCGTGTTCGCATTTGACGGTTCCGGAACCGACGGGCAGATGCGACGCTGCGATCCGGTCGGGCGCGATGATCTCGACGGCTAAGCATACGGAGACGATGTCCACAATCGCATCGATGGCTCCGACTTCGTGAAAGTGGACCTTCTCCCGGGTTGTCCCGTGGGCGGCGGCTTCTGCGTCAGCCAACCGCTCGAAGACGGACATGACCCGTTTGCGGACACGCTCCGATAAGGTCGATTCGGCGATAATCTTCTCGATGTGGTGCAGGTGACGGTGGGGCTGACTTACGGTCGCGTCCATGTGCACGTCGAATTTGGTGGCTGCGAACCCCTGTTTTCGGATGCCTTGGGCTTCGACGGTGTACCCTGAGACGTTGAGGGCCTTCAACTCGGATTGGATCCGCTCGATGGACACGCCAGAGTCGATCAGAGCGCCGGCAAGCATATCGCCAGCCGCCCCGTTAAAGCAGTCAAAATAAAGCACCTTCATATGCCGATTCTCCATCAAGGCAGCATGCGCAAGGGGTGTCTAGAGGTCCGAAATCGTGCCAAGCGCTCGGTTTGAGGCATTCTAGCCCAATAGGGCCATTTCAACGAGTCGTTCTAAAGATGGACCGGAGTTGTAGTATCCAGCGCTTCAAGCGTGTATTAAGCTTTTGGTGTTGGGTGACTACGAACGACAACTGTTTCCGGTTCACGGAAACCGAGGAACCGTTGATTGCACGGAGGACGAGCAATGGCTATGCCTGAGTTTTTGCTAGCCGCTTTGGCGATGCCATCACTTTCGGGCTTGTACATCGTTTGCATGATCGTGGGTGGTGGCCTGTTGGTGATTTCCACCGTGTTCGGTGGCGATCATTCCGGTTCGGTCGATGCCGACGTTGATTTCGACATGGACCTCGACGTCGATATGGATTTGGATGTCGACCTTGATGGTGGCGTTGACTTTGACGGCGTTGATCTGGACGGTGGCGTCGATCTTGATGGTGGTGTCGATGTCGGACACGACGCGATCGGTCACGATCACGATTTTGGCGGGGTTGATCACCATCACGGTGCGCTGGCGCTGTCGACTTGGTTTTCAGTCAGCTTCCTCGTGTACTTCGCAGCCGCTTTCGGTATGACCGGTACGGTGCTCACGCACATGTCCGAGATGGCGCCGCTGGCTGTCCTGATCACGTCGTTGATCACCGGTTTGGCGATCGGACAAGGCGTGCATCAAACGATCCGCGCGTTGAAGCGCAGCGGTGGCAACAGTCAGATTTCGATCCAAGATTTCATCGGGCAGCCGGGGCGCGTAACCGCATCGATCAAACCGCCTAACCGCGGTGAAGTTGGCGTGCGAGTTGGCAATCGTGAGCACTACATCCCCGCCGTCGCGAAGCGTGACGATGATTCATTTCAACGTGGCGAAGCCGTCGCCATCGTAGAATACTCTGGTGGTTTGGCAGTCGTTGTGTCGCGGAAGGAACACGACTTTATCAATAACTCGTAGAAGGGAGCCAATCATGACATCGATGCTTTCAGCAGGGTCACTTACGCCCTACATGATATTGGGCGGTGGCATCTTGTTCGTCTTCATTGCGTTTGCGGCGTTCGTGGCAAAAATCATGGTCGTCGGTGATCCGAGTGAACTGCTGGTGATCAGTGGTAAGAGGTCCGGACCCAATGAAGGCTACCGCACACTCATCGGTGGTCGAACCGTGGTATGGCCCATCATCGAACAGGTTTCGAAGATCAGCCTGCGCAACATGCAGGTCGGTTTGGAAGTGAAGGCGCAGGCCGGTGGCGGTACGATGATCCCGATCATGGTGACGGGCGTTGCCAACGTGAAAGTTTCATCGGAACCGGATACGCGCGGCAATGCGATTGAGCGTTTTCTGAATCAACCGCAAGTCGAGATGCAGCGCGTCGCCCGCGAAACGCTCGAAGGTGGTTTGCGTGCGGTCATCGGTAAGATGACGCCTGAGGAAATCGTCGAAGACCGCGACAAATTCGTCGCCACGGTGATGAACGAAGTCACCGATGACTTCCGCAAGCTCGGTTTGATCATCGACAGCGTGAACATCCAAAACGTCCACGACGAAGATCAGTACCTCGAGTCGATCGCCCGCAAGGCGTCGGCAGAAGTCCGCGCCCAGGCCCGTCAGTACGAAGCCCAGCGCAAAGCGGAAGCAGACATCAAGGAAGCGGAGGCCAGCTCAGCCGCCCGACAGGCACAGGCCATCCGTGACGCCGAGGCGAAAGCGGCAGAAGCCGAATCGCGACAGAAATCAGAACAGGCGCGCCTGCATGCCGACAAGGCGATCGCCGAATCGGACAACGATCTTCGCATCCGAAAAGCCGAACTCGCCCGAGAAGCGGCGATCAAAGAAGCCGAGCGCAACAAAGCGGCAGCAGCCTCAGAGCGTGAACGTCTGCAGGCGACCGAAGTTGCACAGGCTATCGCCGATCGCGACGTCGCCCGCGCCAAGGCGGAAGGTGAAGCCGCCACCATTCTCGAAGAGGGTAAAGCCCGTGCGATGGCGATCGAGCAAATCGGTCAGACGATTCAAAAGCACCCCGACGCGCTCAAGGTTATGCTCGTCGAGATGATGCCAAACGTGGTGCAGGAGATGACCAAGACGATTCAGGGGGTGAACCTTGGCGATGTCACAGTGATCGACGGCGGCAATGGAAACGCCATCGCCGGCGCAGCAATGGGCAAAGCCCGCATGCTGAGCGAATCGATGGCCACCATC
This sequence comes from Phycisphaerae bacterium, assembly GCA_030429365.1. Taxonomy (GTDB): domain Bacteria; phylum Planctomycetota; class Phycisphaerae; order UBA1845; family UBA1845; genus UBA1845. The sequence continues at coordinate 19,329 of JAUIEW010000065.1, forward strand.
GAAAGCGTCCTCGGCGTAGACCTGCGCGACCTAAGCCAAGCCATCGCCGGCAACATCGCCAACAAGAACGGCGACAAGGCGTCAAAGAAAGAAGAGAAGTCAGCATAGCAACCGATCAAAACGTGCCACTGCTCTGCGAGCAGTGCCTAAGAGCAAGTTACCCAACCGAATCCGAAGGCACAGGCCGAAAAGCCTGTGCCTTCTTCTCATTCGCAGTCAACCACAATTGACCGACCGCCACCGCGCTTGCACAATGTTCGTATGAGCAGCGAACATGACCAACTTATCAGCGTCGCCGAAGCGCAGCGTATCGTTCTCGATCACGTCGCCGTTGCCCCAATCATGCCGATGGACCTGGTTCAGGCGTTGGGGCTCACGCTGGCCGAGGACGTCGCTTGTGACGTCGACATGCCGCCCTTTGACAAGGCCATGATGGATGGTTTCGCAGCTCGGTCGGCTGACACGGACCAGGGCGGCGCGACGCTGAAAGTGATCGACCACATCGCAGCTGGCAGCTCCAGTAAGAAAACGGTTGGAGCGGGCGAGGCCGCACGGATCAATACCGGCGCGCCGATTCCCGAGGGGGCTGACGCCGTGGTTCGCGTCGAGGATACGACCTGGACCGACGACGGTGGTTCGGTCAAGATTCAATTGCCCATCCCCAAAGGCACGAACGTCTGCGATCGAGCCGAATATCTCAAATCGGGTGAACCCGTTTTGGCGAAAGGGACACGTCTGGGCCCCGCCCAGATCGCGGTGGCCGCTGCGGCTGGGGCGGCGAATGTGAACATCTATCGTCGACCGGTCTTCGCCGTGTTGGCCACCGGCAATGAGTTGGTGGATGTTGGCAAGCGACCGACTGGCGCACAAATCCGCAATTCCAACACCCCGATGCTGGCCGCACTGCTCAGCGATGATGGCGTCAACGTCGTTTCGCTCGGCATCGCCATGGACGATATGGCCAGCCTGACCAAAAGCATCGAGTACGGGCTGGAATGCGACGGGCTCTGCATCACCGGCGGGGTATCGATGGGGGCGTTCGACTTCGTGCCGGATGTCTTGGCCCAATGCGGGGTTCAAGTGCATTTTCACAAAATGTCATCCAAACCGGGCAAGCCCACGCTCTTCGGCACGACGGAAAAGGGCACATGCGTATTCGGACTGCCAGGCAATCCGGTCAGCGCGATGGTGGGGTACTGGATGCTCATGCGCCCCGCGATCGCGGCGATGCAAGGTCGGGCAGGCGAACTTCCACAGGCGATCGAAGCCGATTTGATCGGCAGTCAGAAAGCAGCGGGCGATCGTGATAGCTATTGGCCCGCATGCATTGATCCAGATCAGAGTGGCCGGTTGACCGCCCGCGCGTTATCGTGGCGGGGGTCGGGCGATCCGTTTGGCATGGGAAAGGCCAACGGTTGGATCGTCAGACCGGCCGGCTCGCCCGCAGCATCCGATGGCGACAAGGTCCAGGTCGTCATGCTGGAGCGGATCTGACCAGCTGACACTGAAACAGATTTGAGCACCACCACCAAG
>JAUIEW010000066.1 GCA_030429365.1 Phycisphaerae bacterium
AGCCAAGCGATGTACGCCTCGGCTTGTACCTTGCTGACCAGGCTCGCAACCGCGTGCTGTTTCTGCTCAGCCGACAAGCCCTGCATCAGGCTGGCCATATCAATTAACCGAAATTTCTTGGCGATCTCCGCGCCGGCTGGATCGTTTAAAAACTTCTCAAACATCGGCCAGGTGACTTCCGTTTCGGCGAACCACAACGCATCGATCGCAACACCTTGCACCGGTCGATCTTCATCGGGCCAACGGTCGGGATCGCCCTCATCGCTTCCGCGGAAGAACTCGTCCTGGCCCGGAATACGTGCAAACGTCTGGCCGCTGACCTCGTCGACAAAGACATCGTCTGACGTGAGCGGTTCAACCAAATGTCCCATGCGCTTCGCCGCCCAGGACGCCGCCGCCCGAACACCGGGATGCTCGGCATCGTTTGCCCATTGGGCGCAGTCCGCGGCCAGCTCTTCATCTTCCGGCGCAATCTGTCCGATCAGGCAGAGACTTACGTAACGCTGACGATCGCTTCCGGTTTCAGCTTTCTCGATCAGTTCCGGCAAAATTGCGGCCGTCATTTTTTCCGGCAGGTTCGCCAGTTCCAGCCACTCGCCGTTTTCCCACAGCGCACCGCCGTCGATCGACTTCCAGAAATCCTGCGGCGCCAGCAACACACCACCACGGGCGGCCATGATCCGCTCGGTATACGCGCTGGAAGAAAGACTCCGAATCACCGCATCCTGCAGCACCTCAGCCAAACGCGGCTCAGCCGCCGTACTTTGCGCCATCGCATCGTTGGGATCGTCAACAAACTGGGCCATGATTTGCGCCGCACCCGCATGGGCGAGCTGCACGCTCTGGTTCCACCACGTCCACGCGCTGAACGCGACGATCGCCAGAAATGCGACCGCAACGGTGACCGGCACGCGGTGACGGCTGATCATCTTGCGCACCATGTACGTGGCGCTGTCGCGCTTGGCTTCGATTGGCTGACCTTTGAGATAACGACTCAAGTCATCCGCAAACGCGTTGGCCGACTGGTATCGCCGATCCTTTTCCTTCGCGAGCGCCTTAAGCACGATCGTTTCGATTTCGTCGTTGATGCGGCGACCGACCAGCGACGGCTTCTTCGGATCGACTTCGGTGATGTTCTTCAAGACGTCCTGGATGTTGCCGACGACTTTGTACGGGAATTGCCCCGTGAGCATCTCGTAGAGAATCACGCCCAGTGAGTAGATGTCGGTGCGCACGTCAACGTGCTCGTGTTCGCCCGAAGCCTGCTCCGGCGACATGTACGGCAGCGTACCCATCAGTTGGCCGGTGACCGAAATCGTCTTCGCCCGTTCAAGCGCCGACGCCTGATCGTCCACCGACTTGGCCAGTCCAAAGTCCAGCACGAACGGTTCGCCGTTTTCATCGACGAGGATGTTCGACGGTTTCAAGTCGCGGTGGATGATCCCGCGCTGGTGCGCATAGGCGACGGCTTCGCAGACCTTCTGGAAGATCGCCAGCATCCGCTCACGCGAGACGTTGTTTTCGATGATGTATTTGTCGAGGCGCTGGCCTTCGACGTAGCGCATCGCGAAGTAATAGCGACCGCTGTCGACGCCGCTCTCGAGGATCGTCACGATGTTGGAATGGTCGAGTTGGGCGACGAGCTCGACTTCACGCTCAAAGCGCCGACGCGCTTTCTCCGTGGCGAACGGGCCATCCAGCAAAACCTTCAAAGCGACTTTGCGCTTGGTGGATTGCTGCACCGCGAGATAGACCAGGCCCATCCCACCGCGACCCAGTTCTTTGAGGATGGTGTAACCTTCGACATCGGTGACGGCTTTCGCCGGCGCTTTGACGTCCACTTGAAACGACGACCCTTCGATCGTGGACTGTTCAGCGATGTTTACGTCGATGCGTTGAGCCTCTTCATCCATCACCCGGCGCAGACCGGACATGAGGTCCTGGTCGCTGCTGTTCTTCTCGCAGAACGTGCGGCAGGCGCGACACCCGAGCAAGTGCTCTTCGATCGAGACAGCCAGCTCTATGTCGCACGTTCCCGACTGGAACAACGAGAGCATTTCAGATGATGGGCAATCAGACATTGTCGCTAAACCCGTTTATAGGTACATCGAGCAACCGCTCGAACGCATTGTGTGGCGATCGTCTGCTTTGGCAAACGAATAACTGGTGATGAGCGCTTTCAATCGCCCCGAAACGCAAGGGCCGCAACCTGGGGCGATCCATCGTCGTCGAGCGAAAAGCAAAGCGCCCGGATATCTTCCGACTGTCGAAACAACCGAGCCACCTTTGCCGGCTGACCGTGCAGCGACGTTGCCAACACGCGACAGTTCAACCGCTTGGACAGATTGATCAGCAGCGCAAAGTGAACACCCCACGGACCGGTGAACTCTTCGACCTGACTAAAATCAAACGCCAGGTACTTCAGGTTGGCCATCGCCCGTTCATCAAGAGCCGCAATCATGTCCAGCATATCGCGCAAACCGAGCGAGTGAACTTTCGGTTGAATCGTGATGCCACCGGGCTCCGGGCAGGCGAATTCGCAGAGCTCCAAGAGACGGGCTGTGCGATCAAGCATCCGTTTGTTGAGCATTCCCCTGAACATGATTCGCCTCCGGGACCATCATTGGTCAACAGGTATTGGCGGGTTGTGGGGGTCGATCTTTCGCTCGGGTTGGAAAGGTGTGATTTTTTGCCGAAAATCGGCTCTGGCGCCTCGAAAAAGGGGGTTGGCCTACCAGATATCTTCCATTTTCGGCATCAGTTCGCGGATGCGTTTCATGATCCGGTGCTTGGCGATAAAAACGGCGTTGGAAGTCATCCCCAGCCCATCGGCCACTTCCTGCGCCGGTTTGCCCTTCCACGCGAAAAGTTCAAACGCCTTGATGGACTTGTCGTCAAACTCCCGGCGAACCTCTTCAAGACACTGCCGCAAGACCGAAGTCCGCCATTCCTCTTCCCAGATGTCGTCGAACTCGTTGCCATTGTCGAGGCGGGCGAAGAAGTCCGTCTCGCCCGAGTCGTTGGCGATCTGCATCTCTTTGCGGCGCGAGTCCTTCTTATAGAGGTTCCGCATCTGGTTCTTGGCGATGCCAAACAACCAATGCCGCAAACGCCCTTTTTCCCGGTCGTATTTGCCTTCCTGATATGCCGTGCAGAATGCGACGACGGCTTGCTGAGCGGCGTCCTGGGCGTCGGATTCGCTGAACCCGAAGCGCCGAGCCGACGCGATGATCGTGGGCCGATAACGTTCGACAAACTGCCGCCACACTTCCTGGTTTCCGGGATCTTTCAATCCGTCCAGCAGGATCGTGTTGGTGATCGTATTCAGATTGGGGCCCGATTCCTCTGACATGCGTCACTCGCAATGGTCCGTGGGTCGTTCGCGTCGGCCTTCGATGCGTTGGTTCTGCCAATAGATTATGCCGACATGCAGTGTCGCGCCAAGAAGAACACCGTTTCCGGGCCCTCAAGCGCCATATCGAGATTTTTTTCGAGATTCTGAAAGGTTCGCCCGCTCCCACGCCAATGTCATGCAGGGTTAGTTGCTGGTGGGGTGCAGGACTGGCAGATGGGGCCGTCCTGCAACTCTGCGAGGTGGACGGAATTTGATTTCGCCTTTGGGTCGGATGGGCGGCCACGAGGAGCAAGGCTCATCCGATTCGCCAAGTTTCTCGCGGGGGTGACGATCGCGCCGTCGGTGCAATCCACGCGCCAATCACACCGATGTGCGATCGTGCGGCCAAGCGCCCAAATGGCGCTTGGCTGCATCATTTTTTACGCAAGGGCGCCAATTCGTATGGGGTGCCAATTCGTCACTCCCGCGCAGGCGGGAGTCCAGAAGGGGGCGAGGGGTAACGCACGTCCTGGATTCCCGCCTGCGCGGGACTCCAAAAAACAGGTGACTATCTCATCTTTTCGTCCCACCTATATATACGGCGGACGGCGGCGGTTGAGGGCAGTCCGCAATGCGTGGAACAAGGCAGGCAGGATTGCTTCCAGTTCGTCCAGTGTCTCGGGCGTGGCGAGCGGCCACTCGTCGCTGTTTCTCCAGCCTTCGCGAAAGTCCAATTCGCAATCACCAGACCCCCAGCATACGTCAGCATGGAGTTTCGCGTCTCGATCGAGATGGGTGAAGATGATACTCAGGGCAACGTCGTCGGTCTCGTCGTAGGGAATATTCGGCAGAAGGCAATCAATAGCTAGCGCATGGGCCTGGTATTCAGTTCGTGATCCTACCGGAGAAGAAGTCACGTGAATGCGGCAGTCCGGATTCGCGGCACGGAGTTGATCTGCATATTCATGAAGCCTCGGGCGGAACCGCTCCTCCAAGATTCTCATGAGTTCAGCCCGCTTACCTGGACGCAGCCAATCAAAATCGATGAGTGCGGTCCGCGCCGCATCGTCGAGCTCTTCGTTTCTCTCTGTTGCAGAAGGCTCATAGCACAGACGATCAAGTTCCGTGTGAAACTCAGCAGCTATCTCGCGCGGTAGAGTGGGGATCAGCCGCCTAATGACTTTGAGTTTCCAGGTTAAGTCGTCGCCGGTCAGAGCGTCCCGAATATGCAGTATGAGCGGGGCTCCCACGGTCTGCAAAAACGGCTCAAGAATTCTAGCGACGGGACAGTTGCCTTCCTTCAGCCACGCGATCAACTCGCCAAGAATCGGCTCGACAAATGGATAACCTGCTTCGACGGCTGCGCGCGCTCTTTCCACGTCGCCCTCGTTCTTCGGTATGAATTCACGAATATCCCGCATGGAGGGCCTCTCAGAAGCATGCGCTTTTGCCGTCAACTACGATCGTCACACAAAGGATAAAGGGATAGAGCGAGACAATCACCTGTTTCCGTGCTCGTAATGATCGCTGAAGCGAGCCTGCGCTACGGGCCACAGCGGATTCACTTCCGTAGCCGCCTTTTTCAGCCGATTGTTGTCGTTGTACTCGTATGCCGTCAGCGACTCTGTAGCGCACGTCCTGGATTCCCGCCTGCGCGGGAATGACAAAAAGGGGGAACGGGAATGACGGCTCGTATGCCGTTACCAAGACCACTCCACCTGCAAACCATAAACAAACTTATCATAAGTAAACGGTGAAGACCGATCACTAAGCACCACGTTCGACTCAGCATCGGTCCAGCGAATCAACCCGCGCAACACCACGCGACCATCATCGGGATCATCAAGCAACGTCTGCGACAACGTGAAACCATAATCGGTTATCAAATCATCGCGCACGTTACGCCGGCGATCGAATGCGCTTCGATTCTGATAGTCGGCGATCTGCCATCGTGCATCGAATCGAAAGCGCAACTCGCGATCGGGCAAAATCAAAAACTGATCCGGCGACTTGGGATTGATGAGTGGCATGTCGAGCGCGACGAGAAAGTCATGCGTCTTGCGGTCGAACTCATAGCCCTCGGTGGAAATGCTGCCGTATTGATATCCGGTGGAAACGTCCCACACCCAGGGAAAGTCGGCGATCGGTTGCACTTTGAAGCTCTGCTCCACGCCGACATAGTGGGCCAACCCGTCGCGATCGAAATCCGGATCGGTTTCAAACAAAAAGTCCCGCGCTTCAAGGCGATAGAAAACCGACGTCGCATCCGGCACGATGACCTCACCGGGCATCAGCCAGCGGTATCGCAGCGATGTTGAAATGGCGTGGTTGGATAGAAACGATTCGTTGTTCAGCAGCGTCACGTCATAGTCATACCGCAGTGTCGCTTCCCAGTGATCGCCGAATCGCCGCGAATAACGCAGGTATGCGCCGTAAACCTGAAGATCGAACTGCTCGATTTCAAAGTTGCGGGTCTGCAGCGTTCGAAAGCCAGCCGCCAGCGTGTGCTCTTTCGTGGCGATGGGGGCGAAATCGAACTGGGCGGCAGCATCAAACACGCCATTGCCCAAACCGGCGATCGCGCCAAGGTCGCTGGAACCACCGCCGAGAAAACTGACGTTGGTGTCGTAAGCGAGCCCCATCGTCAGCGACGCGTTGAAGACGTTGCGCCGCGTTCGGGCTCGATCGGTTCGAATCAGTTGACGAAGTTCGGGATCGTCGCCCAATTGGTCGAGCGACGCGTGGGCTTGGTCGAAGGCGTGAAGGGCGTCGTAGAAATCGCCTCGGCCGGTCAGCGCGCAGCCGCGATAATAGTGCATCCACGGATTGTCAGGTTCAGCCGCTTCGACTTCTTCCAAACGCGCCAGTGCTTCATCAAACTGCCCAAGGCGCACATGAATCGCCGCCGCCTCCAACGCCTGCAGCGTCGCATTCACTTCGTCGGCGCGAGTTGTCCCAACGGCAACGCCAAGCAGCGTAGCCAGTACCCACAGCTTCAATGATAGAGATTGCCCAATCCGGCTGAACATAGGTGAGCAGTATAGCGTCGCAAACGCGCCCACCAAGCGATAGTTTGAAGTCGGTTCCAAAAGGGGCGAATTGGGGCGATCGCGCGGTTTAGCACTGCAAGTTTAGGAATTGCATGTCGAAGGACGCAGGTGCGAACGCGGCTTGCTGGGCTTTGCCGCTGATGGTCCGCATGCGCTTGGTGTCGAGATTGAATTCGACGACGCTGGGATCGACGCGCCCCATTTTCGGATCGATCCGCTGCTGGCGAAATACGATGCACTTGCCGTCGGGCGAGAAGCTGACCTTGTCTTCATAGAAGATGCCGTCGGTCAACTGGTGCACCTGATACGATTCGACGTCGAACAGGTGTAGCCCACTATTGCTTGAGACGATTTGCGTTCGTCCATCCGGGGACGTTTCGATGTCGTGGACGCGCATGCCCTTGAAAAATGGATGCGGGCTGTAGGGCCCGGATTCGCCCGTGTTTGGATTCAGTCGATACAAGTGCGGTCCATCGGAGCCGTACTCTTCGAATAGAATCGACTGTCCGTTTTCACTCCAGACCGGCTCGTGTCCACTGACGAATTGTCGTGCCGGTGATTTGCCATCGAGTTCGAGCACGCAAATGCGACGTCCCACTTCGTGCTTGTAGCTTACGAAGAGCACCTGCTTTCCATCGGGTGACGGTTTCGGCGAACGCACCCAATCCCAACCACTGGCCAACACTTTCGGCGCGCCGCCATCGATTGGAATCCAAAGGAGTGAACCGCCTTTGGTTGCCAAGAACGCCTTACCATCTGCGCTCCATTCAAACGTGGTGACCCCTTCGCAGGCGATACGGATGGGCGTCCCGATGATTTGGATCGCGTCATCGGTCAGTACAGCCACGGTGTCGTGTGTTGGGCCAGCCTGCTCGGTGTAAACAACTTCCTTCTCTGGGAATGGGATTGGTGGTTCAAATAACTCGGCAGCGGGCAGTGGGCTTGCAGCAACGAGGCAAGCGGCGATTGATTTCTTGATGGAAGTTTTCATGCCCAAAGCATAACCAGTCGGGCGCGATCGCATCGGCACAGGTTTGTAACGATGCGGTTTGTCACGATGTAAACGTGTGACAATGCAGATACGTAACGCAGTCGTTCCGGTTGATCCGACGTTGTGCGAAGGTGGGGCAAGTTCCGTCAGACGTTCTTGCTGATAACATAGAGCATGTCACCGCCGCGGCTCATCAGTAGCGTGAGCTTCCATCGCAATTCAACCGCGCGGCGCGAGAGGTTTTCTTGTTCGACCGCGATGGTTCCGTTCGCTGCGTGGACGCCGACCATCGCGGAAATCTCCGCAGGCGTAAGAAAACTGATCACGACGTTTCCGGCTTCGAAGTATTTCCAGTTGAATTTGGCGCGGTTGGCCAGCTTCGAAAGATGATACACCGCTCGAGAGAAGGGCTTTACCAGATTGACCTGCTCTTCAAAGATCAGGTATCCGCCGGGTCTCGTGATGCGGATGAGCTCCGCAATCGCCTTCTTCTGCAGGAGCAACGTGTCGCGAATGGTGTCGGCTACCAGGTGATGAATGATGTGGCGGCAGGTGACAACGTCAAACGACCCGGAAGGGAGGTCGTTGTCGATAATCGAGCCATGCTCAAACCGAATGCTCGGGTGGGCCATCCGGCCGGCGTAGGCGTCGTTGACTTCGAACACAGTGGCGTCGATCGGATAAGCACTGTGCTCTCGTAACTTTTGAAGCAGCACGCCGGTTGCGCCGCCGACATCACAGACGCGCATGTTGGGGCGGTCAATGACGGAAAGGATGGATTCGACGAGGCGGGAGCGAAGCACCGATCGTTCGTAGTCCATGAAACGATCGGGATCGAGCGTCTCGGTTGGGTCAAGTTGTACGGCTGGCTGGGTGTGTCCCACGCGATTTCTCCCTTGCTGATATTCGCTGGGATTGCCTGCCCATCGCTCAGCAAAACAAAGTCATCTGACGTTCAATTCTTCACACACCCTGGGCAGATACTAACGCAATTCGGTGAGAGGATTCAAACACCATTCAACCGAATTCATTCGTTAAGACATGACAACATCAATGGACACGACTTGGATGCAATCGGGTTATCAGACTCATTGTTCTCTGCATGTTCGTTGGTGTTGCATTGATCGTTTGGGGTTTGACGGGATCGGTTTATCGCGTGCACATTTTTGGCGTGAGCAAACTGCACTCTTTGATTCCGACAATTGCCCGAAACCCCTTGAATCGTAGACTCAAGACCAATGGTCGCCGTTCGATCCGGGCCGGTTTGGGAGAACAAAAATCGTGTGCATATACCTCAGCAACCACCGTCTTCGTTACCTTTATCGTTGCGCGTTTGGCATCTGTCTTTTGTCTTTCGCTGCGGTTCCGGGTTGTGTCAATTCGGACGATGGAAATGGAAATGCGACCGCATTCAGTGATCTACTGGATGGGCTTGTGCCGGGCTCTCCGACAACTTCTGACACCAGTAGCAATGAATCGACAGGCGGAAACGGTGATGGGACGAGTTCGGGCGACGCAACCGACACCAATTCATCTGACGCTTCCGATTCGGACAATCCGATTCAAGCCGAGGTGCTCGCGTTGGTCAATGAGCGAAGGGGGCAGGGGGCCAACTGCGGGACTGCCGGAAGTTTTGAAGCCGCCGGACCCCTGGTGTCCAATGCCGTGCTCGCCGACATCGCTCAAGCGCATTCCGAAGACATGTCGCAGCGCAACTATTTCGACCACGTCAATCCGGACGGCGATGGACCTGGCGAGCGCATCGAAGCGTCGACTTATGAGTGGTCCACTTGGGGCGAAAACATCGCCTCCGGTTACCGAACCCCCGAGGATGTTGTCGAGGGCTGGATGAACAGCGACGGTCATTGCGCCAACATCATGAATCCGGCATTTACCGAAATCGGCGTGGGGTACGAACCAATCGGTTCGTATTGGACGCAGGTTTTCGGCGCACCACGCTAGAAGACAGGGGCCCGCCTATACTCCTGGTTTTGTCAATTCGCCGCGTCTGATCTATCTTCCCGCATGCAGACCAACACGTTTGCATGGGAAGGCGACATCGTGCGGTTTCGCATCTTGACCTACAACATTCACAAAGCCATCGGCGTAGACGGTGTCTTTGCGCCCGAGCGCATCTTGGAAATCCTTCGACATCACGACGCCGACATCGTGCTCCTTCAGGAAGTGGATCGAGCGGCTCCGCGTTCCAATCACCTCGATCTGGGTTCATACTTCTCGCGCGAACTCAGTTATCACCACCGCGCCGTCAGCATGAACGTGCACATGAAGAAGGGCAAGTACGGCAACGCGACACTCTCACGGTTTTCCATAGGCCGCCAGCGAAACATCAATCTGACCATCGGGCGGAACAAACGTCGCGGCGCCCAGCACACCAGGATCCTCGTACAAAGCACCTCCGCCAGAGCCATCGTTGATGTGTTCAACGTCCATTTGTCACTTCGCGCAAAATTGCGGCGACAGCAGATTCAAATGCTCCTGGAAAGCAGTGATTTGGCCAACCTGCCTGTCAGTCAACCGTGCATCATCGCCGGTGACATGAACGATTGGCCCGGCTCACTCAAACGGCAGCGGTTCAGTCCCGCCGACTTTGTTTGCGCCAGTGGAAGACGCCCCGGATCGCGCTGGGCGATCAAGACGTTTCCGAGCTACGCACCAACCGCAGGTCTGGACAAGGTTTTCTATCGCGGTGAAATCAAGCTGCTGCACATCTTCCGAAGCCGCCTGAAGTTGGCGCGGGTGGCCAGCGATCACTTGCCTGTCATCGCGGATTTTGAAGTCTCACCGCACGCCGTTTAGCCCGCACTGCAAACCGCATCGAATCACGCATGCGGAAGTCCAATTACATTTATCGGAACCACGCTTGCGATGGTAATCTCTTTGCCGAATGGCAGCGCGTATCTTAGCTTTCTGATGCTGGAGTCGAACGCATGGACTGCGACATCGGCGCCAGACCTCTACAGGGAAAGAAGGGGGAGGAAGTGTTATTCGTGGCCAATTCTCATGGTCGCCGGCCATTGGTCCGGCGCTCTACGCGGTGCCTGTGTGCACTCGCGATGTTGGGACTGACTTCGCCCTGGGGATGTTCAACCGAACCGTTAATCGTTTCCAGTGGCGATTCACCCGCGACTCAGCAAGACGACTCCGACTCGCAGCAAGACCCGACCAACGATGATGCGCAGGATTCGTCGGGCGACATCTTGGGGCTGAGCCTTGACGATGACGTCGATAGCAACGGGGACCCAACACCCACCAACAACGACGATCCAATCGAGTTCAATAACGAAGGCAATGCTGCGCCGATCGCGAATGCCGGCACTGACCTGCAAGCCGAATCCGGCGACACCATCGTCCTTGACGGCTCAACGTCTGCCGATCCCGATGGCGATCCGTTGACCTTTGAATGGTTCCAGGATCCCGATACGGTCGCTGCGGACTTGACCGATTTTGAAAGTGCGGAGATTGAGTTTGTCGCGCCGAACGTGAATGCGGAAACGGTTCTGCTGTTTACCCTCACCGTCAGCGATGGCGAAATGGAATCGTCCGACAGCGTGTCCGTGACCGTGTCGCCAGCCGTCATCGAACCGCCGTGTCCGGCCGAGTTCCTCATGACCGCAGCCAACACCAGCGGCATCGCCCCGTTCAACTCCAGCTTTGAAGTCGGTCCGGTCGAACCCGGAGCGAATCTGTTGGGCGAGTGGGAATGGAGCGTGGACGGCGATGTCGTCGGCGATTCCAACACGCTCAGCCATTCCTTCAGCGTCGAGGGTGATTACCTTGTCGAAGCGTGCTTGACGACGTCATGCGGCTTCGAATTTGAGTCGCGTTGCGAGAGCATCGTGATTACTGCTGAAGCGCCAGTCGGTGGTGGTGGGTTTGGCGGTGGTTTTGGAGGCGGTGGCGGGGGTGGAACGCCTCCGCCTGCCAACGTCGCGCCGATCGCATCGGCATCAGCCGCCTCCAGTGTGACCGAAGGCAACGTGCTGACGCTTAATGGCACTGGCTCATCCGATCCAGACAGCGGGCCGAACGCGCTGACTTATTCCTGGACGCAAGCCGGCGGAACCGATGTCACCGGAGACCACCTGTTCGATGCGACTGCGGCACAGCCGCAGTTCACCGCGCCCGCATTCGCCAATGATGCCGCGCAGGATACCCTGGTCTTCAAGCTTGTCGTGTCTGACGGCGCCGATCAATCGCCAGCTGATACGGTGTCAATCAGTGTCACTCAGGCGGTTGTGACTGCAGCCAACCGAACGGCAGCGATGGTCGACAGCTGGCTGGTGCTTTACAACGTCAACAGCGCCGACAGCATCGCCTGGAAGGACTGGTATATCGCTCAGTGGGGTATTCCATCCGCAAACACGTTGGGTCTCAATGCCGATGCGAATGCTGAACGCATCACCAAGACCGAGATGATCAACACGATCTTTACGCCGGTCGTCAATCACCTCAATGCCAATCCGACGTTGAAGGCGAAGACCATGGGAATTCTCGTCGGTTACCGCGTCCCGGGGAATTTCTACACAGACGCGAACACGCCGACGCTGCAGGGTGGCGGGGGGTGGTCCGTCTCGAGTCGTTTGCAAAAGCTGGACCCCGGTGCGCTGGATTTTCCGAAGTGGCCAAGCAACGCGCACCACTTCAATGCATACTTCTCGCCGGACACCGACCGAATCAACAAGTCGGAGATGGCCGCCGATGTGTTCATCACCGCCCGCATCGATGCGCCCACGTTGGCCGAAGCCAAAGCCCTGACCACTCGCGCCCGCGCGATCAGCACGAATTCGTCCGCGCTGCCGTCGAATGAGTGGGTCTACATCGACTACGACGATCCCGGCTCTCCGGGCGGCGACGAATGGACGGGTTTGCGGTTGGCATTCGAAGATGTGGACTTCAACACGCCCGCATGGAAATTTCCGTGGAAGCATTTTGTGTCAGATGGTGGCAGTGAAGAGCCCACGCCCAATGCGGCTTTTCAATTCAGCTACTATCGCCTGACTGGTTGGCAGAACGGTGATTGGAGTGGTTCGGCGTCGGGAACGAAGATTCTCGGTTACGCCATGAACAGTTGGGGGGCTACGACGGTTCGTAGCACGACCAGCCACAGCGGTCGCTACGTTCCCAATGTGCTCTTCAACGGCGGATATGCCGGTGCCATCGGTGCAACCGGTGAGCCGTATCTCAGCACGATTCCCAAGCCCGACACGGTATTGTGGTGTCTTGCAGAGGGCTGGACGATGGGCGAAGCCGTGTTCCAAGCGACGCCCGACCACGCCTGGATGTGGGAGTTGGTGGGCGATCCACTGCTGCGCATTCCGGCATGGTTCGACAAGCCGTAGCGTTTCATGCGCACAGCCTGCGCTGTCAGAAAGAAGGGCAGCCAGTCCGCGCCCATCTTTGCAAGAGTGCAGAAACGTTCGAGATCGCCCATATTCCGTCAATCCTAAGACCTTCAGTAGCGAGCCCACCCGCTCAAACTCCTTTTACGGGAGATGCTGAGCGACTATACTGACACCATCGCTGGTAGAACCTTTCTCTTCGTCCACTCTTGCGCGATCAGGTACAACGCCCATGGGCACGCAGGAACTAAAATCTGACTCGGAAGGCGAACACCTTCGCGCTTTCATGAAGCATCTGTTGGCCGATACCCGCGCCCTCGAGCAGATGATCGAAGACAACGAGATCGAAAGCGATGTGCGCCGCATTGGTGGCGAGCAGGAGATGGTTCTCATCGATCCGGATGGTCAGCCGTCGCCCAAGAGCATCGAAGTGCTCGAACAGCTGAACGACGATCATTTCACGACCGAATTGGCCAAGTTCAACATTGAATGCAATCTCGATCCGCTTGTTTTTGGCAGCGACTGCCTCCGCAAGATGGAGGAGCAACTCAACAAGATGCTGCTCAAGGCGCGCAAAGCCGCGCAGTCGTGCGGCGCGGATGTGTTGCTCACGGGGATCTTACCGACACTGTCGCAGACCCATACGACGTTGGATTGGATGGCGCCGATGCCGCGCTACTACGCGCTCAATGATGCGCTCGGGCGCTTGCGCGGCGGCGACTATGAATTCCGTTTAACCGGTGTCGACGAACTCATCCTCAAACAGAACTCGGTGATGCTCGAAGCCTGCAACACCAGCTTCCAGGTTCACTTTCAGGTGTCGCCGCAGGAATTCGCCCGGCGATACAACATCGCCCAAGCCGTGGCCGGACCGGCGCTCGCGGTCGCGACCAATTCGCCGGTCTTGTTCGGCAAGCGCCTGTGGCGCGAAACCCGCATCGGATTGTTCCAACAAGCCGTCGATACGCGCACAACCACGCAGGTTGCCGACGAACGAAAAGCACGCGTGAGCTTCGGTCAGCAGTGGGTCAAGGAATCGGTTCTCGAGATTTTCCGCGAAGACATCGCCCGATTCCGCGTGCTCTTTGGCGCGGATTCGCACGAAGATCCGTTCGACGCATTGGCCGAAGGTCGTATCCCCAAACTGCAGTCGTTGCGTTTGCACAACAGCACGGTCTATCGTTGGAATCGGCCTTGCTATGGCATCTCGGATAACAAGCCACACCTTCGCATTGAGAATCGTGTTTTGCCAGCCGGTCCGACGGTGATCGATTCGATCGCGAATGCGGCATTTTGGTTTGGCTTGATGATCGGCGTCGCCGAGAAATACGAGGATATCACCGAGGTGATGGACTTCGACGATGCCAAGTCGAATTTCCTAGCCGCCGCGCGGTTGGGCATGCACGCACAGTTCGTCTGGATTGGCAAGGAGCAACCGGTCCCCGCGCAGCAGGTACTCAGCGAGCAACTGCTACCGCTCGCCCGGCAAGGACTCAAGTCCGCCCAGATCGATTCGCGCGACATTGATCGGTACCTCAACGTCATCGAAGGTCGCCTCAATACAGGCCGCACCGGTTCACAATGGCTCATCCAGTCGCTCGCCAAGATGAAAGGCGAAGCCACCCAGGCCGTCCGTCTGGGGTCGGTCACCCGCACCGCTCTCGATCGTCAGTGGCAGGGGGACCCGGTTCACACGTGGCCCCTCGCCAACCTGGACCGTTCGGATTCCGTCAAGCGCGGGTATCGACGCGTCGAGCAGTACATGACAACGGATCTGTTCACGGTCAATGAAGATGACTCGGTCGATCTGGTTGCCAACATGATGGTTTGGCAAGACGTCAGGCACGTCCCGGTCGAAGACAGCCAGCACCAACTCGTCGGTTTGGTCACTTACCGCACGATTCTCCGCCTCATCGGAAATCAACGACCCGATTCGGATTCCGAATCGATCGCGGTCAGCACGGTTATGAAGCGCGACCCGATTACGGTATCTCCGGAAACCGACACGCTGGAGGCCATCCGCGTGATGCTGGGCAAGAAGGTCTCCTGCCTGCCGGTGGTCAAAGAAGGCAAACTCGTCGGCATCGTGTCCGACCACGATTTCCTGGAGGTTGCTGCCGAGTTGTTCGAGAAAGAACTTTCACAGTAGATACGCAACGAAGATGATTCGCGACAATAGCCCGGAGGGGGCGACAGACCAACGACTCATTGGCGTCTATGATCAAGGATGCCAAGGTCCGACACTCGTTTGCTTGGGCGGTGTTCATGGCAACGAGCCTGCAGGCATCCATGCAGCCAAGCGTGTCTTTGAAACGCTGACGAAGCAGCGCATTGCCATCCGCGGCAGGATGGTTGGCGTCATCGGAAACGTCGAAGCGCTCCGACAGGGCGTGCGACACGTCGACGTTGATTTTAACCGCATCTGGATGTCGGATCGTATTTCTCGTTTAAACGGCAACGGGTCCGGCGAAACAGCGTCGGTCGAAGATCGCGAGCAGATGGGTTTGCTATCGACGTTGCACCGCGTCTTTGCTGAATCGCAAGACGAAGTATTCGTCCTCGACATGCACACCATGTCCGCCGACGGCGAGCCGTTCGCGCTGTTCGGCGATACGCTGCCCAATCGGCGATTTGCGTCGCGACTCCACGCGCCGTTGATTCTCGGATTGGAAGAACACATCGACGGCGTCGTGCTCGACTACGTCAATTCGCTCGGGCATGTCACCGTGGGCGTCGAGGGGGGCCGGCATGACGATCCCGGCTCGATCGATTTCATCGAAGCCATCATCTGGCTGGCGCTCGCATCAGCGGACATGATTCGCGAAGCTGATGTTCCCCAGGTTGCAAGTGCACGCGAGAGAATGTCTGCTTCATCGCGCAACTTGCCACCGGTGGTAGAAGTGTGCTATCGCCATCCAATCGCGGACGGCGATGCATTCCAGATGAAACCGGGATACCGCAACTTCCAACCCGTTCGCGAGGGCGAGATCCTGGCCCACGACAAGAACGGTCCCATTCACTGCCCGGAGGATGGCTACATCCTGCTGCCTTTCTACCAGGGACTGGGCAACGATGGTTTCTTCATCGGGCGCGAGGTCAAGGTGGGCTGGCTTAAAGTGTCGAGCCTGTTGCGGCGGATGCGTCTGGATGCCGTGGTGCATTGGCTCCCTGGCGTCAAGCGTCATCCAACCATGAAGGACAATCTGATCGTCAATCAGTCGCGGGCAAAATGGTACGCGCTGGAAATCTTCCACCTGCTGGGGTTTCGAAAGCGGCGCTTGGAAGGTGACACATTGGTCGTCGGGCGGCGCAAACCGCACCTGGCCAACGGTCGCCGGTTTTAATCACGCGACCTGATATTCAACCACGCGACCTTTACCGCAGCGTTTCGCCTCATACAGCGCTTCGTCTGCCTGTGACAGCAACTCAGCCGCACTTCGGGCATCGGTCACCGATCGAGACGCGAACCCGGAACTGAGTGTGACCTTCGTCTTGATGTTCATCGCGCCGATCTGCCGGTTGAACAGTTTGACGATCCGCTCGCAGATGTCGTGTGCCTGTTGTTCGGTGATGTCCATCAGGATCGCCGCGAATTCATCGCCGCCATACCGTACGCCAACATCATCTTCACGCAGTGTCCCGCGGAGAAGTTCCCCGAAAAACCGGAGTATTTGATCGCCAGCCGCATGTCCTTCGGTATCGTTGAGCGGTTTGAAATTATCCACGTCAAACATCGCAATCACGACGTTAACCCGCTGGCTGATCTGCTCTCGGAAAATGGGTTCCAGACGTTCTTCGATAAAGCGTCGATTGGTCAATCCGGTGAGTGAATCCTGTTCGGCGTCTTTGCGGGCTTGGTTCAAGAGGCGGTGGGCTTTCTTGGTTTCTTCGCTCGCCTTTGATTCAGCCCGTCGTTCATTCGCCACCGACTGGCGTTTCGTTTCGTGCAACTCAATCTGCAGTTCACCAAACGAGCGGGCGATCTGCTCCAGTTCGTGCGTTGCATAATCGCCAAACGCTGCATCGTCGTGGATGCGCTGCGTTTGAACCTGTCGGGCAATAGCGGCGAGCGGTGCGGAGACATTCGACCTGATATTACGCAGCATCAAGACACCGGTCGCCACGGCGCTGATCGCGAGCAGCCCAACCAGCGGAACAATTTGTGTCGCTGCCGCGGTCCTGACATTGGGGGCGATGTTTGCGATACCCACATACGCCAATGGTGCGAGGTCTGGGCCACGTTCGACGGCAACCATTGCGACGCTCACCGCGACATCTGGAAAGTCAACGGATGCAGATGGGTCCAATGGATGAACAGATGGAATCGCTTTCGGGTCAAACCGCTGAGCGGAAAAATCGATTGGAATTTCGGTTGGCCACTTGCTGATGACGTCGCCTTGGGCGCCAAACAGCGCGACAGCAACGGCGTCGTTGCTGTTCATCACCGACGCGGACCACGACATAACCGCTTCGTTTGCTTTGGCGTCATGCCTGGCCAAAGCATCAACAAGGTCGCCCAACTCCGCGAAGCCATGAAACTCCGCGAACGATTGGAGCGTCAGCGCTCCAGTGCGTGCACGATCAACCATCGTGGCTTCCGCCGCCTGGGATTCCCGGCCAAACACCAACCAAGTTTGGACCCCACACACGACGAACAATGGCAACCCAATCGCCATCAACATTCCGAACCGAATTCGGCGATGCAGGCTTGCGCGGGGAGGTGGTTGGACGGCTTCTCGTTTCAAGTTGGTCACACCTTTGACGTCGATCAAGTTCGGTGGGGCCGCACAGCTGGCGAAGTCGCGGGTCAAACGCGGCCTGTATGCTTGGATATCGGCATCGGATCGCGGTCGCGATAGCTAGAGCAGGCTCCGGTCTGGTCCTGTAACTTAAGTCTTGATAATGGCTTACGGGCCATATTGAACGTGCCGCATCATCGCGCGCCGCAGCAGGCACCAGGGCGTGAAGGTGCTTGCCCGCTGCATGAATTCCCGGTGCTGCTTAAGGCGTTTGTGCGGTTGCCGGCTACGCTTCGATCAAAACTGCGTTAGAATTCGCGACTGGTTTGGTATCAACCCATCCGGCATCGCTGCTCGCGCGGAGCGAATGTCAGCAAAGCATTGCTAAACTGACGGTGAACGAATGAACGGGTCGTACGTTTCAAAAATCATCTTGCTGGTTCTGGTCACTGCGATCACATCCGCTCCCACACTCGGCCAGGGGCACAAGCACACACATGACGAACCGCGTAGTATTCATAGCGGTCCACAGGTCTACTTTGAAAGCAATGTGATCGATCTTGGTGATGTCCATCAGCACGAGCGGATACCCGGAAGCGTGACCATCGAAAACCACGGTGACGCGGATCTCGAAATCAAAGAACTCGCGGCACATTGTGGGTGCACGGTTTTGCAGTTGGACGAGGCGAACCGGATTGTGCCGCCCGAAGGAAAGCAGGAGATCACGATCTTCTTTAATTCCGAGGCTCGTCAAGGTCGGCAGCGACAACTCATCAATGTGTTTACCAACGATCCTGAATATCCCGTGGCCGAATTGGTCGTCAAGTCCAACGTGTTGGCTGACTTTCAGGTTTTACCGGCCCAATATATATCTCTCGCCGGCGCGCGGCCGGGCGAAGCGCTTGAATCGCTTTCAGTATTTTCTACCGTCGAGGGAGCGGCGCTCGACAAGCTTGAGATTGATGTTCCCGGTCGCATTCTCGAATACGCAATGGAGTCGATCGTCAATGACGACGGTGTCGAAGGAATCGGTGTGCGTTTCAATGTTGCAGATGAAGCTGAACTTGGCCCGGTCGATATCTCGCTGCGTTTTGATGGGACGGTCAACGGTGAGACCCGGCCAGTCTGGGTCCGCGCCAAAGGAATCATCGTCGGACCGATTGAAGTCAGGCCCGCGCGGATCGAATCGACCCAGCCGACTCCGAGGGGCCGATCATTTGCACCGGTGACGCTTCGTCCAGCCGATGGCCAGGCTTTCAACGTTCTCTCGATTGACGCAGGCCCGTACATTCAGCACTCGCACGCCAACGGTAAGGAACCTGGTGATGTCGATGTGTCTCTGCGACTTGGTGAAGAGGCGCCGGATGGGCCGCTGGCAGTTTCGGTCACCGTGCGGACAGATCGCCCCGACATGCCGATCGTCGAAATCCCTGTATTTGTGGATGTTTTGCCGCGCTGTCGCGTCCAGCCCGCCTTTGTATTGGTTAACAGACAAACGATGAACCGATCGCATCGCATTCGTTTGCAGTCGGATATCGTCTCGGCGCTGGAAATTCAGAGCGCTTCGTGTGACAATCCCGACTTCGAGGTCGCGGTGATCGACGCATCACCGAGTTATCCAAAAATCCGATTCGTCGAAGTGAGGTGGGCGGGCAGCGATGCTCCATCCCAGGACGTCGTTTCGGAGTTGAAGATCAAGACGAACGTACCCGGTAGCGAAGACATCACGGTGCCGATGGAATTTAGAATCGACTGAAACTCACGCGTGTTGTTGCCATTGCCTACCCATCAGAAACGGGCGCGTTGAGACAAGAGAGGATCAATCTTCAAGATGGATCAAGAGCAAGCAAACGCTGAAACGTCAGGGTCGAAAGAAGCCGCTGAGCAGGCGCCGCGAATCGATTGGGACAATCCCAACACGTTGGCGGGTGATGCACCCGCGATGCCGCGATGGCCGCTCATCGCCAGCATCGTCGTCTATTCCGGGTGGCTTGTCTTTTTGGTCGTGATGGCCTACATGCGCGTTTCGACCACGCCGCAATAGTGCTTTCATTTTGTCCTTACCCCGGTCACCGACGAATGCATTTGTATGTTGAAACTTGAACGCATCTCAAAGTCGACTGACGTCTTCCAAAAAAACATCTCCGAACTTCGCCTCCGCCAGCCGGCACTCGCAGACCGACTGGTCGCGGTTGACCTGCCGGATTCGTTTCAGTGTGCGACTGGTCGGGATGGCTATCCCGTGATTGTCGAGTCAATCACCGACGATTGCGTCGGCTGGATGGGCGGATCGTCGATGCCTTCGGTGAGCGCCCCTGCCGTGTTGGCAAAATTCGTCGATCAAGGGGTTAATGTCGCGCTGCCCTCGATCGGTACGGGATATGAATGGTCCTATCTGCGTGGGTTGCTTCAACCACACTGTGCTGTGTTCGTGTGCGAAGAAAGTACAGCGCGGTTGGCGGCTGCCCTCTGTGTGTTGGGTATGTATCGGGAAATTGCCGAAGGGTACCTGATCCTTCTTGACGGCGACATAGAGAAATCATTGCCCGAGTTCATCGACGAGCAGCCGGGGTACGATTTCCCCACGCAGTTATTAACCCTCCCGGAATTCGACGCCGCGCGATTCAAGTCCCGCACCGACGCCATCCATCGCGCCTGCCGGCGCGCGGCCGAACATCATGCCAGGCATCTCAACAGGCTTCGGAAGGATGTCAAAATCAGACGCCGTTCATCGGACAAACCGCCGCACATTGCGATCGTTTCCGTGGACGCTTCGCTCAATGCCCTCGAGCACGCTTACAAAGTGGAACGAGCCGCAAGGGTGTTGGGTTGGACCTCGTCGATCAGCGTGCCCGACCGCCCAAAGAATTGCTCGCTTGCATCAAGACTTGGCGCGATTGCAGCGGAACCGGTTGATCTGGTCGTCGTGATCAACGGAACCCCGGGACGCTTGGCGGAGTACTTGCCGGAGGGTTTTCCGGTGGCGTGTTGGTTTCTCGATGGTTCACAACTTCCACCGGTCGTGTTTGAAGGCGTATCCGAATGGACCCATCTGGTCGCTGCATCGCAAGAGGTGCAACAGAAACTAATCGCGCAAGGCGGTCGTGCCGATCGCATACAGATCATCGAGAAAGGGGTTGATCATTTCGTCTATAGCCCCGAGCGACGGTCGCCAGGCCGAAGTGATACGATCCTGGTGATGGTCGATGGAGAGGATCTTGATCCGAAGGCGGCCAACATTGGGTTGGAGAGTCACGAGAAACTCTGGCAGGAGATGCAGCGATCGATTGCGC
>JAUIEW010000067.1 GCA_030429365.1 Phycisphaerae bacterium
CACGCATGAACGGGAACGGTTTGAAACCGAGGAGGGGGAGTTCCTTCGATGGATCAATCAACGCCACGCACGCCACGATTCCCAGCAGGTAAATGAAATTCACCTTGCCGCTCAGCTTGAGCTTCGTGACCCGCGTTTCGTCGGTGGTGATATCCTTGGGCTTTTCCTTCTTGTACGCGAGGATATCCCAAACCAGGTACACGCCCAAAATCATCGCACTGACCAGCAGCCAGGGCATGAACAGGCCCAGCGTCCAGAAGAATTCGACCCCGCGCAGATAGCCCAAGAACAGCGGCGGATCACCAATCGGCAGCAGCAAGCCGCCGCAGTTGCTGACTAGGAAGATAAAGAAGATCACCGTATGGCGGGTGTATCTGCGCTCCGAGTTGGTCTGCAGCAGCGGGCGGATCAACAGCATTGACGCACCGGTCGTCCCGATGAAGCTGGCCAGCAAGCCGCCGACGCCCAGAAACGCCAGGTTGGTCGCGGGGTGGGCTGGCAGGTCGCCCTTGAGCGAGATCCCGCCGCTGATCACATACAAGCTAAACAGCAGCACAATAAACGGGATGTACTCGATGAGCACCGCGTGTTCGAGAATATGAATGACACTCTTCACCCCGGAATAGGTGTGCATCGTGTCGTGGTTGTAGGTCATCGGATGAACAATTCCGTAGTAGAGCAGCGTTAGTGCGGCTAACACCAACGAGACCCCCAACCGGTTCTTGTTGCTTTCCCACCAATGTTCGGTTGCCGGAATCAGCGGCAGCACCGCGATGCAAAGAAGGATCACCACGAACGGTGCACACGCCCAGATCGGTGGAAGCGAATAACCCTGCGGCGGTCCGTGAGGCGTGGACGGCGCGTGCGCGTCACCATGTCCGTCTGGATGGGCGAGCGGTGTCGCGTGGTGTGTCGGCGCCGCCGTTTCGTGATGCGGCGTGACGTGGTGATAGATCAGAAAGCCAAGAATCGCGACGGCTGCTGCGATGGCAATCCAGTCAAGCAATCCCAGGCGGGTTGGCCCATGATGCGATGGCGAAACCGGCACGTTCAGACTCATTCCCGTACTCATGCTGTACCTCGATGGACGAAAAGTTTCGACGTGTCTCAGATGGCCAGCAACGCACCCGATTTTCGGGAATCAACCATGCATTGGCCCCGAGCCAATCAGGTCTGGCACATCTATCTGTCGCAGGTTGTCCATCGAAGTCATCGGCCAATTTAAGGCGATGAAATCGTATCCAAAAACGCCAAACATATTTCGGCGTATCAAACAGGCGTCATGGTGCCCCATCCTGTCGGGTGCGTCCAGCCCCCGCCTGGTTCAGGCCCCGATAATACGGAGATTCAAGGACCTTGAGAGTCGAATGACAAGAAGTTCGAGCCGACGCCCGGTGTTGGCATGGGGTTAATCACGCATTTTTGCCAGCCACGCTGATAGCTTGGCGAGGGGCATCGTGTTGACCACGTCTTGTTTTCGGACGAACCCGCGCCGGGCCGTCCGGACCCCGTAATGCATGCGTAACAAGTCGTCGGTGCTGTGCGCATCGGTGTCGATCGCGATCTTGACGCCCGCGTCGACGGCCATCCTGACGTGGACATCTTTAAGATCCATTCGCTGCCATGACGAATTCACCTCCAGCGCGGTGTCGGACTTCAATGCCGCTTCGATGATCGCGCCCATGTCCAGATCCATCGCTGGTCGCTTGTGGATCAACCGACCCGTGGGGTGACCGATAATCGTCACGTACGGATTTTCAATCGCGGCGATGGTTCGCTCCGTCGGGCTCGGCTTCTTGCGCGTCATCGCAAAGTGAATGCTGGCCACCACCAGGTCGCAGGCGGCTAACACGTCGTCCGGATAATCAAGCGTCGCGTCGGCGAGTATGTCGCACTCGCACGCGGCGAAAATTTTGATGCCGTCGATGGCTTTGTCGGCTTGGCGGATGGCTTCAATGTGTTCCCACATGCGTTCGACCGACAGACCGTTGGCGATGGCGCTGCTTTGGCTGTGATCGCTGATGGCGATGTATTCGTAACCCAACGCGATGGCCGCATGGGCCATCTCTTCGATCGAATTCTTTCCGTCAGACGCGGTCGTGTGCATGTGCAGGTCGCCGCGGAAATCGCCGAGTTCGATCAACTCATCGATCTTCAAATCCGGATCGAATTCGCCGCGGTCTTCGCGCAATTCCGGCGGAATGTAAGCCACACCCAACTGCTCGTAGATGCCGGCTTCTTCGGCCCCCGCGACAGCATCTTCGCCCGAATACAAACCCCATTCGTTCAGCTTCAGCCCTTTTTTCTGGGCCAATCCGCGCAGGTGCACGTTGTGATCGAGCGAGCCGGTAAAGTACTGAAGCGCAGCTCCAAACGACTCTGCCGGCACCACGCGAAGATCAACCTGAATCTCCCGCTCGCCCCGCACCGGAATCGTGATCGACCCCTTCGTCGAACCCGAAGCCAGAACCCGCTTCACCGACGGATGCGCGACGAAGTGCTTGATCAACGCCTCGCCGTCGTCGTGCGCACAAAGCAGGTCGATATCCCCGATCGTCTCGCAGCCGCGGCGCAGCGAACCCGCGATTTCGAGTTGATCGATCGGACCGAACTCGCGCAGGTATGCGGCGAGTTCTTCGGCTACGGGTAGCGCCAATCCGAAAGGCGTTCGCCCCGACGACGTTTTCAAAAACGAAATACCCTCGGCGATTTTCTGAACGCTCTTCGCGCCCATGCCGTCAAGCTTCGCCAGCGCCCCCGATTCGATCGCGGCTTCCAGTTCGTCCATGCCGGTGACGTCGAGCTCGCGATAAAACAGCGCAATCTTCTTCGGTCCAAGTCCGGGGATGCGCAGCAGGTCGGGCAGGCCGGTGGGGAGTTTCTTCTTGAGATCCTCGAGCATCTTGATCTTGCCCGTCTCAAGGTACTCTTCGATCTTGGCTGCAGTGCTTTTCCCGATACCGGGAATCTCGGCGATGACGTTGGCTTCTTTGAGGGCGACGATGTCGTCGGTCAGGTTCTTGAGGATGCGCGAAACGCGGCGGTAGGAGTTGCTGCGAAAGGCGTCGCTTCCCGAAATCTCAAGCAGATCGGCGATGCGTTCGAAAGCACCGGCCAACTCTTTGACCATCGGGACAACTCCTCCCTGGTTGGACATGCGGTCTGGGGCGAAATGAAAAAACGGGCCGCCCAAGAGCAAAGCCCGACAATTCCATCACCCCCGCGCCCCCATCTCGATTCGCGAGGGCGCGTCGGAACAACGAATGAAATGACCCCTACGGGAGTCGAACCCGTGTTGCCGGCATGAAAAGCCGGTGTCCTAGGCCTCTAGACGAAGGGGCCGCTTGCGGCATTTCAGACGAGCCAAACCGCCCGCCTGAAGGATGTGAAACCCTATCCAACCGCCCCGAAATCGTCAAGAGAACCAACGGGGCCACTTTGACCCCAAAAATCGCTTGCCGGTCTATTTGCACCGCAGGAAAATCACCGCATCAGCCGATCTGGTTCCAGTCATCGATCCTTGATATGGAGGCTCTGAACGCCATGACGCTATTCTCGATTCTCTTCGCGATCCTCGGGCTGTTCTTCGCCGGACTATTCTCAGTCACGGGCACCGGCTTATAGCCATCGCCAACCTCCTCCATCTTTCCCGAGAAGATTCCCCGCCAAACGGGCTGTCCCGCCGTACGCCTGCCCATCCCGACCGAGTTGCGTTATCATGCCTTCGGTCTTGAGGGAGGCCCGGGCCCGCACATGCGACCACCGGCACCCGATCGCCGCGCCCATCTTTGAGTTCAAAACCACCGGAGGCCCGCCCCTTGAATCCCTGGATCATGTCGCTGGTACTGCTGCTTGGGTTTGGCATCTTTGCATGGTCCGCTTCCCGTCGCTGGCGACTGATGACCGTGGGCGGTGGGCCCAACCGCTTCGACCAAGTCGGCAAACGAATCGCCGGCACGCTGCGTTACGCCTTCGCCCAGGAAAAGATGCGCCGCTATCCACTCGCGGGGGCGGCGCACATGCTGATCTTCTCTGGGTTCTGCGTGCTGCTGCTGCGCTCGATCATCCTCTGGGGGCGCGGGTTTGATTCACAATTCCATCTTTGGTTTCTCGGCGTCGGTCAACCACTGGGCAATCTCTATTCGTTGCTGAAAGATGTTTTCGCCGTTCTGGTAATTCTCGGGACGTGCGTGTTCGTTTACTACCGCGTCATCAAAAGACTCGGGCGCATGACGCTCAGCACCGAAGCGCTGGTGATCCTTGGCATCATCCTCACGATGATGGTCTCCGACATTCTCTACGATGGAGCCGACATCGTGATGCACGCCCAGGCGGCTGATGTGCAAAGCGCACCGCACTTCAGCATTTGGGAGCCCGCCGGCTCGGTGGTGGCTTCATTGCTTGCGCCCATGAATCTCGGCGAAGGCGCACTGAACTGCCTGCGTCATGCCGGCTTCTGGACGCATGCCGTGCTCGTGCTGGTATTCTTGAACATTTTGCCTTATTCCAAGCACTTTCACATCATCACAGCCATCCCCAACGTCTACCTGCGCAACCTCGATCCGCCGGGAAGACTCGCGCCCATCGAAGACCTCGAAGGCAAAGTCGAACGCGAAGAAACACTCGGCGTCGCTCGCATCGATCAACTCGGCTGGAAAGCGGCGCTCGATTTGTACACCTGCACCGAGTGTGGCCGCTGCACCGATTTCTGCCCCGCGGCTAACACCGGCAAAGTGCTCTCCCCAAAACAGTTCACCGTCGATCTGCGCAATAACTTGTACGATCGTCAGGAAGAATTCATCAAGAAGGACAAGAGCGAACACGAACCGATCGACCTCGTCGGACCGGTGATCAACCCCGACGTGCTTTGGGCATGCACCACCTGCCGCGCGTGTGAACAGGAATGCCCGGTCATGATTTCATACGTCGATAAGTTTGTGGACTTGCGCCGCTACCTCGTTCAAGAGAAGGGCGAGTTTCCGCAAGACCTCGCGACGGCATTTCGCGGACTCGAGAACAGCGGCAACCCGTGGGGCTTGCCGGCGCAACAGCGCACCGAATGGATGGAAGGTCTGGAGGTCCCGCGCTTCGAAGACAAGCCCGATGCGGAGTGGCTGCTGTGGGTCGGCTGCGGTCCCGCATTTGACGAAAAAGCCCGTAAAACAGCCCGCGCCGTGGCCCAACTGCTCACCCACGCGGGCGTAAGCTTCGCCGTGCTCGGCGGCGAAGAAACGTGCTCGGGCGACCCCGCAAGACGGGCGGGTAACGAGTTTCTGTTTCAAATTCTCGCGCAGTCAAACGTCGAAGTGCTCGCCGCCTACAACGTAAAAAAAATCATCGCCATCTGCCCGCACTGTTTCAACACGTTCAAGAACGAGTACCCCGACTTTGACGGTCACTATGAAGTCGTTCACCACACCGACCTGCTCGCAAAGTTGATCCGCGAAGGTCGACTCAAACCGACGCAGGCGATCGACTCCAACGTCGTCTATCACGACTCGTGCTACCTCGGGCGCTACAACGAAATCTACGACGCCCCGCGCGAAGTGTTGCGCAGCATTCCCGGGTTGAATGTCTTGGAAGCGAAAGACACGCGCGATCGCGGCATGTGCTGCGGCGCCGGCGGAGCGCAGTTTTTCAAAGAGGAAGAGGACGGCGACGAACGCGTCAACATCGCGCGAACTAGGCAACTCACCGAAACCGGCGCCGACAAAATCGCCAGCGCCTGCCCATTCTGCATGCGCATGTTGACCGACGGGTTAGCGGCAGAAGACAACGAGAAGGTAGCCCAACAAGACATCGCCGAACTGCTACTGGAATCAGTAGGGCCAGCAAAAACCACAGAAAACAAAGCCTAAAGCAAGAAGTGGGTGCCCCGCCCTTCCAGGGTGGGGGACTGAAGGGTATCGCAATCGCTTGTCGTGATATTACCCCGTGCGATCCCCGGCAATCTGTCGGATCGCATTAATAATCCCGCGCCAACTCTCTGCCGCCTCTTCAAACTCATAACTCAAAATATCTGAAAGCAAAACAAAGTCGCGGGCAGTCACCGCTTCCTTGATATCATTCAAAACGCGAATCGGCTCAGCCAATACCTCAACGATCGGCTTGCCTTCAACCTGAACCGTATCGGGATTGATCTTCAGCGCATCCATGGCGTTGGCCACCCCGCCATGAATCTCCAGCCACGCCTGACAGCAAGACGAAAGAATCGGCATCGCGTCGGCCGTGTTGCCGCAAGTAAGCTGTTCGACGATCCCCTTCGCACTGCGCGCGGTTTCGTCAAGAAGTTGCTCGGCTTGGGTGAGCGCTTCGCACACAAGTTCCACCGGGTCAGCCGAGTGAAGGTCGACTCGCTGAAACTCGGATTGCGGTTTCTGCAAAGTGGCGGCTAACTCGTCGTCGGGCACATCGATACCGTCGCAAACGATCCCGACGATCATGCGGCCCATTTCGTCAACTTGCTCCCGAGCGGCTTGCAACACGTCGTCGAGCACTTGATCCGCGCTGGTCGCGATGTCGGCTTCTTTGTCATCGATGTACACATTCACTGGAAACGCCTCCGACAGAGATTGATGTATCCCCGTGTTATCGGTCTATCGGACGCGCAAATTGAACGGGATGTCGCGCAGGAATTGCCGCGAACGTCGTTGGCGCTACTGGCGAGGCGGATTCTTCGGATCAAATGGCGGCGGAACCTGCCAATCTCCGAGGGCCGCAATCGGATCTGACACGCCCAGCGGGCGCGGCAGGCAGTACGATTCGCCGTACTTCACCCCGATCGATGCCCCTTCCACCCCGGCATAACTGCGGATGAAATGCTCGACGCCGACGAAGCGTTTTTCGTCGAATTGCGATTTGTAGCAGCGGACGGCTTCGATCTTGGTTTCGAGCGTATCGCTGATATCGACCACGATCTTGGTCGGAAATGACAGCGTCTCTGCCGCAATCGGTACGACGCGATACATCAGGTGGTCCATGCGGTGTGGGCTGGTGCCATCGAAGCGATCGTCCCACTTAGTCAACTGCGAATAGAAGCGAGCCGCTTCGGTGATGAGTTGGGCTTGATAATGATCCGGAGAAGCTGAAACGGTTCGACCAGCCATCCCGACGAGCACGCGCGGTTTGTACTTGCGCAGCACGGTGGCCAGTTTGAAGCGATTTTCCGGACAGTCCATCAGCACGCGGTTGGGCATGTCGAGCGTTTCGCAAACCGCGACCCCCAGCACCTCAGCAGCCGCCTGCGTTTCTTCGCGCCGGGTTTCGAGGCTCCCGCGCGGGGTGGGTTCGCCGGTGGTCATGTGGATCATGCCGACGCGATAGCCATCTTTGACGCACTTGGCGATCGCGCCCCCCATACCAATTTCCAAATCGTCGGGGTGGGGGGCGGTAAAGATGATGTCCAGCGTCTCGCTCATGGGGGAGGTTCCTTAGGTCGGCTTGGATTTTCAAATGCCCATCGCGGGCGGCGAGGCATCATAGAAACGACCTGCCAGCCGGACAAGTTTCGCGTTTCCGGCACCATTTCGCCCCATGACGCCACTTTGGCTCGGCTGGAATCTGGTCATTTGTCAGAAACAGAGTGTAATATACTGCTATGTCACGTCGACCGATCCAAGATGAAGACCGCCAGGCCATCGCCGCTTTCATTGAGCAGCACTGGCGCAGCAAGAAGGTGATGAGCCAGGGCAAGGCTTATTACCCGCACGAGCATGAGGGATTCATCGAGTGGCGCGACGGGCAGATTGCCGGCTTGCTCACGATGGCCTATCAGGACGACGCCCTCGAAGTGCTGACGCTAAACAGCATGCTCGAAGGCGAGCGCATCGGTTCGGCGCTGATGCTTCTGGCGATTGAAGACGCCCGCAAGCGCAACATCAACCGCATCTGGCTGACCACCACCAACGACAACATCAAGGCGCTGGCGTTTTATCAAAAGCTCGGTTTCCGCATGACAGCCGTCAACCTCGGCGTGGTAGACGAAGCCCGAAAAGCCAAGCCCGAAATCCCCAAGGTCGGGCACGAAGGCATCCGCGTGCGCGACGAAGTCGTCTTCGAGTTGCCCATCAAGTCCTACCTGGACCCTGAAGCGTCGCAGCCGTCATAAGTCGCTGACCATTGCCAGCGTGTTCGCGGGTGCGGAAATCGCCGATTGGCCCCCAAAAACAAGCAGAACCCGGTAAGCTTTACGATACCGCCGCAGATCGACATAATGTCGCCTCGATTGACGCGCAGCAATGCGCTGGAGAGATGTCCGAGTGGCTGAAGGAGCACGCTTGGAAAGCGTGTGTGCGGGTAACCGTACCGGGGGTTCGAATCCCCCTCTCTCCGTTTCATTTCTCTCGCCCGATGGACGATCCGCCGTGACAGATCGTGGCACGACATGCCCATCGCCCGGCAGTGATACGCCCAACGAGACCCCAGAGTCTCGTCCGGCAAAACCGAGCACTTCGCTGATTGCAGTTTGCTGGATATTGGGCGTCGGCGCTGTAGCGGCGACTCGCTTTCGCGGTCAATGGGATGCCTATCGCAGCATTCATCAATGGGCGGCCAACAACGGGATTCCATCCAGCCTGCGCAACTACGACAGCCTGTTGATCTACATTCTGGCGGCTGTCATTGGAGCGGCGATCGTTTCGAAGACGCTTGGCGGACGCACGACCGAAACGCTGCGCCTGAGCGGCTCGCAAAAGGGCGTTGGAAAAATGCTGGCGCTTGCGACCGCCCCCATGATCCTCGGCGGTATCGCAGTCGGCTTGGTTCGCGGTGGACTGAGCTTGGACCTGAGCGAAGCCTGGCCGGCATTTTCCAGCGGCGTGATTCGCGCCCCGATTGGCGAAGAACTGATCTTTCGCGGACTCTTGGTGGCCTGCGTTGCCCGCATGTTTGGTTGGACGGGACGAGCATTTTGGATCAATGCCGTCTTCGCGAGTTTGGCATTCGGTTCGATCCATGTGCCTTGGAATCATGACGCCTTGGGATCCTTACCTGCATTTCTGGTGACGTCGGCTGGCGGTATCTGGTACGTGTGGTTGCTGGCTCGGTGGCGTTCGCTTTGGGTTCCAATGGGATTGCACGCGGGCATGAACCTTGGGTGGATGCTGATGGGGGCGTCCGGCGGTGCGGGCGGTGGTGGATGGATCGAGAATATACTTCGTGTCGCCACGATCGCCGTCGCGACAACAGCAACCTTGCGAATGGGCAAGCGGGTCGAAACCTGAATGGTTCACCCAGGGCATTTGCGTTTTGGTTCAGCGGCTGCACCGCAAGCAAATGTTGCTTTCATCCCATGTCACTTCTCGATGTCTTGTGGCGCAATCGGCGAGACCAATGGCGCGGTGTCGCGTTTCGCACCGACGTATGAAGCGATCAATCCGACGGCCAGGATTCCCAAGATAATCGATAGCGACACAAACGTGGGGATGGGATGGTGGTGCATGAGGATCATCTTCACGCCGACAAACGCGAGCACGAAAACGAGGCTTGTCTTGATGTAGCGGAACCGACTCATCATGCCAGCCAGGGCAAAGTAGAGCGACCGCAGCCCAAGAATCGCAAAGACGTTGGACGTAAAAACAATGAACGGATCGCGGGTGACCGCGAAGATGGCCGGGATCGAATCAACCGCAAAGAGCAAGTCCGTACTCTCAACGATCAATAACGCCAAGAAGAGCGGCGTGATGGCGCGCTTTCCGTTGATGTGCGTGAAGAATCTCGCGCCGTCGTATGTCTCGGAGAGTGGATAGAACTTCTTGGCAAGACGGATTAGTGGATTCTTTCCGGGGTCGAGGTTGTCGTGGCGTACGATCAACATCTTGACGGCAGTCATGATCAGAAGTGCGCCGAACACGTAGACGACCCCGTCAAACCGCTGGATCAATGCAACGCCGGCGAGGATCATCAGACCGCGCATGACCAACGCTCCGATGATTCCCCAGAACAGCACCCGATGCTGATATATCGCGGGAACTGAGAAATACGAAAAGATCATCGCGATCACGAAAATGTTGTCGAGGCTCAACGATTTCTCGATCACATATCCCGTGAAGAACTGCAGTGCCGCCGTCCGCCCGTCGAGCTCGTGCCCCACGGTCAAACCGATACCAAGCCAATGGTGTTCATAAAGAAAGTAGATCGCCACGTTGAAGGCAAGGGCGAGGCAGACCCACAGCATTGTCCAATAGAGGGCTTCGCGAATTGTAAAAACGTGGGCTTTGCGATTGAACACGCCCAGATCGAGGGCCAACATCGCCAGCACGAAAACAACAAATCCGCCCCAAAGCCAAATCGTCATTCGAAATCAATCCCGTCAAAGTCGAGCACGGTTTCGACATCCGCCCGATCCATTGTCGTCGCTCCAATACTGATTGTACTATCATTCTGATTTGTACAACTGTAGAGTGATGCGTTGGGCGGAGATTGTTCACGAACGGGGCGAAGTCGCGCCGATGGTTTGAGGTGTTGTCGCAACCCCCATCGATTGAAGTCCGGAGTTCTTTGAATTGAACCACTTTGTTGATCGCAAATTCATCGTGTGGGCGGGGCTCTGTACCAGCGCGGTCTTGACTGGCTGTGGGACATCGCTCGACGAATTGCTCTCCGGTGTGCGCTTGCTACCCGATCCCGAGATCATTTCGCTTGATGTGCACGAACAATGCGATGCGGTGATGACAGAAGACGAGATACTTTCGAGCATCCTTGCTGCCCGCATCGATCAATCCAACGGCGTGACCAAATCCGAAGAGGAAGCCACCGCCCTTCAGAACTGTGCGATTGATGCCCTCTTGGGTCGCACCACGCTGACCGAGTGCAACGCCTGCAAGCTGGCCATCCTTGATCAAGTCTTCGGCGAATCGGTCCGATAAGCCCGTAACAGGATCGTGTGAGCCCGATTCTGGGCAATACCGCCCTGAAATCGACCGTAGCGATACTGTGAGGGGGGATTGTGCGGTTGGGTGTTCTGGGGTTTGGGACCGCATTGGGGCAGCGTTTCAAGGCCAGCCGCCGCAGGAAATGAAGTCGTACTTCTCGGCGTGTGAAAATATGATTACGGCTGTGAGAAACCCTTGAAACGGGAACTACGGGTCGTTATCGTAGATCACAGAGAGAATAACGGGAGGGAATCCTCAGAGAGAGGTGGTCTAGCCTGATCTCCTTCGGGTTAGCCGCAAAATAGTCGGTGTTTCGCAGGCATTCAGGGGCGTTTACCTGCGGGCAGTGCAATCGAGCACCGGCGGATTCCCAAGAAAATCTAATACTGATCATCGATCAATGCGCGGCCCTGCGCTGCGCGTATCTCTTGGGAGGGAGATAGGATGAGAAATGGCGCGAGATTTGCGCGGATGGTGGGGTTCGCGGCAGGCCTTGTTTGCATGTTTGGCATGCAACAAGCCAAAGCCACAACATTCACTGTGGCTACCTTTGCCGATCCGACTTCGGGATCGGGCACACCCTTGTTCAACTATGACGCACCGACCATGACGCTTTCGGGCGGTTGGTCCGGGACCGGCTTGACGCTGGAAACGGTGGTTGGTGATTTCACCGATGCCACCTTCACGTTCTCTTCGACGGTCGCGCCGATCGGTGGCGACAGCGGCAGCGGGACGATTCAGTTCTTCGAATCGAACTCCGATCCGCTCTTGACCATTGACTTTGACATCGCATCGCTTGAGGTTGTCGGGTTCGGTTCGTCCGAATTCGTGGCCGTCGATACCGATTCGATCACCATGTCAGGCCCGGTCATCAGCGTTGGATTCGGCGTGCCCTCGATCGACGAGGAGGAGGCATTCAGCTTCGCGTTCGCCAACCAGGTTGCGACCGACTTGCAGGGTAGCTTTTCAGCGACGGCAGCTTTCACGTCATCAACCACAACGGTCCCGATCCCCGAACCGGCAAGCCTCGCCCTTCTGGCATGTGGCGCTGGTTTGGTTTTGCGCCGCAAGCGTCTCGCCAACAACGGCGCATTGAAGATGCTTGTGGTGGCTGGCGGTCTGTTCCTTTTTGCAGGTCAGGCACAGGCCGGCTCGTTTACGGTTGCGACCTTTGCCGATCCCGCTTCGGATTCATCGACACCGCTTTTTGAGCTCGACGATGATCAACTTTCCGGTGCTTGGAATGGAGTCGGCATGACGCTTCAGACGCCGGGCCTTGGTGGAGTCGACTATTCAAACGCCAAGTTCTCGATGGGGTCGGTCGCAGTAAATCCAGACGACTCCACGGGTGCGGGTCAGGTTGATTTCTTCGCCTCGGATAACGATTACTTGTTCTCAATCTTTTTTCAGGGCGGAACCCTGAATCAAAATGTTGGGTTTGGCGCGACCGACTTTGTGGCCCAGGGTGTCACGATCAGTGGGCCAATTGTCCCGTTTGCGTTGATGGACGAAGCCTTCGCATTCAGCTTTGCGAACCAGGTTCTCACACCTGATGGCTTCACGGCCACGGCAGATTTCACCTCATCAGCCACGCCAGAGCCTGCCAGTCTGTGTCTGACAGCCGTTGGCGCTGCGTTTGTCATGCGTCGTCGTCGCCGGTCGTAATCGACCTGTGAACTCCCATATCAATGCCGAAATGCAAGAAAGCCCGCGACAAATGTCACGGGCTTTCTTTTTATGGCTTCTGTCAGTCGCCTGACTGACAGTGGATCCGCTCTGCCAAACGTCTGACTTGTCATGCTTTTGGCTAGATTCCGGACTCCATAAAGCTCAGCGCTGCAGGACCCGCCAGCACCACGAAAATCGACGGGAAGATAAACAGGATCAACGGCAGCATCAGCTTCACCGCACACTGCTGGGCCTTCTCTTCCGCCGCCTGCCGCCGCTTCAGTCGAAGGGCCTCGGCTTGATTACGCAGGGCGCGGGCAATACTCGTACCGAAGCGCTCGGCTTGGTTGATCATCGCAACCATGCCGCGAAGTTCCTCGACCATCGTGCGGTTGGCCAGGTTGTCGAGCGACTCGGATCTCGGGATACCCATCTGCGTTTCAAGCACCGCGATCTGGAACTCCTCGCTCAATTCCGGATGGACGTTCTTAAGCTCGTCACCCACGCGCTGAATGGCTGCGTCGAGGCCCAAACCGGCTTCCACACCCACCACCATCAGGTCGAGAGCGTCCGCCAAGCCGTGTTTGACCTTTTCCTTGCGTTTGTTGGCCACCGATCCGAGCCAGAGGTTGGGAGCAAGGAAACCGACGGCGATACCAAGCACGATCACGCCAATGGCATCCGAGAAGGCATAACCCTTCATCCAGGCGAACAGCAAGCCGCCCACCAGCCCGGCGATACCGATGATCGTCTTGCTGGCCAGGAACAACTGAGCAGCGTTGTCGCGCCGCATACCGGCACTGCACAGCTTCTGCCGCAGCTTGGACATCTCGGCTGAGTTCTTGGGCATCACGGGCTTGACGGCGATCGGCGCCATCTTGGTCATCACCTTTTGGGCGACCGACTCTTGGGCCTGTTTGCGCAGGTCGGCAATCGGATCGCCCTGCTTGCGCCCGGTCAGACGACGCTTGACGCGATCCTCTTCGTCCTTGCCGGATGGCATCAAGGCGTAGACGACCAGCGCCACGCTGATGACGGCCAAAATGGGAATCACATAAATCGGCATAGCTTTTTCCTCAACCCAGAATCAATGAGCGCGTCGGTAGTAACCGTTTGCCCAATCTTTCTCTCCACGTGGCGCCACTCAAACCTTGATGTTGACGATCCAGCGGATCATCGCGAGGCCCATCAGTTCCATGCCAGCCGCCACCGCCAGCATGATCTTGCCGGTCGGATGCGTCCAAAGCATGCTCGCGTATTCGTAGTTCAGCTTGATCGTGGCGCCGAACACGATGATCGGCAGGGCAAACAGCACCCATCCCGAGAGTCGTCCTTCGGACGTCAGACTCTGCACCATGCCGAACAGTTCGATGCGGCCACGGATGACCGAACCGATCTTGTCGAGAATTTCCGCGAGGTCACCACCGGTGGTGCGCTGGATCAAGACTGCCGTCACAAACATGCGCACGTCGAGCGAATCAACGCGGTCGGCCATCGCGAGCAATGCATCTTCGATCTTGATACCGAGGTTCTGCTCGTGGAAGACGCGCCCGAACTCCATGCTGATCGGATCGGGCAACTGTTCGTGGACCAATTGAATGGCGCTGGCAAGCGAGTGTCCGGCGCGAAGGGCCTGCGACATCATCTCAAATACGTCTGGCAACTGATTGACGAGGCGTTTCATGCGGCGCTTGCGGCGGATCGAAACGTAGCCAATGGGTGCGAAGAAAACAGATGCGCCAATACCGCACGACGCCAGCACGCTGAAGTCCATCAGCACCATGCCCGCCGTCAAAATCAAGCCGGCACTGAACAGGTTCGCGACCATCTTTGTCGCCGACCAATCGAGGCTGGCTTGGTCGAGCATGTTCTGCAGTCTGGGGATGAACGCCAGCTTACCGAACGTCTTGTTGATGATGTTGCCCGCGTCTTCGGTGAGCGTGTTGCGCTTGAGGATGGAGGCGGCAGCAGCCTCTTTCACCCGCGAGGATTCACCCCGCAGGCGGTCAAGCACTTTCTTGCGCTCACCGTTTCGACTTTCAACAATGACCTGAAAAATACCGTAGCTGAGCAGGATCGCGCCCACCATGGGCAGCGCGATTTGCATCAGGTTCAGGTCGGCTAAGAGCAAGGTCATGACA
This sequence comes from Phycisphaerae bacterium, assembly GCA_030429365.1. Lineage (GTDB taxonomy): Bacteria > Planctomycetota > Phycisphaerae > UBA1845 > UBA1845 > UBA1845. The sequence goes on from JAUIEW010000067.1 coordinate 14,681, forward strand.
GAGTTACCTCATTTCGTTCCAAATGCGACGCCTAGTCCACTTCATCCCGGACGAGCGTTCGTCGCTCAAACATCCCCGTATCAAGATTGCATCCGGCGGCTTGCAACCGTTCCAGGCACATCGGCCGAAGTCCGGTGGAGACGATCTGGCCGTACGCCTTCCCCTTCGGGGTCGTGCCCAGTTGTTCAAACTGGAAGATGTCCTGCATGGTGACGATGTCGCCTTCCATGCCTTGCACTTCCGTGACGCTGACGATTTTTCGCAAGCCGCCCGGCAGACGCTGTGCCTGCACAAGCAAGTGAATCGCCGACGCAAACTGCTGCCGGATCGCTCGCAGCGGCAATTCGAAGCCGGCCATCATCACCATCGTTTCAACACGCTGCACAGCGTCGCGCGTGCTGTTGGCGTGGATCGTTGTGAGCGAACCGTCGTGACCGGTGTTCATCGCCTGGAGCATGTCCAGCGTTTCGGGGCCACGACACTCACCCACAACAATACGATCCGGACGCATACGAAGGCTGTTGACGAGAAGATCGCGAATCGAAATTCGACCTTTACCCTCAATGTTTGGGGGGCGCGATTCCAATCGGACAACGTGTGGCTGACGCAAGCGAAGCTCGGCTGCATCCTCCATCGTGACGATTCGATCGCTTCCCGGAATGAACGAAGACAAGTTATTGAGCAGCGTGGTTTTACCGGAACCCGTACCACCCACGATCAGGATGTTCATGTGGGCGACGACGCAGGCTTCCAAAAAGTCGCGAATCTCTGGTGTGCACGATTTGTAGCGAATGTAGTCGTCCCAGGTCAGCGGATCCGCACCAAATCGACGAATCGACATGCTGGCGCCGTCGAGCGCCAAAGGCGGAATCACCGCGTTCACACGCGAGCCATCCTGCAGTCGGGCGTCCACCATCGGGGAGGTTTCGTCGCAGCGCCGACCGACCGAACTGACGATCTTATCGATCACGTGCATCAGGTGGCCGTTGTCGCGAAACTTCACTTCGGTCAGCTCAAGGTTACCGCCGCGCTCGACATAAACCTGCTTGGGGCCGTTGATCAAAATATCGCTGATGCTGTTGTCGGCGAGAAGAACTTCCAGCGGGCCAAGGCCAAACGTCTCATCGAGAACTTCACCAATCAATCGTTGGCGTTCGTTGTAGTTGAGCAGCGTGTTTTCCTGCTCGCAGAGCCCTTCGACGATTTCGCGAACCTGGCCACGCAGCTCTTCCTCGTCACCGATGAGCCGCGTCATGTCGATTTGATCAACGAGGTTGCGGTGCAGCCGCTGTTTCAATTCGCTGAACTGATCCTGCTTTTCGGGCGCCGGTTTGGAACTGGGCCGCGATGGAGTTTGCGGCGCCGATTCTTGTGGCCGGTCTGTCTTCGCAGGCGCCGGCGGCAGTTGAACTGTATTTCGCTTACCAAACACGGATGACTCCCATCAAATTTCCTGCCCAGCTTGTCGATCAAAGTCGGCAGCGCATTGCGGCTGACGCCTCTGGACGTTTCCCCTGCTGCATCAAAAAATCTTGCTCAAAATCCCGCCCTTCTTGGTCTCTTTGGGGTCTTCGACCATCTCGCCGTTGGGGTCGTGAAGCCGCATGGCCATCCCGCGAATCGCTTGACGAACCTTGCTCTTGGGTGAGCTGGCTGACAACGGTTCACCGACGTTGATCGCGGCGTTGACGGCATTCCAATCGTCGGGAACTTCGCCGAAGACATCCATATTGAGCGTGTCGCGAACATCTTCCGGCGTGATACCGCCGCTTTCGCCGCCGACTCGATTGCACACCAGTTTCATGCGATCAAGGTTGAACCCAACTTCAGTCATGCCCTCGAGCATGCGGTGCACACTTCGAACGGTTGGTACGACCAGTTGCAACACCAGCATGTTGAAGTCGGAAATGTCCAAGACCGCCTTCGTTCCGAAGTCGAACCGGGTCGGACCATCCACGACGACGTAGTCGTTCTGCGCGAGCAACGTCGACAACACGCCAACGCAGTGGGCCGCGGTGATGTTGTCGGCTTGCATGAACTGATTCGGGCGACTTAGAACCTGGACGCCCGAACGGTGTTTCACCAGCGCTCGCTCGATCATTTGGTATTCAAGCTGCGTCGGACTGTCACAGAGATCCGCCATCGTGTAGGTCGGGTCGACGTCGAGGTGGGTCGCCACCTGCCCGAAGCGATGGTCCAGATCGACAACCGCAACGTTGCCGTTCGTCAACTCATTCAGTTCGACGGCAAGGTTGACCGCGATCGTCGTCGCCCCGACGCCGCCTGCTCCCCCGATCACCGTGATCAATGAACCATGGCGCTCGTCACCCGAATGCCGCTCAGCGACTTTCTCAAGCGCGTGACCCAGGGCGTCATCGTCGATCGGTTTGGTCAGGAACTCGCGAATCCCGTGGCGCATCGCCGCGAGAATCAGTTGGCCGTCCGTCGAACTTGAAACCGCAAAGACTTCAACCTTCGGGTTGGACTGCGCCACCTCTTCGAGCATGGGCAGGACGGCTTCGGGTACGGGATCGAGGTTGGCAACAAGCACATCAGCGGGGAACTGGTTCAGCGCGTGAGCCATCACCGCCGGCTCGTCGACTTCAGCAACGATCTTCACTCCCGTAAAGGAGAGAAGCGTTGATCGCAACGTGGCTGTGTACTCCTCCTCAGCATTGAAGACCAGTACCCGAACTGCCGCCATTGAAGACTCCTCGCTACTAACGCCCATTCCGCTTGTTGCATCTGCGACCCGTTCGACAATCCCAATGCCATGGCGACGCAAGTGTCTCGCGGCCACGCTGCCGATCGCTGGATGGCCCGGAAAATCAGGCGGTCCAGATGCCTACGTTGACATCGACACTTTTTTGGGGTGATTCTCTATTGTCTGGCGCAATGTTTTTCGATGAAGTATGCCCGATAATCGCTGCTCTCAGGCATCGCAGAGCGGGCTCCGCGCAAGGAGGCGGCCCGCACTATCGCACGGGCCGTCGTCCGAAAACCTTTGAGTAATTCCGTCCATGTGAGACTGTGTCAGCGAATCAGTTCAACCGGTCGGGCACCACCCAGTTGTTGGAACACCGCCGCCAGTTGGGCGCTGTAGTTGTCAATCGACCCCTCGGCGTGGAAGTGCGTTCCGCCGCCGACGCCGGCAAGGTAGTCCATCAAATCGACGTCTGAGTTCGAACCCACGCTCACCGTGTAGATCTTGATGCCCATGGCAGCCGCAGCTTCACTGCGCTCACGGGCGTACGCGGGGCCGTTGGTGTAATCGCCGACCGAACCATCTGCGGTCACGTTGGCACGTCCGTCGGTTAGCACGATCATCACTTTGCGCGAGTTGGGGCGAGCGCGTGAACTGCTCAACTCTTCGATGCCGCGTTGGATACCGCCGCCCATGTTCGTCCAAGTGTCATAGTGACCGGCTTGCATCTCCGTGAGACGCGTGCTGACGAGATCATAGTTTGCGGTCAGGTCCACTTCGTGGCGGGCCGTCTCACCGTAAATTTCGAGCGACAAGCGATCGTCGGTCTCAAGTGCGTAGAGTTCGTCGGCCAGGAACTGCACCGCTTCCTTAACTGCCCGCATCGGTTGCTGGCGGGTGTTGGCGAACTCCGGCGTCTGGTAGTTGGACGTGCGTCGCTCCATCAGGTAGTTGACGAACGTCTTCACGCCAAATTGATACTGGAAGTCATGGTTGGAGCGATACAATTGCGTCCACGTCTTGTTCATGTAGTTGTTGATGTAGTCTTGCCAGATCGTCTTGGACTGACTGGCTGAGCGGTCGCCGAACGACTCGGTCCATTGCAGTTCGCTTGAACCGACCCAGGCGTTTCCGTTTCCGCTTTGATCCATCATTCCGAAATCGCCGCCACCGTTGTTCTGTTGCGCTGCGATCTCCCAGCGTCCGCCGGGAATACCGCTATTCCACTCGGCGAAACCCAGGGCGACCGCGGTACGCTCATCCCACGCGCCATCGGCGTCGTGTTGCGCCGACATGATCGCATCGATCTCTTCGTTGTTGTAACCGCGGGCTGCCAGGGTGCCTTCGAGATTTGAATCACTCCAGTTGGCGTTCTTGGCGAGTTCAATCAGGCCGGGGTCGGCGGATGGATCGTAGCTGCTGTCCAGCGACTGCGTTCCATAGCCGAGATTCTTCATGAAGCCCCATGCGGGACCAGCCATCTGCGGACTGTAGCCTTCGCCGTCGAGCGCAAACTCAGTGCCTTCCCAACCGGAGTTTTCGTCGCCGATGCCGCCCGGAAAATCATCCCACACGTCAAAGAGGTTGACGTCGGTGTCCTTGTAGTGACTGAGTTCGCTGTCTTCTTTGTGCGATCCAGAAAGGTCCGCAACGATGGCGATGTCACGCGGGATCAGCATTGCGATTGCTTCGGCATCGATGTCGGCGCTGTCGTATCCGAAGACGCGGGAGAAGTAGAGCGCGAGCGCCCCATTCGCCGAGCCTTCTTCCAGCCGCACCCGGACCCGAACCGCGTCGGGACTGTTGGTGGTGGGCTGAAAATCGAATCCGCCGCCCTGCGTCGGGACCGCGCGTCCAAATTCGATGTCCGAATTCTCAAGCGTGACGCTGCGACCGAAGACTTCGTTCTTTTGCGTGAAACTGAGAGCTTCCGCCCGAGCGAGTTCGACCGGATCACCCTCGTTGAATGCCGCCAGTTTGGATGCTGCAGCCAGCGCCGCTGCGTCAGCGGTTCGCTGCAGATCACCCTTGGCGTTGTACATCGAGCCAACGTCGATGCTCAGCGCGGCGAACCCGATGATTGCCGTCATGCTGACTGCAACCTGGATTGCCACGGCCGCGCGCCGGCGAGTGCGCACGCACTTCCTCTGTTTAATTACGTCTTGACACATATTTTCCCCCCCTGGCTGGAACGTCAAGAACTAGACGTTTGTCTTGCTTGTGCTTCTTTCGAACGACATTACGTATAAATGCTACCCGTCATCGTTGGTCGAATATCCCCAAGGCCCTTTGAGTGAGGACATTTCGTCGGGTTGACTTCTAAGTGGCGCGACGTTGGGTTCGCTCGGCGTGCGGTAGACGTTGCCCGAGTCGTCCAGAACCTCCTCGTCGTCTGGGACTTCACCTTCAAGCTGCCCCAAAGCATACAATTCGTAATCGTTGGGCGGCAAATAATCATGACCGGGAACATCGGGCACCTGCTGCGGATTCATGGGCGCGATAATCTCTGGCGTCACGAGGATGACAAGCTCGCTTTCGCGACGACGGTACTCGGTCGAACGGAACAATGCCCCCAACACGGGGACATCACCAAGGCCCGGAACTTCACTGGCCAACCCGCGCACTTCTTCGCTCAAAAGACCAGCAATCGCCAGCGTCTGTCCGTTGCCAACTTCGACCGTCGTATCCACGCGGCGCTGCGTCAGGCCCGGAACCACAAAGCCCTGGATCTGAATAGCGTTGGAGAAGTCCGTCTCCGAAACCTCGGGCGAGACACGCATGCGAATGCGCTGATGGGCGAGAACCACCGGCGTAAAGTTGACCCGCACACCAAACTCGCGGAACTCGATCGTCACCGAACCTGCCGCTGAACCCGACTGCGGAACGGGAATCGGAAACTCTCCACCCGCAAGGAACGACGCGGTTTCACCACTGATCGCCACCAAGTTCGGCTCGGCGAGAATCTTCAGCAGAGAGTTGTCGGCCATTGCCTTGAGAAAGACCTGCATCTGAACGCGCGGGAAACCGAACGACAGCGTTGACGTGGGTGCCAGCGGAATGCCTTCGCTGCCCGTCAAGAACGGAATCGTTCCGGTAATTTGCGCGTCAGCAGCAGCTCCGATGTTAATTGGATTGAAACCACCGATCTGACTGACGGTGAAGACGTCTTTAAAGTCATCGCCGGCAAGGAAGCCATTGATGCCTAACTCGCGGGCGGCGGATCGACTAACTTCCGCGACCGTACAACGCAAGAGTACCTGCTGTTGCCCTGCAACCTGCAAGTGGTTTTGGATGAGCGACTGAGGTGACTGCTCGTCCGGTGAAACGAAAAGCGCTGCGAACTGCTGCAT
>JAUIEW010000068.1 GCA_030429365.1 Phycisphaerae bacterium
AATCGAAGTAGCAATGGGTGTGTGGCGACATCACGACTTTGTGACCCAACTTGGCGGCTTGGATACCGTGCTCCATCCCGCGCCACGACATCAGCACATGCCCAGCCGGCAAACCGCGCTCGAGCACTTCGTCCCAGAACACGCCCACGCGGTTGATCTTCTTCAAATGCTCGACGACACGAGCGGTGAAGTAGCCTTGCAGATCGTTTTCGTCCTTCAGCTTCTCATCGGCCCAACGCTTCTGGCATTTCTTGCATTCCTTCCAACGATCGGTGGGGCACTCGTCACCGCCGAGATGGATGAAGCGGCTATCAAATAGTTCGGCAATTTCGTCGAGAACAGCGAACACGAGCTTGAACGTGTCTTCATTGCCAACGCATAGAACATCTTTGTGAATCCCGGTCTTCGGCGACACTTCGAAAGGCCCGCCCGTACATGACAGCTTGGGATAAGCGGCTAACACCGCCTGCGTGTGGCCGGGCAGATCAATCTCGGGAATCACTTCGATGTGTCGCTGTGCGGCGTAGGCGATCACTTCGCGAATCTGCGACTTGGTGTAGAACCCGCTTCGCCCCGGTTCGCTGGCGTTCGGCGCGGAACCCACGCGGGTGAGTTCGGGATATTGTTCAATCTCAATTCGCCATCCCTGATCGTCGGTCAGATGCCAATGGAACACGTTGAACTTGAAAGCGGCCAACAGATCGAGATAGCGCTTGATGTCGTCGACGCAAAAGAAGTGGCGACTCACGTCAAGGTGCATGCCCCGCCACGCGAAACGCGGCTTGTCGATCATTTCGATCGCGGGGATGCTGACCGACTGCACGATCGCCTCCGATTGTCGGCTGGCTTGCTGCAAGGCGAGCTGATAGAGCGACTGGACACCCCGCGTCAACCCGGCATCCGTCGACGCGACGATCTGAATGCCATGATCTGACACTTTCAGTTCGTATTGTTCGGCGTTCCTGTCGCTCGATGGTTTCTTGACGAGGCGAATCGTGCGTTTTGAAGCGCTGTCTGCAAAGTGCGACACTTCGAGCGGGATATCAAATGGCGGCTTGACCAGCAGGCTATGGAGATATTCTCCCACCAGCGTCTCGGCATTTCCGTCGTCGGTCGCGCCGATGACGCATTCGCGATCCAGCAGAAACGAGCCGGCCAACGTTTTGGATTCAAGAGGTTTGGGGATAATCATGGTAAGGTCATTCTACTCGTAGAGGTTTTCTCTGTATAAATCATCGTCGCGGAAGGAGTCGGCTCGTTTACGTTTTGACCGCATGGCTCGAAGTCGGTGCGAGCGCGCCGTCGACCAGTTCAAAACCACGTTGACACCGATCAGCCAACGTTGGACTGTGCGTCACCATCAATAGCGTGCACCCATCCGCCCGCTGCAATTCAAACAGAAGATCGGTCACAGCCTCGGCTGACTTGCGATCGAGATTTCCGGTCGGTTCGTCCGCAAGAAGCAGCTTGGGTTGATGAATCAGCGCTCGGGCGATCGCCACCCGTTGACGTTCACCACCGGAAAGCTCTGCCGGCAGATGGTCGGTGCGCAGGGCCAACCCGACGCGATCGAGAAGTTCATTGGCCCGCTCCGTCGCGCCCGAAACATCTGAAAACGCAAGCGTCGGAAGCAGCACGTTTTCCAGCGCAGACAACTGCGGAAGCAGATGATGGTCCTGAAACACGAAACCAATCTGACGATTGCGAAACCGAGCCAACTCCTTGTTCGACAGGGTTAGAGGCGACGCCCCATCGATGGAAAAATCGCCGCTGGTCGGTTTGTCGAGCGTGCCGATGATGTTCAAAAGGGTGCTCTTGCCCGAACCCGATGGCCCCATGATGGAGACGGATTCGCCGCCTTCGACCCGCATCGATATATCCCGAAGGATCACCAACGGTTCGCTTCGTGTGACGTGTTGTTTGCTGATCGCGTTTAGTTCAAGCATGTCGGTGTAGGCTAGCTTCTCAGGCGTCCGTCGTCGAGGCGTCGCTTGGCTTCACGAGCGATTCGAACAGCGACCAGGTGCGCTGCCGCATGAGCGATGCCGAATAGTGGTCAGCCACCGCGGCATTCCCCTGGCTTCCGAGATTCCGGCGAAGTTCGACATCGTTTGCGAGCGTTACGATTTGCCGCTGGAGGTCGCCCATGTCGTTGGGTTTGAACAGCAATCCGCCGCCCGTCCGCTCGACCATTTCCGGAAACGATCCGTGTGCTGGCAGAACCACGGGCACGCCGCATGCCAGCGCTTCCAACACGTAGAAGCCCTTCGCTTCCCGATAGATCGACGGAACGCAAAGGACATCCAGGCTGCCCAAGAATCGTACCTTGTCTTCAAACGTCGGCGATTCAACGTGCTGTACGTGTTGATCGACGTTGCTGCGGTGCAGGTATCGCATCACCGAGTGAAAGTACTTCTTATCCGAGCGTCCAAGATACCCGCTGATTTTCAGCGATGCGTTGACGCCATTTTTCCGCAGCGTCGTGAACGCCTCAGCCAGCTGCTTCAAACCCTTCTCTTCGCAAATGCGCGCGAAGTATCCGATCGTCAACGAGTCGCCGCGATTTCGGTCATGAGCGGTAAACGCTTCGACGTCGATGCCCATCGGAATGACGTGCAGGCGATCACCCGGAAGCGAAAAATGGTCGCGGGCTTCGTTCGCGAAATATTCCGTGACGGAAACGTAAGCATCCACGTCCTTTGCCGCATTGGCGATCAACGAGAACGCCTGCTTTCGATGCGGTTGCGGCAGGCGGTCGAGGAAAATGTCCTCACCGCTGAGCGTGCAGACGATCTTGCAACCGAGTTCCGCTTTCAACGTGCGGGCCAATCCGACAAACATCAGGTTCGGCAGGTTGATGATATCCGGCGAAAGCGTTTTAAGGTCGCGCACCAGATCTTCAAGTTCCTTGCGCTGGTTTCCGTCGGGCCCTTCGAGAATTGATACCGTCAGTGGGCCCAGTGATTCCGGTGTCGTGCTGCTTGAGAATTTTCCCACCAATCGAAGCAATGCGTTGGATCGAAGCAGGCGATCAATCGGTCCGAGGTGTCGCCGAAAGATCGGCACGACCTGCTCAAGGTAAACGCCGAGTCCGCCAAAGTGCACTTCGCTCGACCCGACGACTTTTTCATCCGTCATGATCGGCGTGTACATCGGCCAAAGCGAAACGTCTTTGCCTTCCGCGATCAGGCCTGCCGCCAGCCGATTGTCGCGCAAGCAGCTCCCGCAAAACATTCCACCCGCGCCGGCTGCCAGGAATAGAACTCGCAAAGACATCTCCATCCGTTTGGTTGATCGAACCAGTTCACGCGGAATAACCGAATTCGGCGTCAGCTTCGAAACCCCAAACCGCTACATCTAGTCGTAGTTGGCTGGGGGCAATAGTCAATTCCAGTCCGGCTGAGGGAGCGCGCGCAAGTTTGATGTGAACTCGCCGACCTACAGGAAACGATGATATTTGTACTGATTATGCCGATTATGACGGATATGGAAACAAATTCGATACAATTCAGCATCGATTTCGATTCTTTGGGCTGGTATTGGACGCATTTGGATCTTAGACTATTTGCGTGTGGTAAAGGGAAGCGGCAGGGCGCGCGGGGTGCATCTTAACGATGTGTGCCGATAAAGCGCCAATTAAAGGAGGTCTGGGGACAATGTACACCCAGCCCACAAGTCGGCAGTCAAAAGCGTTCGGCGCGTTCACGCTCGTCGAATTGTTGGTGGTCGTTTCGATCATCGCGCTGCTCTTGGGTCTCCTCCTGCCCAGTCTTCGCAATGCCCGCGAACAAGCCAAGCAGCTGACCTGCAAGAAGAACCTTACCAACATGTGGAACGGGATTCTCGGGTACTCGTATGAGTACAATGATCGCGTTCCGTATCTGGAGCATGTCAGCGACACGCACGATCCATTTGATCCCAAGAATCCCGCCGCGGTTGGCGTGGTCCTTGGGCCATACGTCGAATACCGATCGTTCCAATGTCCTTCCGCGGTGGCTGGCTATCCTGAGACCGATCCGAATCGTCGCAACAAGTGGAAGCTGACGTACGACTTTAATACTGCAGACCAGCGCACTCCGGGTTATGGCGTGCCCTACGATGAATCACCCAACGCCTATTCCGGCAAGGAGAATGATCCGGCCGTCGCAAATGAAGTTTATTTTGATGGCCGACCACTCAAGAAGATCTCGATCAATCGTCCCCCGAAGAGCGCTCCCAACGGCGGCGAAGAAGATAACTCCGGCGAGAACAAAGTCGAGATCATCTGGTCTTACGGCATGCCCATGATCGCCGATGCACTCGGCGAGCGTACGCCTGGTGATCGGGAAGCCGGTCGCCCGCTCTATCCGCACCGTGGAACCGTGCGCCGCCAGTCGGATGTCTTCCGCACGTTTGTTTCAACCTCAGACCCGCGCGTCATCTCGGCACGACGCCCGGGGTACTTCCATCTGCAAGCCACGGGCGAACACAAGCAGATTTATCTCACGCGGTATTCGCCTGATAGCGAACCGCTCGACTGATCCGCGATTGTTTCCTCTTTACTTTTGAATTCTTGATCAAGGACGGTTGGATTGCGCGCGATGTCGCAGGACTCGCTCATCGCGCGAGGACGGCTGTCGCCCACATCGACGGGTCAACGTGCCAATACAAGTCGTCGCCGACCGTCAGGTATTGTTGACCCAACGCCAAATCCTCAAGCATGTAATAGAAGCCGATGCGCGGATGCTCGGCTGGGTCGAAACCGCTTACCACCGTTGCGGGCAGGACGGCTTCGATGGTGTAACCGCGCTTCGTCACATTTGCCGCGACGGGAATTCTGCCGGCGCTGACGGGTGGAGCGTTCTCTTTGGCCCGATGGATGGGCGATGCGCCGCCCACCGGTTCTGATTTCTTTTTGCCCCCGCCGGTGGGGAGGATGAAAAACTGCTGGCAGTAGCGGGTGGCTCGGTGGATGTCGCGGGTGTCGCGCATGTCCGTGCAGATGCGCAGGTTGTCGCCTTTCCAGAAAGTGGCGGGATCGCATCGAAATTTCTTGTCGGGGCATTCAACAGCGCACGCAATGGCGATGCCTTCATCATTCCAACATGCGTAAACTTTCGCGAACGGTTCCTGCCCATCGATCTCGCTCAGATTCGGCAGCACGAATTCATCCGACCAATCGGTCAATTTGCCCGTCAGTCGCGGCAGCTTCGCGCGATGGTTCAGCCGGATCTCAAAATCCATCAGCAATCGATTGGGAATGAGCTGGCTCATCTGGATCAACCTTTCCGCGATTCGCCGTACGCTTCGACATGTTTGAGGACAGTCTTCAGTTGCTTCGGATCGGTGTCAGCCGGCTGGGCCAGCCAGAACTGCACCTCGTCGAAATCGCCATGCTTCTTCACCTCGACGCTGGTTCCGAGTCGTTCGATTTGCGTTGGCGTCACCGTGTTGAGCGGCATGCGCAGGTGGACGCGAATGCCCTTGGGCATGTTGGTGACGATGAGCCCGACGCGCTTGCGCTCATATTCCACGCGGATGCCGACGTTCTGCGCCCAGTCGAAGGTGAGCTTCGGACCGAACTTGCTGATTTTGCCGATGATGTCGAGCAACGTAACCTTCGACCAGCGGGCGGTCTTGTTGCGCCGCTTCATCGCCTCGTGATTGAGGTGCCAGTTCTTCGGATCGACCTTCCACGGTTCGCCCTTCTTGGGATTCTCTTTCACGTCGCCAATTTTCTCCAGATATGCGTCGGCTGCCTTCTTGAAGAAACGCTTCATGACGGTTTTGTTGATGTCTTTCTCGTCGTGCACCTGGATGCGAATACTGTCCCAGTCGGTGTTGATGTTGCGCACGCGGACGCGGTCTTCGTTGGAATAGAAGGGCAGATCGTCGCGTTCGTCGAGCGTCTTGATCTTCAGCTGCTTCTGCAACGCGGCCTCGTTAAACGCATCCTTGGGCACGCGAAACGACAAATACAAATGCACGGATGAACGCGTCAATGCGTGCAGGAACCAGGGCGTCTTGCTGCCTTTTGCCTTGATTTCGATGTAAGCCTGATCGTTCCAATTCGTCGGGACGAAGTCGGCCAACGATTCGATCGTTTTGATCGCCCATGAAAGCACCTTCGCATCCCACTTCGGTCGCTTGCCGTGATAATCGAGTTGATTTTCCAGATGCCACTTTTGGCCATCGACTTGCCAGGGCATCTCGACATCCTGCGCGTCTTCGAGAATCTTCTCGTCGATGGTCGGTTCGCCTGCGCCGGCTGGCTCGGTTTCGATCTTCCGCGATTCAACCGGACCCGCCCGAAGCACATCTTTCAGCGCGGCGCCGGTCAGCGACGTTTTAAGTTCGACCAAAGCTTCCGGTGTGCAAGCGGCCACCAATTCGCCACCTTCGTCGCCAGCTTCCGGTCCGAGTTCCATGACCCAGTCGCAACTTTTGATCACGTCGAGATTGTGCTCGATGCAGATCACCGTGTTGCCCATGTCGACGAGGCGGTGCAGCACGCGGAGCAGTTTCTTTAAATCGTCGAAGTGCAGACCGGTGGTCGGTTCGTCGAGAATGTAAACCGTGCGTCCGGTCGAGGGGCGACTCAACTCTGCGGCTAACTTGACCCGCTGAGCTTCACCGCCCGAAAGCGTCGGCGCGCCTTGACCGAGTTTGAGATAATCGAGTCCCACGTCAGCCAGTGTCTGCAAAACGCGCTTGAGTCGTGGGACATTCTTGAAATGTTCGAGGGCTTCAGCCACCGACATTCCCAACACATCGGCGATGCTTTTACCTTTGTACTTCACTTCAAGCGTATCAGCTGTATAGCGCGTCCCGGCGCAGGCTTCGCACGGGATCCACACATCGGGCAAGAAATGCATCTCGATGCAGCGCTTTCCATAACCGGCGCAGGCTTCGCATCGACCACCCGCGCGGTTGAAGCTGAAGCGGTTGGCCGTGTAACCCCGGATGCGGCTGTCAGCCAGCCGTGCGAACAGTTCGCGAACCAGATCGAACGCACCCGTATACGTAGCCGCGTTGCTGGCTGGGCTGTTGCCGATGGGCGATTGATCGACGTTGATGACCTTGTCGACGTGATCAAGTCCTTCGATGCGGTGGTGTCCGCCAGCCACCAGACGTGCCCGATGAATGCGAGCCGCCAACGCTTTGTAAAGCACTTCGGTGACGAGCGAACTTTTACCGCTACCCGAAACGCCGACCACGCAAACGAATCGACCCAACGGAAATGCCGCAACGATCTCCCGCAGGTTGTTGTGGTACGCCCCTTTTACCGTCAGCCAGCGATCGGGCACGGGCGACTTGGCCTTCGGATCAACCGGTAAACGGTTGGCTGGCACTGCGATGGCGTTCTTGCCCGAAAGGTATTTACCGGTCAGCGATGCACGCTTTTTCTCAAGACCTTTCGGTGATGCCGCGGCTGTGATCGTTCCGCCGAACTCGCCAGCCGCAGGTCCGAAGTCGAGGACGTGATCAGCACTTTGAATCACCTCGCGATCGTGTTCGACAATCATCAGCGTGTTGCCCAGCGCCCGCAGCTTTTGCAGCGCTTCGATCAATCGCCCGTTGTCACGCGGATGCAAACCGATCGTCGGTTCGTCGAGCACGTACAACACACCAGTCAGCCCGCTGCCAATCTGCGATGCCAGTCGAATGCGCTGCGATTCACCTCCCGAGAGCGTCGGTGCCGACCGTGCAAGACTCAGATAATCGAGGCCAACATCCACGAGAAACGTGAGCCGGGCTTTGATTTCGTGGAGCAGTTCGCCCGCAACGGTGCGCTGCGCCTTGGTGAGTTTCAGATTCTTGAAATAGCCCAGCGCATCACCCAGACGCATGCTGCACACGTCGTGGATGGTTTGATGGCTTAATCGCGTTTCGCGGGCCTGCGGTATGAGCCGCGTGCCGTGGCACGATTCGCAGGGTACTTCGGTGACGAGGTCGGCCAACTGCTTGCGATACTTCCATCCCACTTTGGTCGCGCGATCAATCGCCGGAAAGAACCCGCGCCACCGGATGCGGAGACCATCGTCCAGTTCGATCCATTCGTCGCCCGCACCTTGCAGAAACGCGATGCGCTGACCTTCGCTCAGGCGGTTCCACGGTTTGGAAATATCAAACCCGATTCGATCGGCGACCGCGTGGGCCGCTCGGGTGAGCAGATCGTTGCCGCGCAGTTCACCCCACGCCCCGACGGCACCGTCGAGAATCGATTTGAGCGGATGGGTGATGATAGCCGCAGGACTTGCCCCACGCTGCGTACCGAGTCCTTCGCAAACCGGGCACCAGCCAAGCCGCGTGTTGAACGAATAGTGGTGGGGCGTCAATTCCTCGTAACTCTGCCCGCACTGCTGGCACGAGAGGAACTGGCTGAAGCGCAGGTCCTCGCTCTTTTTGGCGTTTGGATTTTCGATCTGAACCAGCATCAATCCGCCACCAATCGAAAGGGCGTGTTCGATGCTGTCGGCGATGCGCGATTTGGATTTTTTGTCGATCACGACGCGATCGATCACAAGTTCGACATCGTGACGTTTGCGACGGTCGACATCGATCGGCTGATCCAGATCGAAGACAACGCCATCGACGCGAGCGCGGCGGAACCCGTTTTTCTGCTCGCGTTCAAACATCGCCGCGTAGGTTTCGTTACCGCTGCGGCGGATGGGGGCGAGGATGATCGCTTTGGTTTTCGCGGGCAGGTCCATCACCTTCGTGAGGATTTCGTCGGTCGTTTGCGTGCCGATTTTGATGAGACACTTCGGGCAGTGGGGCGTCCCGATGCGCGACCAGAGCACGCGCATGTAGTCGTGGATTTCGGTCACCGTCCCCACGGTGGAGCGCGGTGAACGACTCGGCGCTTTCTGCTCGATGCTGATCGCCGGCGACAAACCGGTGACGTGATCGACGCGGGGTTTTTCCATTTGCCCGAGAAACTGGCGGGCGTACGAACTGAGCGATTCGACGTAGCGACGTTGCCCTTCGGCGTAGATCGTGTCGATCGCCAGCGTGCTCTTGCCGCTACCCGACGGTCCGCAGAACACCGTTGTCTTCTCGCGCGGGATGCGCACGTGAACGTCTTTGAGGTTGTTTTGTCTCGCACCGGTCACTTCGATGTCGGTGATGCGGTTGTGCGCCGTGCTGCGTGTCTTCCGGCCCGCAGCTTTCTTGACCGGTGCTTTCGATTTTCTACGGACATTCAAAACGTCGCGGAGAATTACACCCGTTTCGCTCTTGGACGACTTCGCCAGTTCCTCCGGTGTACCCGTTGCGACGATCTGTCCACCGCCCGCGCCGCCTTCGGGACCGAGGTCGATGATCCAGTCGGCGGTCTTGATAACGTCGACGTTGTGTTCAACCACCACCACCGTGTTGCCCGCATCGACAAATCCGTGCAGCACATCCAAGAGCCTGCGAATATCCGCAAAGTGCAACCCGGTGGTCGGTTCATCAAGCAGGTACAGCGTTTGGCCGGTGGATCGTTTCACCAGTTCGCGGGCGAGTTTGATGCGTTGTGCTTCCCCGCCCGATAGCGTCGTGGACGATTGCCCGAGTTTGACATAGTCGAGCCCGACATCGTGCAGCGTTCGGAGCATGTCGGCGATTTTCGGGATGTTCTCGAAATGGTTGAGCGCTTCCTGCACATCCATTTCCAAAACGTCGGCGATGTTCTTGCCCTTGAAGCGAATCTGCAGCGTCTCGCGGTTGAAGCGATGCCCCTCGCAGATCGGACATGTCACCCACACGTCGGCGAGAAAATCCATCTCCATCTTGTTCGCGCCGTTGCCATCGCATCCGTCACACCGCCCGCCACCCTTCTCACCGGTCTGGACATTGAAACTGAAGCGACCAGGCTTGTACCCGCGGACTTTGCTGTCAGCCGTTTGCGCAAAGAGCTTTCGGATTTCGTCGAAGACTTTGATGTAGGTCGACGGGTTGGAACGCGGTGTGCGCCCGATGGGCGCTTGGTCGATGTCGATGACTTTGTCGAGATGCTCCAGACCGACAATGTCATCGTGCGCACCGGGGACCAGCTTCTCCGCACCGTTGAGTTCGAGGGCCAATCGACGATACAGAATGTCGTTGACCAGCGAACTCTTGCCGCTTCCCGAAACCCCGGTGACGCAGACGAATCGACCGAGCGGAAAGTGGGCGTTGACGTTCTTGAGATTGTGGCGACGGGCTCCGACAATCGACAGCCACTTCTGGGGCGCGTCGCCATTCGCGGATGACGCGGCGGCCGCATCAACTGCGGGTTTTGCTTTTTTCTTCTTGGTTCGGGTGGCCACTGTCACAGGTTTGTTTCAAGGGTCGAATCGATCTCGATGATTCTGCTTCGTTTGCGCCGTCGGCAGGTGGGGATTTTGACTTGCGGCGGCTGATTTGTCGAACCCCCGTAGCCCTAAACTTTCCCCTTGATCCAAACTGGGAACTCTGCACATCTCAACCCCCTGGCGATCCTGTGAACAATGCGCAAGACAGCTTCTTACAGGTCAGATGGCCGACGTTATGCTATAATGCCAGCCTAGTCGTACGCGCAGGGTCTTCTTCCCATTTGGAATCGGTGGTTATGGTTCAACTTGACGTCATTCAGGAGAATTCCAACACCGAGGTTGGCAGTTATTTTGTATCCAACTACCCACCGTTTTCCGCTTGGGGACCGGGGCACAAGCAAGCCGTCCTCGACGGTCTGGATCAGCCAGCCGCCGCCGACCCATCGCCATTGGGGCTGTACATTCACATTCCCTTCTGCCGCAAGCGCTGCCACTTCTGTTACTTCAGGGTTTACACCGATCGCAATTCGAGCGAGATCGAGCAATACCTCGAAGCGCTCACCCGCGAGATCGAACTCTATTCGCGCCGACCCTATTTGCAGAATCGCGATTTCGAATTTGTCTACTTCGGCGGGGGGACGCCGTCGTACTTGAGCGGTGATCAACTGCGCGGGTTGGTCGATCGGATCAACAAACACTGGCGGTGGGAGAAGGCCCGCGAGGTGACGTTCGAGTGCGAACCGGGCACATTGAAGAAAAGCAAGCTCGAAGCGATCAAGGAGATCGGCGTCACCCGTTTGAGTTTGGGAATCGAGCATTTCGACGACGACGTGCTTGAGATCAACGGGCGAGCCCACCGTTCGCCAGAAGTTGTCCGTGCGTACGAATGGGCCCGCGAAGTCGGGTTCGATCAAATCAATGTCGACCTCATCGCGGGGATGGCTGGCGATACCGATGCGAAGTGGGAAGATACGGTCGCCAAGACGCTGGCGCTCAAACCCGACAACCTCACCGTCTACCAGATGGAAGTCCCGCAGAATTCGACGCTCGCCCGCGAAGCCCGCGAATCAGACGGCGAAGTCCCGATCGCGGATTGGGGCACCAAGCGCAAGTGGGTTCAACAGGCCTTCGACGCGTTTTGCAAGTCGGGCTACGAAGTGTCGAGTGCGTACACGGTGGTGAGAAGCGACAACAACAAAGGCTTTCACTATCGCGACAGTCTCTGGCGTGGCGCTGACATGATTGGGACAGGCGTTGCATCTTTTTCGTACGCCAACGGTATCCATTTTCAGAACGAAGGTGGGTGGGCTGACTATCTCGACGCCATTTCAAACGAACAATTGCCCATCGCCAGAGCGCTGCCAGCGACGGATAAGCAGCGAATGATTCGCGAACTGGTCCTCCAGCACAAGCTGGGCAAAGTGGATGCCGGTTATTTTCGCGACAAATTCCAGGTCGAAATTGCGACCGCCTATGCCGACGTCTACGATGCGATGCGAAAATCGAATTTTGCCCGAATCGAGGGCGACCAAATCCAACTGACACCGCAAGGACTCTTGCGAATTGACGCGCTTTTGCAGTACTTTTTTGAACCCGAGTACCGGAGCCAACTGCCTGATGGAAACTGAAAAACTCCGCCTGGTTGAATGCAATAGCGCCGAAGACGCGCTCGAATCACTTTGCCACTGGTTCTATGAAGATCGTATCTCGGTTGAGGGGTGCGATCCTGTCGAACCCGACAAGATGCCGGCCAGCTATCAAAAGCTGCTCGTTCATAACGAACACATGACCGAGACGCTCAGCGCGCATCACGGCGAAGAAGTCGAACTGCACGTCCTGCATCATCGAAGCGATGGGGATTTATACAGCCGAAATGTCTTGTTGACGCTGCCGTCCGATCCCGATTTCGTCGTGGAATTCGGCATCATGCGGATGAATCTTGCGATGGTGCGCGATGAGGTTCGCCGCGAGATTGAATCCGGTGAAAAGCCACTGGGAAGCATTCTGGTCGGCCACAACGTATTGCGCCGCATCGAGCCACGCTGGTATTTGAAGTTCGATGCTGACTCACCGATGGCATCGCACTTCGGGCGCGAACTCGACAGCCCCGTATTCGGTCGCGTCGGGATTATCTACTGCAACGATGAGCCGGCGATCGAGTTGCTCGAAGTAGTGCGCGATAATCGTGTCGGGGCCTGACGCGTCGAACCGATTCCAGGCGTCGAAAGCAGTCACAAACGAGAATCATCAGGCAAGTCGGTCGCAAGAAATCATGAACAACATGCACGAATCGAAATACGATTGCATCGTAATGGGCGGTGGGCCAGCCGGCGCAACGTGCGCGACAATCCTTGGTCAACACGGTCGTCGCGTGCTCGTTCTGGAGAAGTCACAATTCCCCCGCCACCACATCGGTGAGTCGCTCATGCCGCACACCTACGGCATGTTTGAGCGGTTGGGCATGTTGAAGAAACTCGAAGCAACAGACTTTCCGCGCAAACAGAGCGTGCAGTTCGTCAATGCGAACGGTGCCGATTCGCAGCCGTTCTACTTTCCGCGCTGGCGCAACCATCCCAGTTCGACCACATGGCAGGTCCCACGCGACAAATTCGACAAAATGATGCTGGACAATGCCCGCGAACATGGCGCGGAAGTCATCGAGGGCGTTAAAGTCAGCCGCGTGTTGTTTGACGGTGATCGGGCCGTTGGTGTGAAGGCGACCGTCGATGGCGAGTCGAAAGAGTTTCACGCATCGGTGATCGTCGACGCAACGGGCGAGTCGGCGGTTCTCTCGCGACAGTTGGGCATTCGCAGCGGCGACGCCAAACTCAAGAATGGAGCCATCTACGGATACTTCAAAGGCGCTCTTCGCGATGAAGGCGAAAACGCAGGCGCCACCATCATCATCCACATGCCCGAACGCGAAGGATGGTTCTGGTACATACCGTTGCCCGACGACATCGCCAGCATCGGCGTCGTCGCACCGCCAGCGTACCTATTCACCGGACGCGGCGACGATCCGCAGGCCACCATGATGGAAGAAATCGCACGGACGCCCGGAATCGCCCGTCGTCTCGAATCAGCCACCCAGGTCGGCAAGACCTACGTCACCAGCGATTTTTCGCAAATGTCCTCGAGCATCGCCGGGGAGGGGTGGGTTCTCATCGGAGACGCTTTCGGTTTTCTCGATCCCGTGTATTCTTCCGGGGTCATGTTGGCACTCAAAAGCGGCGAGTTCGCAGCCGACGCGATTCACGCGGGGCTGACAGACGGTGACTTGTCGGGCAAGCGGCTCGGTTCATTCGCCAATGAATTTATCGCCGGTGTTCGGTCGCTGAAGAATCTGGTATACGCTTTCTACGATCGCGAGTTCAGCTTCGGCGAATTCGCCAAAGCCCATCCGCAATACAAAGACCATTTGATCCGCTTGCTCATTGGTGACGTGTTCAATGATGAAGTTGCTGAAATCTTCGACGCCTTGGGCAACTACGTTGACTTACCCTTCAACAATCTCTCCAGCGAAAAGACCGCACTGATATGAGACTATTCGTTTACTTCTTGATCGTGCTGTTGGCCATCGTGCATCAAGACTTTTGGTGGTGGGACACGGAGAAGCCGCTCATCGGCGGCGTGGTTCCGATCGGATTGGCTTACCATGCCCTCGTGTCTTTGGCGGCTGCGATTCTCTGGGGCCTGGCCGTCAAACACTGCTGGCCCCACGACCTCGATGACGACGACGCAACCACAGTCAGCAACGATGGGGCCGCCTCATGACGCAGTTTATCATCATATGCGTGTATCTCGCGCTCTTGCTCGGGCTCGGTGTCTTGACCAGCCGGATGTTCAAAGGAACCGCGGCCGACTACTTCTTGGCGTCGCGGGGCATCGGCTCGTTTCTCCTCTTAATGTCACTGTTTGGCACCACGATGACCGCGTTCGCGCTGGTGGGGTCGACGGGCGAATCGTTCAAGGAAGGCATCGGCGTCTACGGGATGATGGCTTCCTGGTCGGGCATCGTTCACTCGGCGTGCTTCTTTCTCGTCGGCATCAAACTCTGGTCATTTGGCAAGCGATTCGGATACACGACGCAGATTCAATTCTTTCGTGATCGCTTCGAATCGGACAAACTCGGCGTCGTGTTGTTTCCAATCCTCGTCGGACTCATCGTTCCCTATCTGCTCATCGGGGTGATGGCCGCCGGCGTGACCATCGAGCGCAGCACGGGCGGAGCGTTCCCAAGCTTCTTTGCCGGCCATGGCGTCGGACCGGCAGCGATACCTGCGGGTGCGATTCCTTTCTGGCTTGGGTCAGCCGGCATCTGCCTCGTGGTCTTAATCTACGTGTTTTTCGGCGGTGTCCGAGGTACGGCGTGGGCCAATGCCTTTCAGACCATCGTGTTTATCATTCTTGGGATCGTCACCTTCTCGGTGATTTCAGACGAACTCGGAGGGGCGAAAGCAGCGACTGAGATGGTTCTGAAAGACAACCCCCACGTGATGCGCCGCACCGTGCGCGAGGATGACCCCCTGACCCGCTATCATGGCGATCACAAGGTCTTCGAAAAGCGAATGGCAACGTGGGAATCCAAGCCGGAATCCGAACGCGGCGCACAACCCATAGCGCCGCACAAGCCCAAGGGGATCAGCCCGCTTCATTTTCTTTCATACATGTTCATTCCGCTGAGCGTTGGCATGTTCCCGCACCTGTTTCAGCACTGGCTGACGGCGAAGAGCGCCAAATCGTTCAAGCTTTCGGTGATCGCCCACCCCTTGCTCATCATGATTGTCTGGGTGCCGTGCGTCCTGGTGGGGGCGTGGGCAACGTCGGCGGTAATCGATGGCAAGCCGGTGATCCCATACGGTTTCAGCAACCCCAATGCGGTGCTCGTGAAGATGGTAGCCGCACTGACCGACCCGATGCTCGGTGGGCTCCTGACCGCAGGCATCCTGGCCGCGATCATGTCGTCGCTGGATTCACAATTTCTGTGTATCGGCAGCATGTTCACCAACGATATCGTCGCACACTACGCTGGGCGCGACCGTCTAACCGACAAGCAAAGGGTTCTCTGCGGGCGCATTTTCGTCGTGATCATTGTGGCGGCTACCTACGGACTGGCGCAGCTTCGACCCGGTAGTGTGTTTACGCTGGGCGTGTGGTGTTTCAGCGGGTTCGCGAGCCTGTTCCCGTTGGTATTTGCTGCGGTCTACTGGAAACGGGCCACCCGCGCGGGGGCGTATGCCTGTGTTTTGACGGCAGCGGTTGTTTGGTGGATCCTGTTCGCCAAGTCGGGATACGGCAGCAGCCGTCAGTTCCTGTTCCTTGATATGATGCCGGTGGCGACGATCGTCGGGGCATCGACGGCTGCCTTGGTTATTGTCTCGCTGGCGACCAAAGCCCCCAGCGCCGAGACCGTCGAGCGGTTCTTTCCAAAGCACAAGTAACGCGACCGGCAGCACAAGTTGAGCCCGATCCGATGGAATTTGTTCACAAACGCATTGTGCAATTCGCTGAGACCGACATGGCCGGCGTCATGCACTTCTCCAATTACTTTCGCATCATGGAGGAAGCGGAGCACGCGTTCTGGCGATCCATGGGGCAAAGCGTTCACGCCACGCATGACAGCAAGACGATCAGTTGGCCGCGCGTGGCGGTCAATTGTTCATATGTTGCCCCGGTTCAGTTCGAAGAAGAACTGACGATCAGAATCAGCATCGCCAAGATTGGGAGGCGTTCGCTGACAGCGCGATATGATTTCTTTTGCGGTGATCGAGAGGTTGCTCACGGCGAGATGAAAACCGTTTGCTGTGAAGTGGGCGAAGGGAAATTTGGTTCAATCGATATACCAGCGCACATCCGTGCACTCTTGGAGATGCACCCGAGCGACCCGTAGGACAATCAAGACAACACGCCGGATTTGCCGGCATCTTTACCGAAACTTGGAGTGACGCATGAAAACCTGGATGCTATTCGTTCTGCTGACGGTGCTGACCTGGGGGGCATATGTGCCGACGATTCACCACGGCCAAATCAGTATTGGAAAAGATGCGGCTGACAAAGGTCCGCTTCGCGCGTTTCTGTTCGTGGGGATCGCGTACTTCGTCGTCGCAGGGGCGGTGCTTGTTGGCATGTTGGCCGCCAAGTTGGAACCGTGGTCGTTTCGCGCAGAAGGCGTCAAGTTTTCGTTCATCGCAGGAATTCTCGGCGCGGTCGGTGCGTTGGGCATCGTTTTTGCCTTCAAGTATGGGGGCAAGCCTGCCGTCGTTCCGCCGATGGTGTTCGCCGGTGCGCCGATCATGAGTACCATCGTGGCGATGCTCTGGCACAAACCGACGAAACCGGTCAGCCCCATGTTCTTTATCGGCATTGTCGTCGCTGCGATCGGCACCGCGATGGTGCTGCGCTACAAACCGTCCTAACCGATTAGTTCGCACCCGATGCAATCATTTGTCCGCGCCTGCATGTTGACGTTGTTGCTTCTTTCGCCAACGGGCTTGCGCGCCGGCGACACCTCCGACTGCTCCTGGCCGATGTTTCGCGGCAGTCCGCTCCAGGCGGGCGTCGCGACATCCATGATCGCCAAGAAGCCAACTGTCCGATGGAATTACACCGTCAAGGAAGCGGCGTTTACCACGGCGGCAGCCATCGCTGAAAATACCGTCTTTGTCGGCGACGACATGGGCACGTTCCATGCCCTCGATTTTGCGTCGGGCAAACTGCGGTGGAAAACAGACGTCGGTGATTCCATTCCGATCAGTTCGACGCCGACCGTCATCGATGGGGTTGTCTATTTTGGCGATGAAGCCGGCGTCCTCCGGGCGCTTGATGTGCGGGACGGCTCCGAGCGATGGACCTTCAAGACCGAAGGGGCGATCGTTTCGGGCGTCAACCACGTCGACCATCGCCTCGTCTTCGGTTCATACGACGGCAGCCTTTATTGCGTCGACAAGCCAACGGGCAAGTTGCTCTGGAAATTCCAGACCGACGACAAGATCCACGGTACGCCCGCCATCGTCAAAGATCGAATTCTGATGGCTGGTTGTGACTCAAAGATGCACGTCGTTGACTTGGTGAAAGGCACAGAACTGGCGCATGTCCCGATCGGTTCGGTGTCGGGTTCGTCAGCCGCGGTCGGAGGCTCACATGCGTTCATCGGTACGTATGGCAACGAGGTCATCGGCGTCGATTGGCACAAAGCGGAAGTCGTCTGGCGCTATGCCGATTCCGATCGTCAGTTTCCGTTCGTCGCATCCGCCGCATTGACCGATCGACTGGTTATCATCGGTGGTCGCGACAAGCACATTCATGCCATCGATCAGAAGACCGGCCAGCAAGTCTGGTCATACAACGCCAAGGGACGCGTGGAAGGGTCGGCGGTCGTTGCAGGCAACATCGCCATTGTGGGAACACAGCGCGGTGTGCTCTTTGGCATTGACACAAACACGGGCCAGGAGGCGTGGCACTTTGAAGCGGGCGACAGCATCACCGCATCGCCAGCCGTCGCGTGCCAATGCGTCGTCATCGGGACAGATGATGGTATCCTTTACTGCCTTGAATCGAAACCCCGCGGGGCGTAGATCGCTTTTCTCCGCGATGTCGCACCGCCCAATCGTTGGAGCCAATCATGAACTGCAATCTGGTGCATCGCAGCATTTCACGCAACTCGATTCTCACCGGTGTCATCGCTTCACTCGTCTTCGTTGGCACGTCTTTCGCCAGTCAACCGTGGACGCAGTGGGGCGGACCGCATCGCAATTTCATGGTTGCCGAATCCGCGAAGCTGGCCGACCAATGGCCGAAAGACGGTCCGCCCGAAAAATGGTCGCGCAAACTTGGCGATGGGTACGCCACGATCCTCACCGAAGGTGATCGACTCTACACCATGTACCGCGTCGAGAATGACGAGTTCACCATCTGCCTCAGTGCTGAAACCGGCAAGACTATCTGGGAACACAAAAACGCGTCGCCATTCACCGAGTTGATGGCTCAGTTCGGTCCCGGTCCGAGTTCGACACCGCTGATCGTTGGCGATCGCGTCTTCAGCGTCGGCACGAACATGTTGCTGACGTGTTTCAACAAGAGCGATGGCAAGGTGCAGTGGTCGCATAATCTTCCTGAAGAATACGGCGCCGAAGTGCCGGGGCGCGGCTACTCGTCGAGTCCGGTTGCGTTTAAAAACACGATCATTCTTCCGGTCGGTGGTGAAGGACAGTGTCTCGTCGCCTTCAACCAAGCCGACGGTGCGATCGTCTGGAAGAAGCACGATTACGATATCACCCACTCGTCGCCGATCCTGATCGAAAACGCCGGCAAAACTGAACTCGTTGCCTTCATGGGAGCTGAGGTGATCGGGTTGAATCCCAAAACCGGCGACCTGCTCTGGAGTCATCCGCATCAAACGCAATACGGTGCAAACCTCGCGACACCGCTTTGGACCGGTGACGATTTGATCTACACGTCAGCCGCCTACGATTCAGGAAGTCGCGTGATTCAGCTCGTCAAAGAGGGCGACCAGACCAAACCCAAAGAGCTTTGGTATAGTCGCAAGGTGCGCATCCATCACGCCAATGCCGTGCGTATCGGCGACTACCTGTTCGCGTCGAGCGGCGACTTCGGGCCTGCATTTTTGGCCTGCATCAACGCCAAGACCGGCGAACTGGCATGGCGCGAACGCGGTTTCGCCAAAGCCACTTGCCTGCTCGCGGATGGCAAGATCATTTTGCTAGACGAGGATGGCCGCCTCGCCCTGGTTCACGCCGACTCGAAGGGCATGAAAGTGATTTCCGAGTGCAAACCATTGGAGCGACTTTCTTGGTCGGCTCCGACGCTTTCGGGAACCACGCTTTACCTGCGCGATCGGCAGACAATCAAAGCGCTCGACCTCAAATAAATGCCAACGCCCGATCTCTATTGTGAAAGCACGTCGGCTGATCGGGTCGCGTTCGCCGAAACGCTAGCCGCGTCGCTTCAATCGAAGCTTGTAGACGACATATCGAATCGCGACGACGTGATGCTCGCAATAACGGACACGCGGTTGGAGCTTCGCAGTTGCGGTAAGGGCGCGCCCGGCCCGGTGTACGTCGATTTCGTCGGCGGCTCGCTGGGATTCAGTCGAACGGTCAACCGCTTCGGTCAGATGTTCAAAGCCGTCGGATTCAAAAGCCAAACCGAACCCCCGACAATTCTCGATGTGACGGCTGGGCTTTGTCACGATGCATATCTGTTGGCCTGCCAGGGATGTCGGGTCACTGCCGTCGAACGGTCGCCGGTGCTGTTTGCGATGATCGAAGACGGTTTGAATCGGGCGATCGCCGCCGACGCCGAATTGGCGACGATCATTCGCGATCGACTCGAAGTGGTTCATGCGGAAGCGCTCGATGTCCTTATACAAGTCGGCGATACGGATCGGCCAGATGTCGTCTACGTGGACCCGATGTTTCCGCATCGGACCAAGTCGGCGCTGGTCAAGAAGGAGATGCGGGTTCTGCGGTCGGTCGTCGGTGATGATGAAGATGCTGCCGATTTGTTGCTGCCCGCCCGACATGCCGCTCGAAAACGCGTGGTGGTCAAGCGGATGCGACACGCCCCGGAATTGGCTCCGAACCCGATGATCTGCTTCGAGGGCAAGACGACACGTTTCGACGTCTACGCGCCTTTGCCAAGTTCGTGATACTTCCTATCATTCACGTCGAGGATGAAGCTGAGAACAAAACAACCGCCGCACCGATTTACGAAGGGAAATCTACTAAAATGGCATTAAGCGCGACCATCAAGACCAACAAGGGTGACATCAACGTGGAATTCTTCGACGACGATGCGCCGTTGACCGTCAGCAATTTCATCAACCTCGCCCAGCGCGGGTACTACGACGGCATCAAGTTCCACCGCGTCATCGATAACTTCATGATTCAAACCGGCGACCCGAAGGGCAACGGCACCGGTGGGCCTGGATACGAATTCGAAGATGAGTGCACGCCGTCGCGCCGACACGATTCTGCCGGCGTCTTGTCGATGGCCAACCGCGGTCCCGCGACCAATGGCAGTCAATTCTTCATCACGCATCTGCCGACCCCACACCTCGACGGCAAGCACACGGTCTTCGGCAAAGTCACCGAAGGGCAGGATGTTGTCGATTCGATCGCGCAGGGCGACAGCATGAGCACAATCGAAGTGCAGGGCGACGCAGCCGCTTTGTTGGATGCGCAGAGTAAGTCTGTCTCTGCGTGGAACAAAGTGCTCGATCGGAATTATCCGGCCAAGTAGTTTGCACGGTTATGCACCAGAGCGTCTTAAGTCCAGACGTAGCGGTGCGACAGCGCCGTCATTCCCGCGCAAGCGGGAATCCAGGGGAAAGCAAAGTCAGTCACGGTGAATTCTAGC
>JAUIEW010000383.1 GCA_030429365.1 Phycisphaerae bacterium
TCGATTCACACTTGGGCACGATCTGCTATCAATTGAAGCGTAGCTCGGTGGCGGAAAATGGCAACGTCTGCATGCGAAGACGACCCGCGACACACCCCAACTCATGCAAAAAGCCCGCGTCCGAATAAACGAACGCGGGCGGGATTTTTGAAATTCTGCGAGTTGCATCCAAGCGACTCGCCATGGACCGGCGAGACTTACAGTCCAGCCGCCTTCTGCATCATGGCCATGTCGGCGAGGTCGACGTCGCCATCCTGATCGAAGTCAGAAATCGCACAACCGTCATCAGGCGACACGCTGCCAGCCCCCGGACCGGTGATGCACGCTGAGATCGCGTTGTTGTAGTCGCTCACGTCGACATCGTTGTCGCCATCGTGGTCAAACTCCGCGCGGCCGAGCGAATCCATGAACGCAACCAAGGCATCCTTATCACCCTGCGGTAACGCGGCAAATGCCTGGGCGGATGCTGCTCCCTGGCTGCCCGGGGCGTCATGTTCAGCAATCGCAGCCGCGATTCGAGCAGCGAACACCCCACCGACGACGCGGCCGTCATGCATCAATTGGTCGCGCCAACGCACGCCCCAAAGCGAAGGCGTACGCATTTCAAATTCGTTGGCATCGCCCTGGACGATTCCGTCACCGAGCTGCCCCATGTTGTGCAGCAGGAAGTCGGAGTACGGTTTGATCGCCTGAGCAGACAAGGCCATTTCCGGCGCCGCGCCCGTCGTGAACGACGGTGTATGGCAGTCGGCACATCCGATCGAATCAAACACAACTGCACCGCTCATGCCCGACCGCGGCGTCTGCGGCGGCTGAGAAAGGTAACGTTGGAAGTCCGTCACGCGATCGATGAAGTGCGGCAACACACCACCAGGACCATCTTCCGGTCCATCCTCAGGATCGGGCACCGTATCGCAAGCGGCGAGATCCGGAGGACGAATACCATTCGGATCATTTTCCTCCATCAGGAATCTGTTCGTCAGCCCCATCTCGTTCAAGGATGCATCCGCACTGAACGTCAAGACGGTTGCGACCTGCGCCTTCCATCCGAAACGACCAACGCGAAGTGGCGCCCCGCCGCCATCTTCAAAAGCAGGGACCATGTGCGCCTCGCCTTGAACGGGTGCCGGTTGTGAGGCAAGGTTGTTGAGCAGGTCGAATTCAGGAATCGCTTCAACCAAGCCTGCCCCAAATGTTGAGTTGGTCAAACGGTTGGCAATGACGTTGGCTTCGACCGGAACCACTTCTTCGCAAGTTCCAGAGATACCATTCGCCTGCCTCAGTGAACCACCAAACTCTTCCAGTGGGCTGAATCCGCCTTTGTCCGCCAAACCGAAACGCGTGACCAGTGTGGCACCCGAGCCGCCGAGCCCGCCCGCATTGTGACAGGCGCCGCAAGCGTTCTGATTGAAAACCGGTCCAAGCCCTTCGGCGATCGAAAGCGTCGAGTCGAACCGTGCACGGCCGATCTGGAAGCGATTGGCTTGTTCGGGTGTTAGACCGAGTGCCGGCGCACCGACGCGTGGCTGAAGCAACCTGACGCATTCGTCATTCACTTCGTCGCACTGCATGTCGCCGCAAGGATTGGTGCCAGCTTCACACGTTCCTGCGTTGCAGGTTTCCTCACCATTGCAGAATAAGCCGTCATTGCAGTTGCCGTCGTTAATGCAATCCACGCACGAATCAAGCCCCTCGTCACACGATTGGCCTGGGCAAGGATCAGCACCCTGCTCGCATGCGCCGTTGACGCACATCTCTTCGCCCGTGCAGAACTTACCGTCATCGCAATCACCAGCATCGAGACAGTCCACGCATGCGTCCGTGTCTTCGTTGCAAAGCTGACCAGGACATGGGTCGGTTCCGGCCACGCAGTTATTCGAACCGTCGCAGGTCTCGACACCGTTGCAGAACACGAGGTCGTCGCAGTCGCCGTCACCCAGGCAGCCGACGCATTCATCGTTGACTTCGTCGCAAACCTGCCCCGGTCCGGTGCATGGGTCTGCGCCATTGACACAGACGCCGCCCACGCAAGTCTCAGGGCCATCGCAGAATGCCAAGTCTGGACAATCGCCATCCCCCAGGCATTCGACACATTGATCCGTGTCTT
Organism: Phycisphaerae bacterium; assembly: GCA_030429365.1. Taxonomy (GTDB): domain Bacteria; phylum Planctomycetota; class Phycisphaerae; order UBA1845; family UBA1845; genus UBA1845. Next base: position 2,108 of record JAUIEW010000383.1, read on the forward strand.
CATCGCAAAGTTGCCCCGGACATGGGTCTGTGCCCGGCTCGCAAACGTTGCTGCCGTTGCACGTCTCTGTTCCATTGCAGAACAACAAGTCGTCGCAATCACCATTGTCGTCGCACGTGTCCGCACAGACGAGGCGGGTCACGACGAAATTGTCGATCGCCGACTCGGTGACGCTGTCGTTGGGCTGGTCGGAGGAGATGAATCGCACCTGAACATTGGCGGTCGGTGTCACAAAATCGCTGATCTTAAACGACCGCGTATCCCATTCGCTGTTGGTACTGGCCGTCGAATCCACCTGCACCCAGTCCGCGCCATTGTTTGAGACTTCTGTGATCAGTACATCTTGCGCACCACTATTGCTGAAGAAATGCCAAAGTGCATAACTCACCACCGCGTCGCTTCCGCTGACATCGAATGCGGGTGACGTCAGGATCGTCGGACCGCCATCGACATCGCCCGTACCTGCAACGCCCGTTGCATTTTGACCGGTGAAATAACACATCGTTTCACCGAGCGATGCACCAAAGTCGTTTTCCGGCTGAGCGAAAATACCGCTTCCTGTCGGAAAGAACGTTCCAATCGGATCACCGCGTTCCCATTCACCCGTCGTGATCGACTGACTCGTCACGGTCCAGCCGGGGTTGGCCGACTCGAAATCATCGGAGAACAGAACTTCCGAACCCAGCGAAGCGAGCAACGAGATGGCTGTCGATGGTGCACCGGGCGGGTCGGTCACGACGGCCGCGGTTGTGGTTTCTACCGAGACGTAGAATTGGAGCGTCGAGGTACACGGAATACCCGGCAGGTTGACGAAGTAAACATTTGGCGATTCCTGCGCCATGCTGGTCTCAACAAATGGACCGCCATCCACCGACACGTATTGTTTTCCAGTTCCGGGCTGAGGCGTCGACCCTGTACCGCTGACCGAAACCCTGAATGTCTCGGGCGTATCGGGCGTGAGCGTCCCGGGGATTCCGTCGGGATAGTTGAACACGAGATCAACAGGCGGGAGGTTCAGCCAGATCTCGGTGCCCTCGCACGTTCCGATGAACATGTCCAGCCAGCCGTCGTTGTTGATGTCGAACACCGCGATATCGTGCACGCCGTTGGGCGTCCAAGGCTGATTGGGGCCCTGCTCCTGCAGCGTAACCGTCGG
>JAUIEW010000069.1 GCA_030429365.1 Phycisphaerae bacterium
GCCCGATTGCGACCGTCATCTATAATCGGGCCCGGATGTTGAATCCTCAAGCTGAGTGCCACTTGCCGGCGCAGCGTCATTTCAAGACCCGACATCTCGGAGATTGCGGCATTGTCCTCCCAAACAGCGACGACGGCCATTAGCCCACGTGAAAAATATTATTTCCTCGCCCGACGGTTGCATTCATTGACGGGCCTGATGTTTTCCGGATTTGTCTGCTTTCACCTTCTGATCAATGCCACAGTCCTGACCGGCGGTGAAAGCTTTCAATTCTGCGTCGAGAAGATCCACATCTTGGAACACATGGGTATTCTCGTTCCGGTTGAGATGGCCACGATCTTCTTCCCGATCGCCTTTCACGCATTGTTCGGCATCGTCATTTTGCTGACGTCGCAGTCCAATATGAAGGAGTATCCGTACGGAGGCAACATACGTTATACGTTGCAGCGCTTCTCTGCGGTCATCATTCTCGTATTTCTCACGTTGCACATTTGGCACATGCATTGGATTGGTAAACCGTTCGGCGGCGCCCAGTTTGACCCCGCCAACGCAACCAGTACTGCGGCGGCTGCGATGCAGTCCTGGTCGCTGTGGGCTCCGATTTACGCGATCGGCGTTGCGGCGACGGTGTTTCACCTGGCCAACGGTGTTTGGACGGCGCTGATCACCTGGGGCGTGACCATCGGTCCACGTTCGCAGCGGGTGGCGGGTTACTGTTGTGTGGCGTTGGGGGCGGTGTTGTTTGTGGCTGGCCTTGGTGCGGTGCGTGGTTTTATGACTTACCCGGCTGCAGACGGAAGTGAGACAGCCGCGGTTGAGCATGTCGAAGAGAGCGGTCACTAGGGTAGTTGACTTTATCGATTCATCGCCGCTGACGATGCGAAAGCGATTCGGGTGGCACGTTGAATAGGTTGGCAGAAATTCATGGCTGAGAAAGATGTCATAGTTGTCGGTGGGGGACTTGCTGGCTTGGCGTGTGCGATGAACTTAGCCGCTGACGGCACGCACGTTCATCTGGTCAGTTTGGTTCCCGTGAAGCGTTCCCATAGCGTTTGCGCCCAGGGCGGTATCAATGCCGTCAACGATGTGACCCGGGCGGAAGGTGACAGCGAATACCTGCATCTTGACGACACGGTCTATGGCGGCGACTTCCTTCAGCATCAACCGCCGGTCAAGGAAATGTGCGACCGTGCGCCGGGCATCATTGATCTGATGGATCGCTTGGGTGTGACGTTTAACCGCACGCCTGAAGGCTTCCGCGATCAGCGCCGATTCGGTGGAACGCTGTACAAGCGCACCGCGTTCGCCGGCGCGACCACCGGACAACAGTTGATCTACGCCCTCGACGAACAGGTCCGCCGCTGGGAAGCGGAAGGCAACATCACCAAGTATGAGTATCACGATTTCCTGTCGCCGATCTTGAATGACAACGGTGTGTGTCGCGGAGCGGTGATTCAGGATCTCTTCACGATGGAGATCAAGTCGATTCCGGCTGGTGCGGTTGTGTTGGCCACCGGGGGCAATGGTCTCGTGTTCGGTCGCAGCACGATGTCAACGATTTGCACGGGCAGTGCGTCGGCAAGGGCTTTTCGCGACGGCGTGCGTTATGCCAACGGCGAGTTCATGCAGGTGCACCCGACGGCGATCCCGGGTACCGACAAGCTGCGTTTGATGAGCGAATCCGCTCGTGGCGAGGGCGGTCGGGTCTGGGTTCCGAAGACACCGCAAGACACGCGCGATCCCAAGGATATTCCAGCCGGCGAGCGTTACTACTTCCTCGAAGAGCGCTATCCGAAGTATGGCAACCTCGTGCCGCGTGACATTGCGACGCGCGAGATCTTTGACGTGTGCGTCAATCAGGGGCTCAGTGTCGAGAAGGGACGCCTTTGCGTTTACCTCGACGTGACCGAATTGCCGCCAACCACGCAGCAGAAACTCGATGGCATTCTCGAGATTTACGAGAAGTTCCAGGGCATGAATCCCCGCGTGGTCCCGATGAAGATTTTCCCCGCGATCCATTACTCGATGGGGGGCCTGTGGGCCGACTACGTCAAGAACGAATCAACCGGCGGCTTGGTCGAGAAGGCGCCAAAGAACCACATGACCAACGTGACCGGTCTGTATGCGATCGGAGAAGCCGACTATCAGTACCACGGCGCCAACCGACTCGGCGCGAACTCGTTGCTGAGTTGCATCTTCACCGGTCTGTTCGTCGCGCCATGTGTGTCCAACCATGTCGCCGCCACGGCAGAGGCTGTTCCCTCGTCTTTGGTCGATGCGGCGAAAAAGAAAGAAACCGAACGCCACAATGCCGTCGCCAAGATGAACGGTTCAGAGAATCCCCGGGCGCTTCACGATGAGTTGGGCGACACGATGACGCGCAATGTCACCGTGGTGCGAAACAACAAGGCATTGGCTGAGACGGTGGCCAAGGTCGGCGAACTTCGCGAGCGGTACAAAAACGTCGGCTCGCCTGATGGCGGTGGTTGGACGAATCAGTCGGTGACGTTTGTGCGGGCGCTGGATGACATGATCACGATGGCCGAGGTGATCGCCCAGGGGGCGCTGATGCGGGACGAATGTCGCGGCGCTCACTTCAAGCCCGAATTCCTGATTGAATCGCCCGATTCCGACGATCCAGCCACTTTGCGTGAGCAGGCCGTCACGTGGTGTACGAAGTTCAAAGAGAAAAATGAAAAGTGGCTGAAGTCGACCATCGCCGACTACAACGGCGGCGACGTTCAGTATTCTTACGAAGAGGTCGATACCACATTGGTGCCGCCGCGACCGCGCACTTACGGATTGAAAGGCGCGGAGATCATTGAGGAAGTCTGGCGGGAGCAGTTCCTCTCCAAAACTCCGGTCGGCGCGGCGTAGCAAAACCAAGCGGAAGCCAAGGAAGACAATACGCAACGAAGTCACACGCAGCGAGGCAATACGACGCACATGTCCAAGAAAGTCAAGGTCAACATCAAGCGGCAGGATAGTCCCGACAGTGGTGCATATTGGCAGTCGTTCGAGTTGCCGATCGAAGACGGGATGAACGTGACGACGGTTTTGCTGCGGATTGCCGCATCGCCGACGACCGCCGACGGCGAAAAGGTCGCCCCGGTGGCGTACGACGCGTGTTGTCTGGAGGAAGTGTGCGGTGCGTGTTCGATGCGCATCAATGGCAAAGTGCGGCAGGCGTGTTCGGCGCTCGTCGAAAATCTGCTCAAAGAAGAGCCTGAAATCACGCTCGAACCGATGACCAAGTTTCCGCGCGTGCGCGATTTGGTCGTGGATCGGCGCCGTTTGTTTGAAGGTCTCAAGCGGGTCAAGGCGTGGGCGCCCGTTGATGGATACTCGCCGCGCGGTGAACCCGATCGCATGTCGCCTTCCGATCAGGAAGATGCCTATCCGCTGTCGCGCTGCATGAGTTGCGGTTGCTGCATGGAGGCCTGTCCGCAGTTCAACGACAAGGACGATTTCATCGGCCCGCACGCGGTCAGTCAGGCGATTCTGTTTAACACGCTGCCTGCGGGCAAACCGCTGGAAAGCGAGCGGCTCGATGCGTTGGCGGAGGCTGGCGGCATCGCGGCATGTGGTAATGCGCAAAATTGTGTCAAAGTTTGTCCGAAAGAAATCCCCCTGACCGTTTCAATCGCGAAAGCGGGGCGGGCGACGACAGTCCACTCAATTAAGCGTTTCCTTGCGCGCTGACTTCATCCTATCATTTCTCTAAATCCGATTCCCTTGGTAAGGTTCAGTGATGAACGCCGGTGGACTTGCGCTTGCGTGCAGTCTGCCGGTGGTCGATATCAGGGACGGAAGGTTTGTATATGAAAGCCGCGTGTCTTCGAGTTGGAATTTGGAGAATCAAAATGAATCGTGCGCGTCGCCGAGTCGGGCGAATGTTGATCGTTGCTGTTGTCGCCATGACCGGCGTGGAGGCGTTGGCTGTCGACCATTCAAACCCGCCTCAGGGTGTCTTTGTGGATGAATGGTTAATCATGGAGATGGGGGGGCACCGCGTTGGATACCTGCACTCCGAACTGTCGCGCACGGGTGATGTGATTTACACCAACAATCTGATGTCGATGTCGCTCAAGCGGATGAACAGTCCCGTCACCATCATGCAGTTGCAAACGTCTCAGGAAACGCTCGCCGGCAAGCCCCAGGCGTTTTCGTCGCAAATGGATGCATCGGTGCAGAAGATGATCATTTCCGGGCACATCGAAGACGGCAAAGTGCACGTGACCTCGAAGCAGTTCGGAAATCCGACCACGGCGACCTACGACTACCCAGCCGGCGCTCTGATGACCTGGGGGACGTACCTCGAACAGCACAAGCGCGGATTCAAACCTGGTACGTCTTACGATCTAAGCGTCTACGAACCGAGCATGGCGGCTGACATCCCCGTCAGCATGACTGTTGAGATCGGTAAGAAGGAAACCATCGAGTTGGATGGCAAACCGGTCGAAGCGATCAGAACCAAGCAGATAATGAAGATGCCCAGTCTTCCTACGGCATTGGAAACCACCGCGTGGATCAACGAGGAGGGCACGGTGCTCAAGACATCGCTTCCCATGATGGGCTTGGAAACGGTGATGACCCGGACGACCAAAGAGAAGGCGTTGGCCGAGTTTTCGCCACCCGAGTTCTTCGCGCCGACCACCATCCCCGCCCAAAAGAAGATCGATCGTGCGAAGTCCCATCAGATCGAATACGTCCTGCGATTGAAGAATGGCGACGGACAGCTACCACCAATTCCAACCACGGGCATGCAGACGCCCACGCGGCTCGAAGATGGATCGGTCAAGCTGGTGGTGACGCGCATGAACCACGACGCAATCGCCAAATCGACCAAGAAGGCCGACGCCAAGAAGTACGCCGAGTATCTCGGGGCCAACCCGATGATCAATGCCGACGACGAAGCCGTAAAGAAGATGGCGGCGAAGGCCCGCGGCACCGCGACGACGCCGTACGCCATCGCCGACAACCTGCGTCGTTACGTCAGCGATGTGATTGAAGACAAGAATCTCGACGTCGGATTCGCATCGGCCAGCGAGGTCTGCCGCAACAAGCAGGGCGATTGCTCGGAGCATGGCGTGCTGTTGGCCGCTTTGGGACGGGCGTGCGGTTTGCCGTCGCGGGTCGTGGTGGGGGTTGTCTACGTTCCGGTGTTTGGCGGTGCGGAAAATATCTTCGGATTCCACATGTGGACCCAGTTTCTCATCGGGGATCAGTGGGTGGATTTCGACGCGGCGCAGAATGAGACCGACTGCAACGCGACCCACATCGCATTCAGCGTGGCATCGCTGCAGGACGCGGGGTTGGGGCAGTTGGTGTTCGGGCTGATGAACGTGATCGGAAACCTGGATATCGAGATTGAACGAATTGAAGCAGAGACTTAGACAATCGAGGCGGGTTGCGAATAGAATGGGCCTTTGAGCCGTTTTGGGCTTTCGCTGAGGCGCATTGCGGCTAGAATTGAGCCCGGTACGGTTAAAGCGTCGATGGAACATCATGCGCTTCGCAGCCTTTGGCGAAAGCGCGACGCAACAACCGATATTGAAGACCCTGTTCGCAAACGACACTGTTTAAGATTGGAATCAACAGGTGAAACCAGTCGCACAAGTTGTATTGACGGGCGCCCTCGTTGGCGGCGCGGGATTGGCTGCTTGGATGTTTCTGCCGAAGCTGCAAGCGCCTTCGACTCTCGTTGCCACCGAAGCCGGCGAGAACAGTGAGATCGCGCGGCGCTTGATCGATCAGTACGATCCCGGCGCTGATGTGACCCAGACGGTCGTGAATCGTTCCGGAGTGGATGCAGACCTCACCGGTGAGCGCATCAACAGCCTCGTCGAGAGTGACAGCCGCCGCGCCCAGGATGTGCTTGATCAAGAAGCAAACCGCATCAACGACATGCTCAAGGACTCCGTCAGCCGACTTCGTCAGCACGATCAGAAGTTCGGCGACATGATCGGCGATTCGGTTTCGTCTACGCAGGGTTCGGTCAACTTTGGCAACAACACCGGGGCGATGTCGAGAACGATGGCCGACGGTTTGTCGAAGAGCAAGTCTGTCGCACAATCCAATACCGCACTGCTGAAGTCTGCTACATCGGCTTCCGCCAAAGCCCTGCAAGCATCCGCCGGCGATGCGAGCGGGCGAGACAGCCTCGTTGGCAACCGCATGCACGGTGTGGCGCTATACCACGAAGGGCTGGCGCTTGATCGCAACGCAAGGCTCGTACGCAGTGAAGCGGATGCGAAGCTTTTTGAATTATCGCAATTGTCCGCCAAGCGGAAGCAGTTGATGGCAGAAGCCGACGTGGTGAAGGACAGTGGTGTTGAGGCGTCGATCGAAAAGCAGCGTGAGCGTCTTTCTGAAGCGCAGGAAAAGCACGACGGAATCGTCGGTTCGATGGAGGACATAGAGTCCAAAATTGCCGCCGTCAAAGCCGAAATCGAAACGCAATCGGCGATGGCATCAACGCTGCGGACCCAACTGGATTCGCTCGAAGCACGTGGCGTTGAATTCGGAACCCAGAATGCTGGCAGCACTTTTGAGCGCGAATATGGATCCGTTTCGTCCAGTTATCGAAACGTTCTGAGCCGAGTGCACACGTTGCAGCATGGTTCGATTCGCGGGGCCCACCTGGAGATGGGCGGCGACCTCGTCACGGGTGAATATGTCCCGGACAAAGACGGCGGTGAAATTGAATATGAGTTGGGTTTGGACGAACTCGAACGCCGTCTCGTTCAACTCGGTTGGGAAGAATCGGGCGCCAAGCAGGTTCTGGACGACGAGAAAGACGAGTTGAGTCGATTGGAAGGACTCAAGAGTCAGTTGGAGGCGAGGGCCAGTGCTGCCCAATCGGCGATTCAGGAAAGCGATCAGAACGCCGCTTCTGTTTTTGCGTCGTATCAGGAGTTGGAAGCCGAGACGAAGTCGCTGGAGGATCAGGCGATAGATACGCTCAAGAAGGCGAACCGGGCCTTCGCTTCGGCCAAGAGTGCCGCGCAATCGCGCATGCGAGATTTACCCGATGTGCCAATTGAGAAAGAAGAGTTTTCCCCGGTTAAGCTGATCAAGAATGACGACTGGCTTGTCGGACAGATGGCCAGCCAAGCCGCTGATTCACAGACGCGGGCTGCGATGGTTCTTTACGATCGTTTTGTTCACCTCGGTAAGGCGATCGCCCTCTGCGAATCATTGGCGTCAACGTTTGGTGGGCTTGACTTGAGCGTGACCGTGATGGCTGAAACGCGTGCAGCATCGAAGACCGAAGCCGAGGGTCTTCTCGATGATGCCATCAACAGTTTCGAAGGGGCCAGCCGGTCGTTTAAGGAGCATTGGTCGGTGGCTGCTTCGGTTGCGGCAGCAGACTACATGTTGGCGCTCTTTGATCACCCCGAACTCGTCAACGTCGCTATTGCCAACTATCAATCGGTCGTCAAAGACCGCGAGACCGAGCCGCGACTTCGCCCGTTTGTTGATCGCCTCGAACAGCTTCGCAATCGCTAAAAGCAAGGTCTATCCCATCGCAGCGGTGAGACCGCGCCGTCCTTTGGGCGGCTTAAAATTCAAGAACACAAAAAAGCCGGTTACCGATCCAAGTGGATCAATAACCGGCTTATTTATTAGATGCTCGAGCCCGCACGATGACGGGTTCGGATCGGACTTAACTTACGGGCCAGTCATGCCGCTGGTCCAGATCAAGTAGTCTTCACCGTTCACGACACCATCGACCAGGTAATCGAATGCGGCACCGCACTGATTGCCGGCTGGCCCATCGAAACACAACTGGAACGCCGCATAGTCGTTGAGGTCAATGTGTCCGTCGTTGTTGTAATCACCGGTTGCCGGCGGACAGTTTGCGACAGTCACCTCGACATCATCGATCGCCGCTTCGGTGTACGATGCTGAACCGGTATCCTCAACGGATAGGCGGAACCGGGTCTGACTGCTGGGCGTGATGTAATCGTCAAGCAGCACGGTGTACGACTGCCATGCACTTGCACTGGCGCTGAAGATGACGATCTGGGTCCAATTGGCACCATTGTTGTCGGAGGCTTCCAGCGTCATCGCATCACCGGTTTCGGAATAGAACCAATACCAGAACTCGAGCGTGGCTCCTCCCGAGCTGGCGTCGATCGCCGGCGAAGTCAGGACAGTCGGTCCGCCGTCAACGTCAAACGAACCGGCTGACGCTCCTGCTGCCGCTTGCGTGACGTAGCAGAGTGTGCCCGCTGCCGTGTGATCGTCAGGGGGTTGGCAGATGCCGGACGGGCGATTCGTCTGTTCGGGATCGGCACGTTCCCATGCACCTGTTGTGAGCGATGCATCGTTTGCAACCGTCCAGCCCATATCAGTTTCAAAGTCGTCGGCAAAGGCGACCGACGAGTCGGTTTCGCAGTCGTCCGGGATTCCGTCGTGATCGCAATCGGGTTCACAGATATCGAGGATCGAGTTGAGATTGCAGTCCAATGACGGGGTTGCCGCAATGTCGCAGGTGTCAGGTTGACCGTTGTGATCGCAGTCTGCTTCGCATTCGTCTGGAACCGAGTTGGCGTTGCAGTCTGAGCTGAGTCCACAACCGGGTACGCCACTGCATCCAGGGGCGGCACAAGACGTGTCACAGGGGTCATCGATGCCGTTGTTGTTGCAATCCGGCGATTCACCAGCAGGGACTTCCAATGTTGCGGTGACGGACGGCGTCGAACTCGGCTTGAATGCCGCAATGGTCATGTCGCCGGATTCGGGTGGCACGTTTGCATCAAAATAGAAGTTGTACATGGTTCCCCAACGCAGCGCGTTGCTGTTGGGGTTCTGGGCGAAGGTCTGAGGACTGCTCCACGTAACCTCGGTGGACGTGACCGAACTTGACCAGTCGGTGTTGTCGTAGGGCTCGCCGCTGTGATAATCGATGTCCTTGAAGCCAACGTTGGTGACGACCGTGCCCGGTATGATCGGAATACTGACGCTTCCTGCCGCCCGGTCCGAGTTCAAGTTGTGGACCACGTATTCGTAGTGCCAAGTGCCGCTTCCCAAGTCGGTGACTTTGGAAGCCGCGATGAAACGATCGCCCGTTCCAAAATCTGCAGTGTCAATGATCACAGAGTTGTCAGGATTGTTGACGCCGTTGCCATGATCGCGCCACGCGTAGATCGCCGGTATTTCACGTTCCGTCGAACCTTGCGTGCTGATTGAGAAGCTGCCATTTACGGTAATGCGTCGATAGGACGCATTGTTGTTTCCGTTCCCCGCGCCAGCATCTTCCTGGTGAATGTACTGGCCTTCGACAAAGTAGAGGGCGCCTGGTGTGGTCAAGTCCGATTCGAGCACTTGAATTCGCTTGAACAAGTTGTTGCCTGTCGTACCGCCTGGATTCGAAAACGGGAATGGGAAGAAACCTTTGGTCGGGTCAACCTCAAAACGCGGGCCCAAACGATTCTGTGAACCATTGAGGTTTGAACTGTACGGGTCGGAACATCCGACGCCGAGGGCGTCCGTGCATCCGCCGCCAGCCGGCGTGCATGAGCCGCAGATCTCCCCCTGCAACGCACAGAATCCGTGCTTAAGCCAGGACATCCCGATTTGTTCAAAACGCCCATTGCTGAGGCGATACATGTTCTGGCAAATCACCGGGTGCTTGTTGGTGAGTTCCACCCATGAAAATTCTTCATCGCCAATGTTGCACGACGTTGTGGCGACCGAATACGCCCGCATCCCATTGATCGCGCCCGAACTTGTCCAGTGCCAGACGTCGGGAAGATCGCCAACGATGACGTCCGGTCCCGCCAGACCGACCGTCGGTATCGCCATCGCGCACATCGACGCGGCGACTGCATGTAACCAAAGCTGTCGTTTCTTCATACTTTTGTAACTCCGTGACCCACAAGATTGACGATGACATCGCAACGTTTGAAAACGTACGTGCCTATGATCGAATGACCCTTTTTACAAGCTTTCGTGAGAATGCCCGTGACAACGGGCGATAATCGAACGGCTGTGCCCGGCGCAGGAAGACTAGAATGTTAAGCTTAAAGGCCCGGAGGACACCGATCAAGAAACTCTTGCCCTTTAATACAAGGCATTTTTGATCGGGCTTGCAGTCTCTCGTTAATGTATCTGAGTTGAATCCTCGATGTGTCGGGTGTGTGGTGGCGGGCTTGATTGCTGCACTTTATTCGGGCGGTTGAAGTTGCATCATCAGTCCCGCTGGCTAAGCGGCGCCCCGTACACAAGAACACGAACGGATCGGATTCTATAAATCGGGTTTTCAATCAACCTGAAGGTGGCGGCCGTCAGTTTCGAGGTGCATTCGGTCCCCAGGCAAACCTGCGGTGGTCCAACATCGGTCGGACGGCTTGGATCGGACGAAGCAGTGGATGGCCAGTCTTTCCTTGAATGCCATATCAGGCTCAAGAAAAGTGGGACTTTAGGAATGTGTCCGGAACCAAATACGAGGCGTTTATGCAGGTGTTTTGAACTTCATCCAGCCGATTCTCAGTTGACTGGCCACCTGCTGGGTTCGATAATCTACTTGGGTATTTAGTACTATTTCTCGGCAATTGCCGCGACATCTTGTCTAAGCTGGCATCGCTGAGGAAGCTGAATACGCCATCACGTGTGTTCGCAACTGCCGTATCGAGGGTGAAACCATGACCAAGTTCGCAAGCAAAGACCTGGCGGAATTGGCCCATCAGTTGCAACTCTCCCCCAAGGCGAAACGCCTGTCGCAACTTCAAGGCATCGAAAACCTGCTGGGGCTCGTAGAGTCCGACAAGACCTACCCGTACGACATGGTGTGTTTCCACATCACTGGGTATCGCAATCGGCGTCAGTCTGACAAGAAGCCATTGGCCGGTTCGTCGCTTGTTGGCGACTTGGTGTTGTTGGCTGAAGAGCTCACCCGCAAGACGGCAATTCCCGTTGAAGAATTCACCGAGCCGTACCGCGCATGCGAAGAACTCGCGAGTGATCTTGGCGTCAGCACCAAGACAATCCGTCGCTGGCGTCATCGCGGGCTGATGGGTCTGCGGGCGATGTGCGAAGACGGTGTCAGCCGTCTGCTCTATCTCAAATCAACAATTGATCGATTCGTCGAACAGAATCAGGATCTGGTCGAGCGCGGGTCGTCATTCAAGCAACTCACGCAAGAAGAAAAAGACGCCATCGTCAACCGCGCCAAGGAATTGCTCGAGCACAAACGCATCAAGCTGCATGTTGTGGCGCGACAGATTTCAGACGAGGTGGGCAGGGCGATCGAGACGATCCGGTACACGCTGCGTCGTTACGATCAAGCCAACCCGGAAGATGCGTTGTTCAGCGGCAACGGTTTGCCGATGGTTTCAGAGACCCACCGCAAGGTTTGGGCGGCACGCGAACGCGGTGTTGGCATCGCGACCATTGCCAAGTCTTCGAATCTACCCAAAGACCGGGTCAAAGATATTGTTCTCGAAATGCGGGCGCGGACGCTCAAGTCCACGCCGGTTGAATACATTTTCAACGATTTGTTTTCGTCGCCCGATGCGGACGCATTGATTCTCGACGTACCGCGACCGGCTGGCGACGTTGCTCGATCCAAGGTTCGACCGCCCAAAGATCTGCCGGCGTATCTGCGAAGTCTCTATGACGTGCCGTTGATGACCAGCGATCAGGAAGTGGATGCGTTCCGTCGCTACAACTACATCAAGTACAAAGCGGCGAGCTTGGTCGAAGCGCTTGATATTTGCGACGTTCGCGAATCCGATGTATCCAAGATCGAAGGCTTGATCGAAGAAGCCAGCAATCTGCGGCAAGAGATTGTTCGGGCGAATCTTCGTCTGGTCGTCAGCATTGCAAAGAAGCACGTTGGGTGGTCGCCCACGTTCTTTGAAGTCATTTCCGACGGAAACATGTCGCTGATGCGGGCCGTCGAGAAATTTGATTTTGGTCGCGGATTCAAATTCAGCACGTACGCGAGTTGGGCGATCATCAAAAACTTCGCCCGCACGATTCCAGAAGAACATTACCATTTCACCCGTTACGTCACCGGTCAGGAAGAGTTGATCGATGCGACGGCGGGTAGCGCTCCACAGATGGGACGCGAACTCGACGCACAGGGCCTCAAGGACATGATCCGAAAGAGCATGTCGGGGCTGACCGAGCGCGAGCGCACCATCGTGACGTCGCACTTTGGCTTGTTTGGCAATGACGAAACGCAAACGCTTGAAGAGTTGGGCAAGCAGTTTGGCGTCACCAAAGAGCGCGTCCGTCAGATCGAACGAAAAGCCATCAACAAGATGCGCGGCTCGCTTCCTGAACAAGTGATGGATCTGATCCCGAGCTAATTCTTACTCCCCTGACCGAAAGCAGCGATTTACGACTCCAAGCGCGGGAGCAGTGTATCCTTCGGATGTACGTCTGCGCTCGCGCAATCCAAGTCACGTTGTCTTCGCCGCAATCAATCGCGCCTCCTGAAGCCAAACGATAGCAATCATGGATTGGAAGGTTGATCGTCTCTTGGTCACCTGTATGATCCCATGCAGCAGGGAGGCTTTGGCATCACGTGGCCAATCCCCATTCGTTAACTCGCCCAAATCAACTTGAGAAGCTGGCACTTTACAAACGAGGTGAAACCCCATGCGTGGTCAAATGCTCAACTCAGCGATTCTGAAGAACTCGATTCTCCTCGTCTTGTTGGGCGTATTTGCAGCGCCAGGCTGCATGGAGGCGCAATCGGGCGATCTCGACAATCTCAGCACCGACGCCAACAACAATGGCTTCCCCGAGATTCAGCCGCCGCAAGGAATCACCTTTGACGAAGTGGGCAGCATCAACGTAGCCGTATCGAATGAGTTTACGCTCGAAGATGCGGCAGCGTTCCTCGATCAGATCGGGCTCGATCCGGCGTTGGTGAATATTGGTACGCTCGATCTCGACATAACCGTCACGCTGGATTATGGCAATGGCATTGACGATACGCTCACCGATAGCGAGACCATCCGGCCATTCGAAAAGCGCTTCGAAGTAGCTTGCCCCGAAACCGCGACGATCGCAGTTGATGCGATTGCGTCGGCGCCGTTCTTCGGCGAGCAGTCGGTGGCTCAGTTCCAGTTTGATTTCACCCAGGGGGATAACTTCAACTGCGGTGACACGATCGAAGCTCGCACGATCATGAACGACGAAGGCAATCCCGACTTTGAAGTCGTGGTTACGCCAGGGCAGTAATACCTGACCGACCGTCAACCGACTGACGCGACATATGCAGCTTAGGAACGAGTCTGGCTCGACAGCTCAGACGGTTCGACCAATTGATCGTGGAGCGCGCGGCGCGCGGCGATGAACGTCGCGCCCCGGCCCGTGTCTTCTTGCATGTCGAAGGGAAAGAGGGCGTGGCCATCACCACAGGTCATCAAGCCGCCGGATTCGATCACCAGCAAGTAGCCCGCCGCAAAGTCCCACACCCGACAATCCATGCAGACAGCACCATCGAGCGCGCCCGTGGCGACGTACGCCAGATGCATGGCGCTCGATCCAAAGTTGCGAACACGCACGCGCTGCGTCCATGCCGGCAAACGATCCACATCGAGCAATTTGTGCGACGGTTGAAAGGAGACAACTGGTTTGCCGCATTCGCTCGCGTCGGCCGCATTGATGATTTGATCATTTAACCACGCACCGCGACCTGCCCCCGCCGAGTACATGTCGGTTGAATTCATGTCGCCAATGACACCGATGATCGGTTGGCCATTCTGAAGCAGGGCGATTGACGTGCAGCAACTGGGCAGCCCGCGGACGTAGTTTCTGGTGCCGTCGAGCGGATCGATGACCCAGCAGAATTCGGAGTCCGGCGGTTGGGGCATGTCCTTGAGGTAGTCGGCTTTCTCTTCGCAAAGGACTGCGTGGTTGGCGTCGAGGTTCTTCACTGCGTGGCAGATGTGCTGCTGGATGGCGTGGTCGGCATCGGTGACGACGCTGCGGTCGAGTTTGGTCGAGACGTTCATGCTGCCGCGATACTGAGCGGCGATCACCCGGGCTTCGTCGGCCAACCCGCACGCAAAGTGCCGCCATTCGGTTAGTTGTGCCGCATCCATCAAGGTCATTCTAGCACATTGACCGGGGTTGACCATCGCGGGATATTACCGCAGTAACACGCCCTGAGCGCAAGGTCCGGCGATTGGCTGTGCAATGGGCAATTGAAGACTGGTACCGACATGAGCAGTTCATCACCCAAAATCATCGTCGCGGAGAAGTACAGCGACAGCGCGATGGCTCGGTTGCACGCATGTGGCGAGGTTGTCGAGCTCGAATCGTGCGATGACGCGGCGATACGTGCGGCCCTTGCCGATGCCGAAGCACTGCTTGTGCGCACGTACACAAGTGTGACCCGCGAGTTGCTGCAATCAGGTGCAAACTTGAAAGTGGTGGGGCGGGCAGGCGTCGGCGTGGACAACATTGATTTGATCGCGGCGAAGGAGCAGGGCGTGATCGTCGTGCATACGCCGGCTGCTTCGACACAATCGGTCGCAGAACACGCGGTCGGATTGATGATCGCGCTGGAGCATCGTTTCATCGCCAGCGACGCGGCGCTGCGCGACGGGATGTTCGTTGAGCATCGCAATGTCGCCAAGTGGCGAGAACTTTCCGATTGCAGGCTCGGGATCATCGGCATGGGGCGCATCGGTTCGCGGGTCGGGCGGATATGTGCGGCGGGTCTGGGGATGGAGGTCGTTTATAGCGATATTCGCGAGGTCGAGATTGATGGCTTCAATGCCGAGTCGGTTTCACTCGATGCCCTGCTGGAATCTGCCGACGTCGTTTCGCTGCACGTTTCACTCACGTCGCAAACGCGCGGTCTCATCAATGCCAACCGATTGGCACAAATGAAACCGACGTCGCTACTCGTCAATACCTCGCGCGGGGCCGTCGTCGACAACGTCGCGCTGGCCAGCGCCCTTCGAAAATCCGCATTGGCTGGAGCCGCATTGGACGTTTTCGAAGAGGAACCGCTGCCAGCCAGCCATCCGCTGATGTCAGCACCCCGGACGATCCTGACGCCGCACGTCGCGGGCAGGTCGGCGGCTGCCCTCATGCGAATGAACGATGTCGTCGACGATGTGATCGCGGTCCTCGGCGGAAATCCCCCCAGGCATCCTGCCCAGATTCAATAGCCGCTTCCAATCGGCTTAGTAGTGCGGTTTGCCCTTGCCTATTGGGGGATGGTTTTGATAATGGCGGCGACCCGGTGCGTCAGTCTTTTCTTGCTTCATGGAGCGGCTAACTTTTGCATCCGGGCCGATGGACGGATCAGGACCTACCAAGGCAGGCTAAGTGGAGGACGGCATCATCGGCGCGATCATCGAATTGCTACTGCGGAACTGGGCGCTCATCAGCATCGTGGTGACGCTGGCGATCCTCGTGGTGGTTCCGATCTTGATCTTGCGCAAGTACGTCCACCTCATCGCCAACATTTTCCAAAACACGCACGTGCCGCTTTCGTTTACCGCCCGCGACTACCCGCGCGTTGGCGGCGAGGTGGTGGACTTTCGCGCGTTCGACGGTCACCTTCTCAAGGGCGTATTCCTCAAACCCAATCCGGACGCTTCACAAAAAGGCGTTGTGATCTTTGCCCACGAGTTGGACAGCGACAAATACAGCGCCAACCGTTACTGCGAAGCATTGATCAACGACGGGTTCGAGGTGTTCGCATTCGATTTTCGCGGACAGGGTGAATCGATTCCCGAAGACGGATACAAGGTTCGACTCTGGCCCAGCGATCGCGAACAATCCGACATGCTCGGGGCGATTGCGTTTGTCGAAGATTGGTTGGAGCAACAAGGGCGACCGCGCGAGGTCGGCTTGGTCGGCGTGTCGCGCGGCGCGGGGGCAGCGGTGATATCAGCTGTTCATGTTCCGAGCGTCAAAGCGATCATGATCGACGGCGGTTTCAGCACCGATGCTTATCTCGAATATTTGATGCAGCGGTGGGTGGGCATTTTTGCGAAAGTCCGCCTGGTCTATGAGAACCACCATCCGTCGTTTTGGCGATTCCTGCGTTGGCTGACGATTCGCGAGGTCAGCCGCCGTCAGAATTGCCGATTCCCGTCCGTGCGAAAATCGTTACACCGATTGGGTTCGACGCCGCTGATGGTGATCCACGGTGAGAAAGACGGGCACATCCCGGTGACGCAGGCCCAGATGATTTTTGAACTCGCCCGCGGGCCCAAGTATCTGTGGATTTGCCCGCGGGCCAAGCACAACCAAGCCGTCGTTACCCAGCCGGAACTGTATGGCAACTATTCAGTGCGGTTTTTCAGGCAACACCTTTGCGGCATGGTGCAGGATGAACCGCTTCGCGGCGATGGATTGCTCAGCCAGATCGCCCAGCCTCTTGATGAAATCCCGCGCATCTCGTACACCAAATACACCAAACCGGATCGAATGCGCTCGCGGGCACGAAAGTAATCGTCCCGACTGGCGTGAACTCAAAACGATTGGAATCAGCAGCATGGGTGCGAGCGACACACCGACACAGGATTCATACGCGGCGACAGATTTGAATTTGAATCGGGCGGCGGGCACGTTGACCATCAAGTGGAAGGACGGGCACGTCACGGTGCTGGACGCGCCGACTTTGCGCAAAGCTTGCCCGTGTGCAACCTGCAATGAAACGCGACGGCGAGAATCCGAGCAATTGTTCAATGTTCTCAGCAGCGATCCCGGATCCGGTCCACCGCAGATGACCGGGGCGGCGCTGGTCGGCAACTACGCCATTCAATTGATGTGGGCTGACGGGCACAACTCAGGAATCTTTGACTTCAAACTATTGCGATCGATGGATAAAGGTCGATCTTAGATTCCAAACGCATCTCGCCAGCTGGTATATCACCATGATCGCCTCGCTTCGCAAACGCCTGACCTTGTTCTTGCGCTTGCTGCTATGCGCCGTGTTCGTCGCGCTGGCGGTTCGAGGTGTGGCGATTCACGATCGCGTTTCGTTTCATGTCTCCAGCGATCCGGAGTCGGCGATCGAAGTGGGACGGTTACTCACCGAACGCACGAACGACGTCGTCGTCCAACGTGCCGATGGGACCGAAGCATCCATCCCGCGTTCGCGCATTGCCAAAGATGAGGGTGGCCAGGACCAGATTGAACGCGGTTTGCTCACCGCGTTTCGCCAGACGGACAAGGTGTATGTGCTGTTGGCGCTTCTTATCTTCGTACCGGTGACGCCGCTTCAAGGCTTGCGACTGTGGATCATGCTGCGGGCGCAGGACATTCGGATTCCGCTGGTCGAGTGCATCAAGATTTCGTTCGGCGGCAATTTCCTCAACTATGTATTCATGATCGGGACGACCAGCGGCGATGTCTTCAAAATCTACTGCGCCGCATCGCACACCGATACGCACAAGACCGAAGCCGTCGCGACCATCCTGCTCGATCGGGCCGTTGGACTGGTCGGTCTACTTCTGGTGATGACGGTGGCCGGGTTGGGGCTGTCGAACAATCCGGTGGTGCGACAAATCGGGGCGGCGGCATTTCTGATCAGCGCCATGCTGTTGGTTTGTTTGGCGCTGTTTACCGCCAACTGGTTGCGTGCCCTGGCGCCCACCAAGCTGATGGCGCGATTGCCGTGGGCTGAGCATTTCAGGCGGATGTTCTTAGCCACCTGCAGGCTCACGGAACATCGTGGTTTGGTGTTCGGTGCGATCGGACTTGCCGCGGTTTTGCAGACGTTCGCGATTGGCGGGTTCGTGGCCTGCGCCCGAGCGCTGCATATGGATTTTTCTGACGGTAAGGTGTGGGATTACTTCTCATACATTGCCACCGGGCACATGGTGGCTGCGATCCCCATCAGCGCGCAGGGGCTCGGGACGATGGAGTTAACCTACAAGACGTTGTTTCTTGGGACGCACGGCACGCTGTCGCAATTGCTGTGCCTGGCGATCTGGGTGCGCCTGCTTCAACTCATCTGGTCGCTGCCCGGCGCTGCGGTGACGATGATAGGCGGGTGGCGAAAGAAGGGGGAGGCGCTGATTGCCAATCCTGAACAGCCCCTCGAAGAAGCCACGCAATCCCCCGAAGACGTCACCCCGCCAATGACCGATCCGGGTTCATCAGTCGCCAAGTAGTTGCATCTATTCGCTACAACGCACCGGTGTACGCCGTCGTCAGAATCCGATAGTCGCGCAAGTCCACATCGCCATCACCATCGAGGTCGGCATCGTCGAGTTGAAAGCTCGTGCATCCCGGCATCAACGTGCTTGAGCCCGGGCCCGCGATACACGCCTCGAACATCTCAAAATCGATTTGATCGACATCGCGATCCTTGTCGAGGTCGCCGATGCGTCCTCGCCCTTCGTCGAATGGGCCAACGATGAAGTTTTGCGATACCTCCAGTGCAGTCAGTGCCTTTGAGTAAACGGCCAGCAAATGCACCTCGCCAAGCCAGGAGCGATCAAGGGTGAATTCGTTAAACAGCGCGAATCGATAGCCTGTGTCCCAGTTGTTTAGGTTGCCGCCGACCGTGTCGGAGGCGCGTTCGGTTTCGTTGACGTAGATTTTCGTTTCGCCATTGGAGCGGCGGGTGAACACCAGGTGAACCATACCGTTCGATGTGACGTTCGCGCCTGTGCTTGTGGGCGGTGTGCCTTGATTGTCGGTGTTGGTCGTGCGCAAGCGTGTGCTGTACGCGGTGTCGTCTTGCATGAATGAAACGTTGCGCTCGTCCGTGTCGACGGAGATCGTCGCGATGCGGGCTGGTCCAGCTTGCGACAGGCTTGCCAGTTCAATCCAAGCTTCGATGGTGATCGCCCGCGACGAACGGCATTCATCGATGATCCGCTTAGCCGGTCCGATCGATGAGGCGATGGTGTTGGAGTCGACCGATAGCGATTCAGTCAGCCAGGTCACCGCGCCGACGTCTTGAATGAATACGTCGGTTGGAATGCCCGTGCTGGATACGTCGAGGATCCGCGTGCCGTCGCCATCTCGGAAATCGTAGAGCACCACGAGGTCGTCAATGACCCGCGGGAAGATCTCGGCTTCGTAGGCGCCCATGTCCACGATGGGACGTTCGCCCGTGCCCGTATCAACCACGGATACGACGTCAGCGAATCGCGGCTGCTCCAATAGATCGAATGGCAAGACCTCGTTGGCGTTGCCATTGGTGTTGAAATCCGGTGAATCGGGTGGGACGGCTCCGTTGCTTCCGGCATCGATACACGATGAACTCGAAGTCAGTTGAAGGTTGCCGTAGTTGTCGTTGACACCGTTGAACAACCCGTCCGGACCGGGATCAGGATCGACGATGAAGCTTGGATCATCGTCGATATTGTGATTCAACAACCCGCCGAAGGGAATCGATGCATCGTTGGGGTCGTCGTCCTGGATGCACGTGTAGCGGATGGTCGTGCCCCCGAATGAGTCGGTGACCTGTGCCGATTCATCGAATCCACCGCCATCGCGGTTGCCCCAGATGATGCTGTTGAGAACGATAGGATTGCCATCATTGTAAAACAGTCCGCCGCCGCTACCGAGTTCGCCGGCGAAGTTTCCGCTGATTGAACAATTGATCAACGTCGGATCGCCGCCAAAAAAGTAAACCGCACCGGCAACGCCAAGAATCGAGGTAACAGAGTTTCCACTGATTGCCGTGTTTGCAATCAATGGCGAGCCTTCGTCAATGCGTATTGCGCCGCCGCCGCTAAACGATGTGTTACCGACGAAGAGGCAATTGATGAGTTTGGCCGCACCGTTGCGAAAATACACGCCGCCGCAGGTGGACACGCCACGGTTTTGAACAAACTCGCACGACGTGATCGCAATCGTCCCACCGTCGGTTCGAATCGCGCCGCCCGCATCAGCTGAGTTCGTGACGAATCGACAGCCGATGATTTTGGGGTTGCCATCGGTGTTATAAAATCCGCCGCCGACATCGTTGGGCGGGCTCGACGCGTTGCTTCCATTGGCGTTGCCTGCGGTGACTTCGAAGCCATCGATGATTGCCGTTGGGTCAACACCGAAGTTCGCGCGGACGACGTGGAAACTGTTTTCCGCGTTGTTGGTGAAGTTGGCGCCATCGTCGTCGTTCAGATCCCCGCTGAGTATCGAAACAAATTCCTTCGGTGATCGGTCATTCGAATTTCCACCGCCAGCCAATCCACGATATCCGCCCAGGATGGTCACATCGTCCTGCAAGACGAAAGACTCTGTGCGCGATCCCATGACAGCCGCTGCCCCTTCCGAATCGTCGGGATGATATATTCCGCCGGCGACGCGAATCTCGGTGATGAGAGGGTTCGCGTCAACTTCCGCGAGTGCATCCTGCAAGAAACGATACGATGTGCCCCAAGTCAGACCGTTGCCCGCCAGCGGTGCATCGTCATCGACGAAGCGCGTCTCGGCGAACGTTTCGGATGCAATTACCACACAAGCGAACGCCAGTAACATCGAAATATTTTGGCCACCATGCAAACGGTTTGCGAAACTTCGGACGCTATTCATGAATCTCCTCCTCGGCGTCAATTGCGATCGCAGGCGTTGGCTTGGCTGCGATCGATCGGTGCTGACGAGGAGGAGGA
>JAUIEW010000070.1 GCA_030429365.1 Phycisphaerae bacterium
ATTGCGCGTTTGCGTTTCTGTTTCGCTCGGTGTTTTCACCGAAGTTGACGCCCGACCGATTCACGAATCGGCCACTGAAACTCGACCTGGCCGCACTCGACGGGGACGATCCGACGGAGGCGCTCAAAGACGACGACACCGCACCGCTGAATCACTACCACGGGATCGGCGTGCTCGCGCCGGGCAGATTCCAGACCGGCTGCCTCACGAGCGGGTGCCACACACTGCTGCCCCACGAATCCGACAAGGCCACACGGGCATTGGCCAACTTCCACGTCCCATTCCTCGATTGCGCGATGTGTCACCGCAATGGACTCACGACTGCTGATGGGATTGGTTGGCGAAGCATCGGCACGGGTGAACCTCAAGATACACCGGCGCTCTTGCGTTTGATCTCGGAGTTTCAAGGTAGCGAACTTCCGAAAGGCGGCGACGAGATCATCGCGATGATGCGAGAAGCATTGGCGGCGGCTCCTTCCACCCCCATGCTGTCGCATTTGCTGCTTCAGATGGAAACGTCAGATCCGGGAAGTCCGGTGCACCGTCATGCGTTGGCACGCTTGCGGGCAGCGCTTCCCTCGATGGCCAAAGGTGATTACGGCGCAGTCATCGCCCCCCACAACAACACCAACTACGCGCCCAGCGACTTGCAACCGCTTATCGACCAATACTTCTCGCCGAAAGACAGCGGAGCAAATCGACGGGCGATCAGCGACAAGATCCACAAAAACGTCCTCGTCAAACCGCGTGCCTGTCAGCAGTGTCATGATGCAGAACCAACGCGCATCGATTTTGCAGCGCTGGGTTATCCGGACAACCGCATCGGCCCGCTGAAGGACAACGCCATTGCCAACATGGTGCAACAGATTCGCGAAGGTCAGCCGTTCCATCTGCCCAACATCTTGGAGACACCAAGCAATGAATAGGTGGCGAGGGGCGATGGCATTACTGGCGTTGTCGTGCACGACAGCTTTCGCGGCAGACATTCCTGCTGAGAAGCGGATTGCGGCGCAGATTGTCCGAACTGTCAGCGGCCCCGAAAGCGATCCGATGCAGTATCCGACCGATGTCGCCGTCGATCAAAAAGGCAACATCCATGTCGCCGACGGGGTCAACGATCGAATCATGCGCTTTGATCAAAGCGGCCAATTCACCGGATCAATTCAACAACTCGGTGACGATACCCTCAGCAATCCAATCGGACTGTGTTTTGATTCGGGCGATCGACTCTGGATCGCAGACAATGGCCACCACCGCGTGCTGGTCGCTTCAAGCGGACTGACCACCGCCAAAACCATTGATCTACCCAAGTTTGAACCCCCCATTGATGTCACCGGCATCGCCCTCAGTGCCGACGAAAAACGCACGATCATCATCGACAACGATCATCACCGTGTCCTCATCAGAGACAACGCCAGTGGGACCTTCACAACATCTGGCGCACGTGGACGTGGTTTGGGGCAACTCGAGTGGCCATTCCTCGCCGCCCCATGCAGCGATGGATCTTTCGTGGTTTCTGAAGCGATCGGTGCTCGCGTGCAGCGACTCGACGCGACGAACCGCTGGAGTCAATCAATCTCGAGTTGGGGTGTGGAGTTGGGTCAGTCGTTTCGCCCCAAGGGCATCGCGACCGACGCCAAAGACCGCATCTACTTGAGTGACTCGACGATGGGCACCGTTCAGGTCTTTGGTCCCCGGGGCGATACGCTCGGCGTGTTGACCGATGGCGGCGGGAAAATTCTCCGCTTCGAACATCCGATGGGGCTTTGCTTTGACCGGCAAGGGCGTCTGCTCGTTGTGGAATCCAAACCGGGGCGCGTCGCCGTGGTGGAATTGAATGCAACGTTTCGAGGGAAACCATGATTCGATACGGTGCACTCATCAGTATCCTCGCCGTCGCGTCCATTGCGTCTGGTCAAACCGGAGCGCGCAGCCCGCGCCAATGCGCCACGTGCCACCTCGAGTGGGTCTCCTCGTTTGAAGACCCCGATGCGATTCTGCTTATCGACAAGCCAAGTCAACCTTCGGTATCAACGGAAGCCAACTGCCTCGGTTGCCATGACGGCGGGGTTGGTGATTCGCGTCGCCGCGTCTGGCTGGAACACGGACATCGAACCGGCATCGCACCTCCCGATTCAATGAACATTCCCGAATCGCTTCCGCTCATCGATGGCACCATGAATTGTCGAACGTGTCACTCGGCCCACGCCGGACCGGGCGAAACCATCGAAACAACCATCTTCACGCGCGTGCCCAACGAACAAAGTCAGTTATGCACGATGTGCCACACCAGTGCAGCCGGTGATAATCACCATCCGCTCAAACAAATGGATCACCCGATTCCCGCTGGCACCCGGCCAAACTGGGCCCATGACGGACCGGAAAACAACGAAGTCACCTGTCAAAGCTGTCATACTCCGCACGGCGGCAAGTCCGATCGGTTGCTCGTCACGTCGCCAAGTGATGAAGGACTCTGTTTGCGCTGTCACGAAGTTCTGACGCCGGACGCCTGGAAGGACAACCTCGCGCACACGCATCCGCGCAACGTCAAAATCAAAACGGACCATCAAAGAGAAACGCTCGCCCGCTGGGAAACGCAGACGGGACCGGGTGAAACGCTCATCTGCATCTCATGCCACGCGATGCACAAGGACACGAGCGACAAGAAACTCCTGCAAAACACGCTCGCCGACAGCGCCGTGTGTCTCGATTGCCATGCCGGGTTCGATCGCGTTTTCGGCAGCAGTCACGACCTGCGAACCAGCGCCGAATCAGAGCAGAACGCCCGAGGCATGACCGCGACCGACAGCGGACCTTGCAGCGCATGCCACGGGGCGCACGAGCCAGCCCGCACGTTTGAGCTTTCTGCCTTTGACATCACCGGAAGTTGCACGAGTTGCCACAAGAAAGGTGAATGCGCCGAAAGTGCCGGCGGACTCGCCCATGGACACCCGATCAACATCGCCGGCGCGACACCTCAAATGGAAAACATGCGACTCTTCGCTGCCCAAGGTCACATCGAAGCCGATTCCATGGCGTGTCTGACCTGCCACAACCCGCACGACACCGCGAACGATCATTTCCTGCGGGCAAAACCCGACCAGGTCTGTGCGTCGTGTCATGAGGCGCAATCAGTATCGTTGGCCGGTGCCCATGATTTCTCGCAACGTACCGACATGACCAACGCATCGGGACGCACTTCCAAAGAAGCCGGAACCTGCGGAACGTGTCACGGAATTCATGAAGGCAAAGGACCGTTGATGTGGGCCGCGACCGACTCGCCCCCCACCACCCCGGAAGACTTCTGCCTCGGATGCCATCAACAAGACGGTTTGGCTGGCGAACACCTCGCCGAGACCCTGCGCCACCCGCTGACAGAGATCTCCACGGCGGCTGGCACCACCCACTCGACGACGCTTCCGTTTTTCACAAAGACGTGCGAACGCGACCCCAACGGGCAGATGTCCTGCGCCAGTTGCCACGACCCGCACGCAAGTTCCGACGTATCGCCCGCACTGCTGCGCAACCAAACGGGCAGCGACGCCACGTCGCTTTGCTTCGAATGCCATCCACAGACATCGCTGATTCACCAGGGATTGCACGCGCAGTCCTTTATGGAAAATGAGCGTGTCATCTCGCTCGCCGGCACGAATCCCTCAACGTGCGGACCGTGCCACGCAACCCACGCCGACGAAGTCGTCAACGGCATGTGGGTTGGACCGTACCACGCCAATGCCAACACCGAGACAGCCGCGCGCTGCCTCGGCTGCCACGGTCCGGGAGGAATTTCCGAACCGGTGAATCTGCTGCCCCACCCGCAGGTCCTTATGCGTGAACCCGACCTGGAGGGCGCGACTTCGATCCTGCCGCTCGCGCACAAAGGCGACGACCCCAACGGCCAAATCGATTGCCTGACCTGCCATGAGCCGCACGGTCGAGGCCTGACGAACCACGCGAACGATGATCGACCCCCCACAGACGCCGAGCGTCGGGCCCAGAAACTTATGCTGCGGTCCTACGTGGCTCCGAACTTATGCAGTTCCTGCCATGGATATGAGGGTAGTTATCGGTTCCTCAACTACCATGATTTGCGGGCTGCCCCCCAATAAAC
The DNA here is from genome assembly GCA_030429365.1 of Phycisphaerae bacterium. Taxonomy (GTDB): domain Bacteria; phylum Planctomycetota; class Phycisphaerae; order UBA1845; family UBA1845; genus UBA1845. The sequence goes on from JAUIEW010000070.1 coordinate 4,112, forward strand.
GCCTCTTTTGTCGACCATGGCGATATGCCCCAACCGCTGGGTGAACTCGCGCGATTTGCCCCATCGGGCTGATTTCAGCCGCCATGTGAGTTCCGTGCGACGGTTAGCGCTCTCCCGCGCGACACCTTCATTATTGCTTTATTGATCAAGCAGTTCGCTCCAATTCTCGGTCGCGCCTTTACCCCGTTCCAATGATGGCATGCGACATGCTATTGGTCCGGCCGAAGGCGCTGTCACGCTATTTCTCTATTTGAATCAAGAGGACTGCCCAATGATCACCATCGACGGAAATGAAGCCGCTGCACGCGTTGCCTATCGGGCCAGTGAGGTCATCGCGATCTACCCGATTACGCCAAGCTCCGGCATGGGCGAACTTTCCGATGCCTGGGCAGCCCAGGGCATGAGAAACCTTTGGGGCACGACGCCGAGAGTCGTCGAAATGCAGAGCGAAGGCGGAGCGGCAGGCGCCCTTCATGGTTCGGTTCAGATCGGTGCGCTCACCACGACGTTCACCGCATCGCAGGGCCTCCTGCTGATGATCCCCAATATGTTCAAGATCGCGGGCGAACTCACGCCAGCCGTCTTTCATGTCAGCGCACGTTCCATCGCAGCCCACGCACTCTCTATCTTTGGCGATCACAGCGACGTGATGGCCACCCGCTCCACCGGTTGGGCGCTGCTCTCTTCGGGGTCGGTTCAAGAAGTCACCGACATGGCCGCCATCGCACACGCAGCCACGCTTGAATCGCGGATTCCGTTCATCCACTTCTTCGATGGTTTCCGCACGTCGCACGAAGTGTCAAAAATCGAAGCGCTGACCGACGGCCAACTGCGTCAGCTCATCAACAACCAATGCGTTCTCGACCATCGCGGTCGCGGTTTATCGCCGGACCATCCCGTGCTGCGCGGTTCGGCGCAGAATCCCGACGTGTTCTTCCAGGCCCGCGAGGCGTGCAACACGTTCTATGCACAATGCCCGCAGACGGTGCAGCAGGTCATGGACCGCTTCGCCAAAATCACTGGGCGATCGTACCACCTCTTCGACTATGTCGGAGATCCCAATGCCGAACGCGTCATCGTGATGATGGGTTCCGGTGCGGAAGCCGCCCACGAAACCGTGGATCATCTCGTCGCCCAGGGCGAAAAAGTCGGCCTCCTCAAGGTGCGCTTGTATCGCCCGTTCGATGGCGAAGGCTTGATCAAAGCGCTGCCCAAGAGCGCAACCAAAGTCGCGGTCCTCGATCGCACCAAAGAGCCCGGCGCACTCGGCGAGCCCCTCTACCAGGACGTCGTCACTGCACTTTCGGAACATTTCGATGCCGGCCGCAACGGCTTCGCGAAACGCCCGATGGTTATTGGCGGTCGCTACGGTCTCTCGTCGAAGGAATTCTCGCCGGCGATGGTCAAGGGCATCTATGACGAGTTGACCAAAGAACAACCGAAGAACCACTTCACCGTCGGCATCGTTGACGACGTCACCCATACGTCAATTGACTACGACGCCAGCTTCTCGACCGAACCCGACGATGTCGTGCGGGCGGTCTTCTACGGACTCGGATCAGACGGAACCGTCGGCGCCAACAAAAACTCGATCAAAATCATCGGCGAGGAGACCGACAACTTCGCCCAAGGTTACTTCGTGTATGACTCGAAGAAAGCGGGTTCGGTCACGACGTCGCACCTGCGTTTCGGTCCGCGACCGATTCAGTCGTCGTACCTGATTGACCGGGCGAACTTCGCAGCCGTCCACCACGAACAGTTCCTCAAGAAATACGACATCCTCGACATCGTCGAACCGGGTGCGACGCTGCTGCTCAACATCGGCGCGGAACCGGGCGACGTATGGGGTCGCCTTCCGAAGGAAGTACAGGAATCGATCATCCAAAAGAAGCTCAAGCTCTACGCCATCGACGCCTACGCCGTCGGCCGCAAAATCGGTCTGGGCGGGCGCATCAATACGTTGATGCAGTCATGCTTCTTTGCCATCTCCGGTGTGCTGCCGCGCGATGAAGCCATCACGCACATCAAGGCGGCCATCAAGAAATCGTACGGCGGAAAAGGCGAAAAAGTCGTCAAGATGAACTTCCTCGCCGTGGACAGCGCCCTCGAAAACCTTCACGAAATCCCCGTGCCCGATCGCGCCACAAGTTCCGTGGAACGGCCAGCCGTCGTAAGCGATCGGGCACCTAGCTTCGTGAAGTCGCTCACCGCAAAGATCATCGCCAACGAAGGCGATCGTCTACCGGTCAGCGCGATGCCCGTTGACGGAACGTTCCCAACGGCCACCGCCAAATGGGAGAAACGCAGCATCGCCAACGAGATTCCGATCTGGGACGCCGACGTTTGCATCCAATGCGGCAAGTGTGCGATGGTCTGCCCGCACGCTTCAATCCGCATGAAGGCATTCTCAGACGACTGCCTGAAGGCTGCGCCGGCGCAGTTCAAGTCAGCAGCCGGTAGGGGCAAGGAATACAAAGATCTGAAGTTCACCATCCAGGTCGCACCCGAAGATTGCACCGGTTGCGGCATCTGCGTGGACATCTGCCCGGCGAAGAACAAGGAACAACCGAAGTTCAAAGCGATCAATATGAAACCGCTCGAAGAACACCTCGAGCCGGAACGCGAAAGCTTCGACTTCTTCCTCGATATTCCTGAGTTCGATCGCACCGAACTCAAGATCGACAGCGTCAAAGGTTCGCAATTCCTCGAACCACTCTTCGAATACTCCGGCGCGTGTGCCGGCTGCGGTGAAACGCCATACGTCAAACTGATGAGCCAACTCTTCGGCGATCGATCCGTCATCGCCAACGCCACGGGCTGCTCCTCGATCTATGGCGGCAACCTGCCGACGACGCCTTGGACGACGAACCGTGATGGTCGCGGACCAGCGTGGTCGAATTCGCTCTTTGAAGACAATGCCGAGTTCGGTCTGGGCTTCCGCGTTGCCATCGACAAACAAAAGGAATTCGCGGCTGAACTGCTGCAACACTTGTCGGGTCAAATCGGTGGTGATCTTGTCGAAGCCATCCTGTCAGCCGACCAATCCAACGAAGCCGGCATCATCGCCCAGCGCGAACGTGTCGCCAAGGTCAAGGTTGCACTCGACAGCGACGAAAGCGTTGCCGCGCGAAACCTGCTCAGCGTCATCGACACGATGGTCAAACGCAGCGTGTGGATCGTCGGCGGTGACGGCTGGGCGTACGACATCGGATTTGGCGGTCTGGACCATGTCCTCGCGTCGGGCGCCAATGTCAATGTCCTCGTGCTCGACACCGAAGTCTATTCCAACACCGGCGGACAGTGCTCCAAAGCCACGCCGCGCGGCGCCGTTGCCAAGTTTGCGGCCGCTGGCAAGCCGTCGGGCAAGAAAGACCTTGGCTTGATGGCGATGAGCTATGGCAACGTCTACGTCGCCAAGGTGTCGATGGGCGCCAATGACAACCAGTGCGTCAAGGCATTCGTCGAAGCCGAGTCGTACGACGGCCCGTCGCTCATCATCGCGTACAGCCACTGCATCGCCCACGGCATCAACATGACCACGGCGATGAACAATCAGCAAGCTGCGGTGAAGAGCGGGTATTGGCCGCTGTTCCGGTACGACCCAAGACGGGCAGCCGACGAACTCCGACCGCTGCAACTCGACTCGCCAGCCGCCCGCCTGCCACTGGGTGAATTCACGCGATTGGAGAACCGCTTCGCCGTGTTGGAGCGTACGGATGCCGATCGTGCCGCTTCGCTACGTCGCACGCAGCAGAAGCAGATCGCAGAACAACGTGCGTTCTACGAAGAAATCGCCGGCGTGAACAAGCCCAAGCCAGAAGCACCGGCTGAACCGTCATCGGAAAAGAAAGAAACTGCGCCTGCCAAATAACGTGACCAGAGGAAAGTCGCCATGGACCTTTCAACAACGTACCTAGGACTGGAACTGAAGAACCCGCTGGTGGCCGGCGCATCGCCCTTGAGCAGAAGCCTGGACACTTGCAAAGAACTTGAAGACGCGGGCGCATCTGCGATTGTGATGTACTCGCTGTTTCAAGAACAGATCGAAAACGAAGCCGTACTCCACGATCACTACATGGAATACGGGACTGACAGCTTCGCCGAAGCGCTGTCCTACATGCCGCACCACGTTGATTTCCCGCGTGGTCCGGAGGACTACATCGAGCACGTCGCCAAGGTGAAACAGTCGGTGGACATTCCGGTGATCGGCAGCCTCAATGGCACGTCGGTCGGTGGTTGGGTTGAACACGCCCGCATGATGCAGGAAGCCGGCGCCAGCGCGATCGAACTCAACGTTTACCTGATTGCCGCCGACGCCGAAACTTCCGGACAGGACATCGAAAACCGCCATATTGAAATCCTTGAGGCGGTCAAGCGAGCCGTCACGATTCCGGTTGCGGTTAAACTCGGTCCGTACTTCAGCGCGCTCGCCCACTTTGCCGAGCAGCTCGAAGATGCAGGCGCGGACGGACTGGTCTTGTTCAACCGGTTCTACCAGCCCGACATCGATCTTGAAGAACTTGAGATCGTCTCGGATCTTCGCTTCAGCGCGCCGCACGAAATGCGTCTGCCGCTGCGCTGGATCGCCATCCTCGACGCCCATCTCGATGCGTCACTCGCTGCAACCACCGGCGTGTACACATCGTTCGACGTCCTCAAGATGATGATGGCCGGCGCAGACGCCACCATGCTCTGCGCGACGCTTCTTCGAAATGGCGTTCATTCAATCCAGTTCATTCTCGAAGGCATGCGCGAATGGATGGAAGATCACGAGTATCACAGCGTCAGACAAATGCAGGGCAGCATGAATCAGGTCACCTGCCCGAACCCGGCTGCGTTCGAAAGGGGTAACTACATGCGCGAGTTAAACACCTTTCGACCATTCGTCTAAATTGGAGGTGTGGCATGTCGAAGGATCACCCTTCGCAGGAATGCCCGGAATCTGAACACGAGATTCGCACCCGATTAATTCACGGTCACAGTCCCACCGAACGATGGGACTTTTCGCACCACGTCGTTCCTCCACAATCCTGCAGCGCCGCTTTTCGATTGGACTCTGTCGAACGCGGCGCGCAGGGCTTTTTGGACTTCGCCCACACGCCCGAGGGCGACATGCGCCGCGTCCCGATCTACGTCTACGATCGGCTCGACGACCCCAACCGCGGCATGTTGGAAGACAATCTCGCGACGGCTGAAGGCGGCGACATGGCACTCGCGTTCGCGTCGGGGATGGCCGCCATCTCCGCAACGCTAGGCACGCTCATGCGCTCGGGCGACCACCTCGTCGCTCACAAGGTGCTATACGGCTGCACCTATTCGCTGATCACCAATTGGCTGCCCCGCCTGCGCATGGAGGCGAGCCTGGTGGACATGACCGACCCAGCCGCTGTTCGCGATGCAATCAACCCACAAACACGCGTCCTCTATTTTGAAACCCCGGTCAATCCCGATTTGACCCTCATCGACATCGCCGAAATGCGCAAGATCGCCGACGAGGTCAACGCCGATCGACCGGACGACTGCAAGGTACGCGTCGTCGTGGATAACACGTTTGCGACTCCTTTCTGCCAGCGGCCAATCGAACACGGCGCCGACATCGTCTGTTGCAGCCTGACCAAGGCGATCGGCGGATTCGGGACGGACATTGGCGGCGCCGTGATCGGGCCCAAATGGTTGCACGATCCACTCGTTTTCTATCGCAAGGATTTCGGCGGATCACTCGCCCCGCGTTCGGCATGGCCAACATTGGTCTACGGTCTCCCATCGCTGGCGACGCGAATGGTGAACTACCAAAGCAGTGCCATGCGGGTGGCAACTTTCCTCAATGATCACCCGAAGGTCGAGCGGGTGGTGTACCCAGGTCTCGAATCGTTCCCGCAATACCAGCTTGCGCAGAAGCAAATGCGCGACTATCGAAATCGGTTTGCCCCGGGCTCGATGGTCTACTTCGACGTCAAGGACGAGGATGGTACCGGCAAACCAGCCGCCAAACTGATCGACTGGATCGCCGAGCATTCCTATTGCATCACGCTGGCCGTTTCGCTCGGTCAGATCAAGACGCTGATCGAATGCCCATACAACATGACCCACTCGTCACTGCCCGAAGCCGAGAAGCGAGAGCGCGGCGTCGTGCCGGGCGGCTGTCGCATCAGCATCGGCCTCGAAGACCGTGACGACATCATCAATGATTTGAAACTGGCGCTCGACCGCATCTGATCACCCCAAAGACACCTCACGCGATCAGGCAAAATGAACGCGCGATTACAGTCGCCATTCAATCGGTCAAAATTCGCACGCCTGCGCTAAATGCCTCAAGAGCTGCGGTTATTGGCACGAGAACAGCCGTTTCCCCGGTGATGAGGTTGGCCATATGACCATAGCGTGTGCTGAATACTGGCACGCCAATTGCACTGTATTTTACGCAACAGTGTCGTTCGCTTACGGGAGAATGTGATGGATCTATGTCAGATTCATGCTGACCGGTGTAAGGGGTGCGAGCTTTGCGTTCAATTCTGCCCCAAGCATGCCCTGGAGATGTCGGAAGAACGTAATGCCGCAGGGTATCACCCTGCCGTATTGGCCCACCCTGAGCTTTGCAATGGTTGCGCGATGTGCGCCCAAATGTGCCCTGAAACAGGAATCGAGATTTATCGGAGGCAGAAACGTGCCCGCCAAGATGCAGCTAACCAAGGGTAACGAAGCGTTGGCGATGGGGGCAATTGCGGGCGGATGCGATTGCTTCTTCGGTTATCCGATCACCCCGCAAAACGAAGTACCCGAAGTCCTGTCCTACGAAATGCCCAAACGCGGTCGCGTGTTCGTCCAAGCCGAAAGTGAAGTCGCTTCGATCAACATGGTCTATGGCGCCGCAGCCGCCGGCAAGCGGGCGATGACCTCAAGCAGCAGCCCCGGCGTCAGCCTGATGATGGAAGGCCTCAGCTACATCGCCTGTGCCGAACTGCCCTGCCTGATTGTCAACGTGATGCGCGGCGGTCCGGGACTTGGCAGCATTACCCCGTCGCAGGGCGACTACTTCCAGGCGTGCAAAGGTGGCGGCCACGGCGACTACCACAGCGTTGTCCTCGCCCCCTGGAACGTGCAGGAAATGTACGAGTTCCCGGCGCTGGCGTTTGAGCTTGCTGACCGCTATCGCTGCCCGGCGATGCTGTTGGCCGACGGTGTGCTCGGCGCGATGATGGAACCGGCAGAAATCTCCGACGACGCTCCCCCGCCAAACGTACCCGAGAAACCTTGGGCAACCAACGGGCGGAACGGGCGAGCGCACAAGAACGTCGTCAACTCGCTGGTCATCGATCCATACGGATTGCGCGACCACAATCTCAAACTCCAGGCCAAGTACAAGGCGATGGAATGCGAAACACGCTGGGACACCCGCGATGTCGACGATGCCGAAATTCTCGTCGTCGCCTATGGCATCTCCGCGCGTTTGGCGCTGAGCGGTTGCAAGTTGGCCCGCAAGAAAGGCATCAAAGCCGGTCTGCTTCGCCCCATCACGCTATTTCCCTTCCCGAGCAAGCAGATCGCCGAGTGTGCCCGGAACAAGAAACGCATTCTCGTGGTTGAACTCAGCGCCGGCCAGATGGTCGAGGATGTCCGCCTGGCCGTGAACGGAGACGTACCGGTTGATTTCTACGGCGAAATGGGCGGAGTGATTCCAAGCCCGGCCGAAGTGTGTGAAAAAATCGTGGAGGCCGCCCAATGACAACAGCCATGAACAGTCAGGATGGCATGAAAAAACAAAACGGCGGCTCGGTCGCGGCAGAAGACCTCGTCGATCTGAAATGCGTCTTCGAACGACCGCAATCGCTAAGCGACAAACCGTTTCACTACTGCCCCGGGTGTTCGCACGGGACCTATCACCGCCTGATCGCTGAAATGATCGACGAGTTTGGGTTCATGGATCGCACCGTGGGAATCTGCCCGGTCGGCTGCGCGGTCTTCGCGTACGAATACTTTGAGACCGACATGATCGAAGCCAGTCACGGGCGCGCGCCAGCCGTCGCGACCGGCGTGAAGCGCGCCCTGCCCGATCGGTTTGTCTTCACCTATCAGGGCGACGGCGATCTCGCGTCCATCGGCATGGGCGAGATCATTCATGCCGCCGCCCGAGGCGAACGCATCACTGTCTTTTTCGTCAATAACGGCATTTTCGGGATGACCGGTGGACAGATGGCCCCCACGTCACTGATCGGCCAAAAGACAACCACCTCAGTCGATGGTCGCGACGCGAGGGCCACCGGTCACCCGATTAGAGTTTGCGAGTTGCTTTCAAACCTTGAAGGTGTCGCGTACATGGCCCGCGTCGCGCTGACGTCGCCGAAGAACATCAATACGTGCCGCAAGTACATGCGAAAAGCCATCCGCGCCCAGACGGAAGATGTTGGGCTCGGACTCGTCGAAGTGCTTTCGCCATGCCCGGTGCAATGGGGCATGAGTCCTGGAGACGCCCTGCATCACATCGAAGAGGATGTCGTGAAAGAGTTTCCTCCGGGCGAATTCGTTGACAAGCTTGCGGACCCGGTCAAAGCGTAATCAGCCACGCTGCATGGGTGGCATTCAGGAGCGTTGAACATGTTGGAAGAAACGATTCTCGCGGGGTTTGGTGGGCAAGGCGTCCTGATGATGGGAAAGCTCCTCGCCCAAGCCGCCATGGAAGAAGGCACCAGCGCCACATGGCTCCCTTCGTATGGACCGGAAATGCGCGGCGGAACCGCCAACTGCATCGTGGTCCTCAGCGACGATGAAATCGGTTCGCCCGTCTCGGAGCAGTACGACACCGTCGTCGCGATGAATCAGCCGTCTTTGGAGAAATTTGAATCCAAAGTGCGCCCCGGGGGAACATTGCTGATCAACAAATCCATCGTGCCGATCAAGACGTCGCGCAATGATGTGGATGCGTATTACATCGAGGCAAATGACATCGCCGAGAACGAGTGCGGTACAAACCGAAGCGCCAACGTGGTCATGCTTGGGGCGCTTCAATGCATTCGTCAGAAACTCAAGCCCGAGTCGATCGAAAAAGCCATCGCTTATGCGTTTGAAGCCAAAGGCCAGAAAGTCATCGACGCCAACCTGAAGGCATTCGCGGCTGGAATGAACGCAATCGACGCGAAAGCAACCGCAGCCCCGTAGGGTGGGCCGTGCCCACCGCAGTTTGAACGCCAACGACATGGTGGCCACGGCCCACCCTACGATTGAGATATCGCGCGATCAGACATCCCCTGCATCATGCGCACGTCGCGCGCTTCACCGACACCCAATCCAAAAACGACGGATCGAAGTGCCACTCCGCGCTGTCTTCAAAAATCGGCGCTTTCTTGTTCACCGTGCGAATATTACGCGTGCACTGGTCCAGGTCGAAGTTCGTGTATTCGAGCAGGTCCATCTTGGAGATAACGATCGCGTCGGCTTGGCCGAACAATAGTGGGTATTTCAGCGGTTTGTCGTGCCCCTCGGTCACACTGAGCATGCCGATGCGGTGATGCTCTCCGATGTCGAACTCGGCAGGGCAAACGAGATTGCCAACGTTCTCGACAATGATGACGTCAAGCTCATCGAGCGGCAACTTATCCAAACCCTTTCGAATCAGCGATGGTTCCAGATGGCAGCAGCCGTCGGTTTGCAATTGAATGACGGGAACGTTTGCTTTGGAGATGCGCTCGGCATCGAGCGTTGTGGTGATATCGCCTTCGAGCACAGCGCAGCGAACCCTTTCAGCAATCGTCGGAAGCAGTCGTTCAAGCATGCGGGTCTTGCCGCAACCGTCACCACCCATCAGGTTGAACATGCGAATCCCACGTTGATCCAGCGATGCGCGGATCTCATTGGCGTCAGCCATGATCGATTCCTGCACGTCGCGCAGCACTTCAATGTTCATGTCCAACCTCCTCAGCCACCCGAATGGAGCTGACCATCAACTCGTTTCCACCATTGATTTCAATATTTGTCGAACCGCAATGCACGCACTGCACCTGCAGCGTGGCACTGGCGGCGAACTGTCCGCAGTCGTGGCATTTGATCGTGACCGGCACGTCGTGTATTTCCAATTTCGCACCTTGCAAGATCGTCTCCTTCGCAGCAATGTCGAAAGCCGTCCGCAGCAACTCCGGCACAACCTGTCGCATCACACCGACTTCGACGCAGATGCCCGTTACGCGTTCCACGCAGTGGCGACGCGCTTCCTCTATCGCGATGTTGCAAATGGATCGTGCGACGGAGAACTCATGCACGATTCAGCCTCCAACCAGCATTCCAGATCGTACCCAATCGCATCTTCAATACCGCCAAGATGCGACTCAAGGGCTGGCGACACGTGCGGCCCCGGTTCGAATTCACTTGCTGCCACCGCGTAAATCCGCACATTCGGCGGCAGAATATGCAACGTATCGCCAAGTCGCAGCATCGAAGCCACATCCACGCTGTGCGTGTTGCGCAGCACCGTTCCCTCAATCATGCCCATCTGTTCGGGATAATCGAAGCAGCGCCACTGCCCCACTTCAAATCCGTTGTGCGCAACCGCAGCATCGATCAACGCCAAATGCGATTGCGCGATCCCGCTTTGCAAGAGATTCCAAAGCATGTACGGATTGGACTCCAGGCGGGCAGCCCCTGAAAATCTGCCCGCCAAGTTCCTCGCGAGAATGATTCCCACGGCATCGTCGCCGCGCATCTCGTTCCCGATCCCTAAGATGAGCAAGTCCGAATTCATGTCGATCGATCCACCTTGAGCTTGAGAAAGTGCGTCGAACATGAGATGCACGGATCGTAATTGCGAATCAGCTGCTCACACCGCAGCGTGGCCTCCTCTTCCGATTTTTCCATCACACTCGGGAAAAAGTGGCGCAGGTCATCTTCAATTTGAGGTTGGTTCTGCGCCGTCGGCGGCGTGATGACGGCGTTCTTGATCAAACCGCCACCGTCCACTTCGTAGCGATGGTAAAGAATACCGCGCGGGGCTTCGCTGCAACCATGACCGATGCCCGGTTTGTCGGCGATCTGAATGTAGGGCGCCGGCGTGTCGTCGTAGTTCTCAAGAATGTCGATCGCGTGATCGACGGCGAAGAGCGTCTCCAACGCCCGGGCGATGATGCTCTTGAAGTTGTTCTTGCATGGAATCTTGAATCCGATTTCATCGGCAATTTCTTTGACGGAATCGGGCAGTTGGTCGAAGTTGAGGTTCACACGCGCCAGCGGGCCAACGAGATACGTCCGGCCGTCCTTGAGCCTTCCGTGAAGCGCCGTGGAGTGCTTCACGTGTATCTCTTCAAACTCATTCAGATACGCTTCGACCGGAATGTCGATCCCGGAGCTGGAGACGATTCGCCCTTCGCAATAAGGGTATTCGTTCGGATGTTTCATCGCGACGAATTCGTAGTTCTGTTCGAAGTCAGGGAACTCAAGACCGGCCATGAATCGAATGGTCTCGACTGCAAATTCCCGATTCTTGATCAGCGTCTCGCGAAGGGCCTTCGCCTTGGCTTTGGACGGCAGGCGATAGAACCCACCGACGCGCACGTTGATCGGATGAACTTCGCGCCCGCCGATGAAGTTGACGATATCGTTGCCCGCTTTCTTGAGTGCGAGCGCCTTGGCCACCACATCCTTGTGGTCGGCAGCCAGCGTCACCACGCTCTCGTACCCAAGAAAGTCAGGCAGGTGGAGCATGAACATGTGCAGCACGTGCGACTCAATCCACTCGCCGCAGTACAACAACCGACGGAGCGTGCGCAGCGGTTCACCGACGGTGACGCCGTGCGCCTGTTCCAAGGCGTGGCACGAACTCATCTGGTACGCCACTGGGCAAATGCCGCAAATGCGGGCGGTGATATCGGGCACTTCGCGATAACTTCGTCCACGCAGAAACGCTTCATAGAATCGTGGTGGTTCAAAAATATTCAGTTGAACGTCGGTGATCTCGTCGCCGACGGCTTTGATATAGAGAGCCCCCTCGCCTTCAACACGGGCGAGGTTCTCGACGTGAATGGTTCGCTCAATTGTTGACGGCTTGACGCTCATATTTGTCACCTACTTGCTTGAAGGGTTCGAGGTATCCGTTGAAGCTGCGCAACATTCGAACTATCGTCGGCTTGGATGTGCCCGTCTTTTCGCAGTGGGCACAAAGGGCTTCAGCCGCAGCGGATTCAGACGGTCCAAAGCAAGAATAGCAGCCTCGGCCATAGGTCGGACATAGTGCACCGCAGCCGGCATGCGTGATCGGCCCGAGACAAGGCGTGCCCTCCGCCACCATCACGCAGACATTGCCCGCCCGCTTGCATTCAAGGCAGACCGGCGACGTTGCGATTTGAGGCCGGCGTCCGGCAATCAGCGCCGTGATCACTTCGACCAACTGATACTTGTTCACCGGACAGCCGCGCAGTTCGAAATCGACCAGCACAAACGCCGCGACCGGACTGGCGGTATCGAGCGTGTCGATATACTGCGGAGACGCGTAAACGATGCGTTTGTATTCTTCGACATCTGCCCAGTTCTTCAGCGCCTGGATACCGCCCGAAGTGGCGCACGCACCGATGGTCACAAGAAAGCGACACTCCTTGCGCACCTGCACGATGCGCTCGGCTTCTTCGGGCGTTGAGATGGATCCTTCAACCAGTCCAATGTCATACGGACCGGGTTCCACCTTTCGCCGCGCTTCAAGAAAGAACGAAATCTCGACCGCGCCGGCCAGCGCCAGCAGTTCGTCTTCAAGGTCGAGAATGGAAAGTTGGCATCCGTCACAAGAACTGAATTGTAGACGGCCAACTTGGGTTTTTTGTTTTCAGCCATGCTACACCTCGTCTTTTCCAAACAGGTCTCGCACCGATTCATACGAGAATACAGGCCCGTCCTTGCATACGAATTTGGGGCCGTATTGACAATGTCCGCACTGACCGACGCCGCAGCGCATGTTGCGCTCCAATGAAATGAAAATCTCATCTTCGGGTACATAGTGCGAAAGGAAGGAGTGGGCAGCCGCCCGGTTCATCACGCGCGGACCGCAGACAAACACGCTCGTCCGTGACGAATCAACGCGCACGCGACGCAGCAGCTTGGTCACAACGCCAACCGGTCCGGTCCAAGCCTCACTCGGGTAGTCCACGGTGATCAACACCTGAAAGTCGCGTCGGTCCATCCACTCTTCGACTTCTTCTTTGAAGATCATGTCCTGCGGGGAGCGAATGCCGTACAGCAAAATCAGCCGGCCATAGTCGTCGCGATTTTTCAAGAGCTGATAAATCGCAGGACGAAGCGGCGCGATACCGATACCACCCGCAACCAGAAGGATGTCGCGTCCCCGACACTCATCAAGCGGCCAACTGCTGCCGAATGGCCCCCGCAGTCCGACGCACTGACCAATGCCAAGTCGATTCATCGCGAACGTGACGCTGCCGACGTGGCGAATCGTATGGACCAGCGAGTCGCATTTGTCCGGATCGGAACTGATGGAGATCGCCGCTTCGCCAACGCCGAAGAGATAGACCATGTTGAATTGCCCCGGCTGAAACCGGTAGTTTTTCTTCTGCTCGGGGTCGAGAAACTGAAGGGTATATGAGGCGGTGTTGGATGATTCCTGCTGACACGCGACGATGCGCGTCCATGCCGGCGCCATCGGATTGGCCTCTCCGCAAACGATACTGGGCCTTTGATCAAGTGCACTGATCATGATCCCACCTCCTCAAGGCGCTTGGCCTCCTGATTCGCCCTTGAGCGTTTCACGTCATTGGCGATCGTTGTGGCTTCTTTGGTTATGTCGATTCCAACTGGACACCAGGTGATGCATCGCCCACACCCCACACAACCCGACGTTTCAAACTGCTCGTGCCAGTTGGCCAGCTTGTGGGTGAGCCACTGGCGATAGCGTGCGGCGGGTGAGGAACGCGAATAACCACCGGTGTGATAGGAGAATTCCAACGTGAAGCACGAACCCCAGGTGCGCCAACGTTCGGCGTGGTTACCCGAAAGGTCCGTCGAGTCTTCGACGTTGCTGCAGAAACAAGTGGGACAGGCAAACGTGCAATTCGAGCACGACATGCACCGCTTGGCGATCTCGTCCCAGTGTTCGTGCGAAAGGTTCTTCAGCAGAATCTCCGGAAGATTCTCGGTATCCAGCGTGCGCCCCATGTGTTCAGACGCGTTGTCCATCAGCAGATCAACAAGATGACTGGTGTTGGCGTCGGTGGTCTCGTGTTCCAATGCCTCGACGAGTTGGCGACCTTTGTTTGTGCCCACTTCAACGGTAAACGTCGTTCGCAGTTCGGTCAGGGCGAGATCATAGCCTTCTGTGCAACGCGGCCCTGTTCCCATCGAACCACAGAAACACGTGCCGCCAGGCTCGGTGCAATTGACCGCGATGAAGAGCGCATCGTCGCGGGCTTTGGCGTAATACGGTTCGGCCATCGCCTGCTTGAAGACGCGATCCTGCACACCGACAGCGGCCAAATCGCACGCCCGAACACCAAGGAAAGCGTAACGCGGCGGGTCGGGCTGGCGGGCTTCAAATACATACCCGGATTCACCGTCCCGTTTGATTCCGAACAACCGTTGCTTGGGCGGGAAAAAGAACTTCTTGAGGGAATGGGGGCCTACCACAAAACCGAACAATTGATCGTCGTTGCGTCTGTTCAGGCGATAGCGTCCGGGGGCATGGGAATCTGTCCACCCGATCGGAAGTTGCCTGACTGATTCGATCTCTTCGTACGTGATCGCCCCATCGCGAACGGTGGGGCCTACTACCCGGTATCCATCTCGTTGGAGTATTCCAATGAGCTTGTCCAGCTCACTTTTGTTGATGGTATACAGGACCTTGTTTTTCATTGAACCGGCTCCGTTAACATTGGCTCAACAGATGCGCGGTAGTTCTTCTCCGTAGGGGCGCTGGATAACACGCCGCCCACCCGCCATCGTGATCAACTCGACGAGTTGCGGCTGTTCATCCACGAAATGCCCAATCAGTGCGGCGTGTTTTCCGAGCGGGTGCGCCCGGCAGGCATTGAGCACCCGATCGGCATCCTTCGCCGAGCAGATCGCGACAAGTTTCCCTTCGTTGGCCACGGTGAGTGGATCCAGACCGAAGACTTCCGCTGTGTGCCGGACGGCCGAAGATACCGGGATTGAGTCTTCCCGTACCTCGATGCTGAGGTTGGATTCATCAGCCGCATCGGCGAGAACACCAGCCAGCCCCCCTCTGGTTGGATCACGCATGAACTTGACGTCTGCGCCGCTGTCAAGAATGGTCGCGACGAGGTCGTTGAGGGGGGCCGCGTCGCTGACGATCTGAGTTTCAAATGAAAGGCCTTCGCGAACCGACAACACCGCGAGGCCATGTTCTGCAATTCGACCGGACACAATCACCACATCACCGGCTTCGACACGCCGAAGATCCATGTTCACGCCATCGCGAAGATGCCCGATGCCAGCCGTCGTGATCATCAATCCGTCGCCGCTGCGCCGTTCGATAACCTTCGTGTCCCCGGTAGCAACGACGACATTGGCGGTGGCTGCGGTCTCGGCAATGGAATCGAGAATCCGATCAAGCACGCTCAGTGGAAGACCTTCCTCAACCACGAGGGCAAGACTCAAGGCAGCAGGGGTGGCACCCATAACGGCGAGGTCATTGATGGTGCCACACATCGCCAGTCGCCCGATGTCGCCACCGGGGAACTCCAGAGGTTGTACGACGAAAGCATCGGTTGTGAATGCGGTTCGTTTGTTGGTGGGTTCAAAGATTGCACTGTCGTTGAGCGAGTTGAGAAATCTGTTGCCCAACCGCGGAAGGATGTGCCCCTCGATGAGGCGGTGCATCATTTCGCCGCCGCCACCGTGAGCAATTGAGATTTTTTCGCCCGCCTCGATCTTCTCGGCAAGCTGCGTGCGCATATCTTATCTCCCGTCAGAAAGTGTACATGCACGCGGTGTGCCGTTGCCGCCATATTTGAAGGCAGCCGCACACGATCCTTCGCTTCCGACCATGCACGGTCCGATCGGCTTCATCGGTGTGCACTCGGTTCCGAACAACGGGCAATCCCTTGGCTCAACTTTCCCTTGGAGGACCTGCCCGCAACTGCACCCTGGCGGGTCGTAATCGGGTCCAATCTCAACATCGAATCGTT
>JAUIEW010000384.1 GCA_030429365.1 Phycisphaerae bacterium
TCGCTCTTAGATGAAGGGGAACTACGATACCTCGGGGTTCGTGTCATGCTTTCTGATTGGCATTACGGCTGGATCGCTGTCATCCGTGAGGGCACCGAACTTGAGGCCATTGCATGGGCATACGAAACTCAGCCGAACTTCCCGGTTGCAGCTGGCCAGTTCCCCGAACCGAGTACGCTTGTCGTTTATTCGTTGAGTGCAGTCGTTGTTGTGTTTGGGCGTAGAAGGGGCCGCAACTACCGCCCTGATTAATTGCAATTGAATGCGCTGAAGGAAATCACAATGTTTCCGCGAAATGCAAACCGAACCATTGGATCATCAAACCGTGGCATTGGGTTTGTCGCACAATTCCTGATCATTGGCGTCTCCTGTTTGACTTACTGCGGTGCGGCCAACGCATCGATCGTTTACATCAATCCCGATGGCCCAGAACGTTTCAATTGGGCTGGCGATGGTTCCGCGCAGAGTTGGCTTGATATCACGCGCCCGTGGGATGAACAGCCCGGCTCAGTGGGCGGCAGTACCAGCATCAGTCAGGATTCGTTTCTAAGCTTTGGACAGGTATTCGGGGGGACCCATAGTGGGATTGCAATTCACGTCAACGCAATTGAAGGTCTTCCTTTTGCGGCTCCGGTTGAAGCGGTTCCATTTTCCCAAGGTGAGCCCGATCAGTTCACCTGGAACCATGCAGGGGTCACTTATTTGGATGATCTTGGATCGTTGCTTCCCGAAGGCGAAACGATGTATCTCGGTTTGAGGTTTGAACTGGCGAACGCAACTCATTACGGCTGGATTGGCGTTGTGCGGACAGGTACTTCACTGGATGCGCTAGGTTGGGGATACTCAACCGCACCAGGGCACATTCCTTTCGCGCCAGTCACACCAGAACCAGGCACGCTTTCATTCGTAACCATTGTTGCCATGGTTGTATTCAAGAGGCGAACTGGTTTGCGGTGAGGGTTGCGTTGCTTTTTGCATTTAGAAAATCGGGTTGGATTCGCCGTTTGCTTGCAGTAGCCGCCATCTGGGCGTTTCCGATGAATGCGGCTTGTCAGGTGGATGGCGGGGCGTTTACCGGGACGGGTTCGGATGTGGTGGCCCGTTACTTTCATGCGGGTGGGCGGTTGCTATCTGGGCCGGTCATGATTTCCGGCGGGCTTAACCTCAGCATCATTCCACCCACGTTGATCTCACGCAGCGACATTTCGTTTTTCGATCCCGATTCACAAACGTTCAGTTCGCTCTACGAACCGCTCGATGGCAGGGGGCCCGTGGTTGTGTTGTTAAACACCGCACGCAGCAGCCACACCCAGACGACGCTTCACGACGGACGCGTCTTGATCACCGGCGGCGATATCAACGCGATGGGGACGAGTCCCGGTGTTTCGTTTGATGGCGTCGAGATATTCGACCCGTGGACCGGTGACATGTCGGTCGGGCCAAGCATGGCCGCCGCTCGTTCAATGCACACGGCGACGCTGCTGCCCGATGGGCGGGTGGTGGTGGCTGGCGGATCGTCGTGGCAGATTTTTGCCCCGACAGACGACACCTGGTCGAGCAACTTTCCATTGAATGCATCGCGCAAGGCGCATGCGGCTGTCCTGCTTGCGGACTTCGATGGAACGGTTGGCGATGACCGCGTGCTGCTGATTGGTGGGAGCGGTTCGGCGCCGGCGAGCCTGGAGCTATTGAACCCTTCGCTTGAAACCAGCCAACTGATGTCTTCGACGCTGGCTGTCGGTGTGGACGACTTGGCCGCGATCGCGTTGGCGGACGGCCGCGTGTTCATCGCGGGTGGGCAGCGCCCATCGACCGGTAACACCGTGGCAAATGCGTATCTGTACGACCCGGTGGCCGACATGATGACCCCCGTGGCCGACGTGCCGAACCGCGCGGGCGGAATCGCGGATCATCAGATCGTTCGGTTCGCCGATCGAGTCGCGATCTTCGGCGGTGAGCAGGAGCAGGGCGGTGTGGATACGGTGTTGAATTACGTGGCGATCTTTGACGCGTCGGCGGAAGTGTGGCTGGATGACGGGATGATGATCCACCTGCACGACGATTTCGTCACCGTGCCGCTCGGTGCGTGCGAACTGTTGATCGTCGGCGGGGGGATACCGTTTCTGGGGCAGGAGTTTCCGTCGGCCAACACCGAACTGTTTACGCTGAGCGATTCGGAGCAATGCCTGCTGGGTGATCTTGATAACGACGGTGATGTTGATGGCGATGATTACCAACGATTCGCGCCGTGCTTGACCGGACCGGAATCGACAGTTCAACCGCTGGATTGTGTTCATCTGGATTTGAAGACGTCGGATTTTGATTTGGATGGTGATGTTGACTTGGTTGATTTTGGGGTTTTTGTTGAGGGGTATGGGGGATGAGAGGGGTAGTGACGAAGTGACGTAGGGTGCGTCCCGGACGCACCTGCTAAAAACTGGACGGTGTGATTCTAGTTCGAGCAACAGAGGGTGAAGACGTTAGCGAGATTACGCCCAGGGATTGACTACCACATGTTTGACCTGTTCGGGATACCATTGCCCATTAACGTACCATGTTGGATCTTTGGCGATGTCGGTCCACGTTGCGTCGGGATATGTGATGATCGAATGATGGTCGCAATCCCATGATCCGTATTGATTCCAGTCTGGAAACCAGATCAAAATGCCTTCGGGATCATATGCCGGGCAAGACTTGATCAGGTCGTAGCCTTGATATTCGCGGTTCTCTTCGATGTCGGTCGAAAGCAGTCCGGCAGTAAACAACGCGTAACTGCGGACATTGAACGTTCTCAAGACCAATTCGTCAGGACCGAATAGTTCAGCCTGCCTGACTTCGCCATCAGTGCATGTGATGGTTCGGTTGGCCGGTTCGCTAAGAAAAGTCCTGAGGTCTTGGGGGATCATAGCTGTCCATCGTACCATCAGGTGCGGCGAGCCGCACCCTACCGTCCCGAAGCACCTCGCAGCATGTTCATTACGCCCATTGGATCAGGTTCAGGTCGTATTGATCTGAGACGTCTGGCATCTTTGGTAGCACCCTTACTGCGTAGGCGTGTTCACCGCTTCGGCGGCAGGGGAGTTCGCCTGCGAAGTGGCCGATGCCGTCGCCGTTTTTTGACTCCAATGACATCGTGACGACTTCGCCGTTTTCGATGGCGCCGTTGGACGGTTTCGGGCCGTGATACAACTGGACCGACACCTCATCCG
>JAUIEW010000385.1 GCA_030429365.1 Phycisphaerae bacterium
GACGAGTTCCATCGTAAAGAACGGAACCGGTCGCCCAGCCTCATCCTCGACGGTACCGGCTTCATGAATCTGCGCAATGCCCGGATGCTTCAACCGCGCCAGCGTCTCGGTCTCAAATCGAAACCGCTGAAGCGCCGACGTCTCAGTTAGCGAGCGATGCATCACCTTCAGCGCCACAAGCCGGCGCGGGTGCGCTTGCTCGGCTTCGTACACGCTGGCCATCCCGCCGACACCCAACGTCCGCAGCACGCGATAACCGGGCACATCGTGAATCGACAAGCGCGTCTTGCTGACGCCCGTCCCGTGATCGCTCGAAATCGCCGGCGATTCCAGAAAATCCGTCGAACGCTCTACCGCGCCGAGCAGACGATTGACTTCACCTCGAAGCGATTCGTCGTCCGCACAAACATCCGCGACGAACGCATCGCGATCCGCCCCCTCGCGGCTTAGTGCTTCGACGAAGATGGCGTGCGCCTTCTTGACCCGCTCATCAATCATCGTCGCCTTCCGAAGCGTTGTCGGTGAGGTGGCAATAAAGCCAGGCCTTGGCGGCCATCCAATCCCGATCAATCGTGCGCCGACCGACGTCGAGAAGTTTCGCAACTTCTTCAATCGTGCAGCCGCCAAAGAAACGCAGTTCGACAATGCGCGCTTGGCGTTCGTCAATCTGCGCGAGATCCTTCAGCGCATCATCGAGCGCGATCAGATCAACTTCGCGATCTTCAAAAGGAACGTCCACCGCATCCATCGACACACGGTCTGCCGCCCCACCGCGCTTTTGTGCGCGACGCTCGCGGGCATGATCAATCAAAATGCGCCGAATGATCCGCGACGCCACCGAAAAGAAATGCAGACGGTCCGCCCAATCCGTCGAGTGCTGCCCGACGAGTTTGAGATACGCCTCGTGAACCAGCGCCGTCGGCTGCAACGTATGATCAAGGCGCTCCGACGACATGTGCGACACAGCCAACCGCCGCAAGTCGTCGTAAATCGCCTTCATCAACGCTTCCTGGTCACCGCGTTCGCCGGAAGCCGCGGCTCGTAGAAGCTGCGTGATGTCGTTGGGAGATTCGCTCACTGATCGCCGTCCGAGAGAAATCGGCGACTGGCCCATCCGCGCCGACTGACGATCAGTATAGGTCGAACCGCGCTTCGAACCAAGGAAGTCATCGGACACAACGTCGCCGACCGAGCCCATCTTGCGGTGATCACGCTGCGCAAGACAACTCGGCGTCTTGAAAGGCGATACCAGTAAACCAGTTTGAGCGGCGGCTATGACCATCGATCCATTCCTGCGAGTTATCTCAAGCCACAAAGTAGCACGGCCAACAACACGACCGTGATCTTGAAATATGGGCAGCGCCCCACACCGTATCCCCACAGCGCGTAGCCGGCCTTCCATTCAAGACGCGTAAAACGCACCAATTTCGCGCCACCAGCATTTCGAATCGCCAAAGCGCCGTCATTCCCGCGCAGGATCGTCACCCCCGCGAAGGCGGGGCGGGAATCCAGGGGAAATGCAAAATCAACCCAGATGAGTACCGGCCCCATACCGCAAAGAGTGAACGGGCATGACGCTAGGCCCAAATTAGGATCGCCACAGAAACACCCCCCAAGCCATAGTGCAAAGCCATTGCGGACGACATTGGGACTCATGTACTCGGATGAGATTGGTTCGGCGATTTAAGGAGTGGGTTGCGGTAGGGCACCGCAACGAACCAATAGACCTACTTCACTTCGTCTGCCGACTCAGAGACGTCGCCCTGCGATTCAATGCGTTCTTGCACGAGGCTGACGAATCGCTCGACATCTGAGCGGCGGGGAAAGACGTTGGCCATCCCGCCGATGTCGACGTCTGTCTTTTTCGATTTCAGGTATAAGGAAGCAATCTGTGGCTTACCTTCCGCGCGATGTTTAACGGATGGCTTGCTGACACCGCTCCACGGGATCAGATCGGACTTGAACCCTGGCAGGTTCAAGATCAATCCATCGGTCGTGATCGCCACCTCAAAACCTTTGCGGTATCGTTTCACAAGAAACCACACTGCGGCCACCGCGCAGACGATCCACGCTACCGCAGTGATGGCCATGAACCTCTCGTGCACAGGCAGGTTCGCCAGATTCGTTATGCCCGGCAGATGCTCCAAACTCGTCCATCCGGTGCCCAAAATCATGAACCAGAAAATCAGAATGCCTTTGGCGTCCGTCGCACGAAACAAAGCACATCGCTCATCAAAACGAAGCCCGCACTCCGGAAAAAAATGATCCACCGGCAACCCGCGCAAAGCGTAACCACACCGAACGCAATTCGTAAAAACAGGCTCAGCGGCAGATTGGTCAGCTTCCGTAGTCACAAATTCATTGTACACCCGTATGACGCATGTAACATCAACGTATATTGATCCAGGCGTAGCTTTCAGACCAAAGTAGGGTGTGTCCCGGACGCACCGAATGGTTGTATCAATTGCTATTACCAATTGAGCGACCGATTGTTTTGTTTCATGCTCTCATCCGCCGCGTATCGACGATCCCTCTGGGGAAGCGCGAACCAAAGCAAATATGCGGAAATTATCGATGAGTACCGACCCCATCGACAATCTTGTGGCTAACGGCTTCGACTCGCTTGAGAGCGGGAACTTCGACGAAGCGATCAAGGTCGGCGAGATGCTTCTCGCCAAACACCACTCCTCTGGATTTGAGATATTGGCCCTCGCTTACGGCGAACTCGGCGACACCAACCGCGCAATTGCCATACTCGAAGAGGGAACAAGTAAAGTCCCGACCGTCTGGATACTTTGGCGGCGACTCGGCAACTGTCGCGCCGAGCTTGGACTGTTCGATCAGGCTTATGACGCCTACGAAAGCGCCCTGAATTGTCCCGACGTCGACAAATCTTGCGTATACCTGAATCGCTCGATGACCGAAGTTCGCGAAGGGCGATTCGACGATGCGCTGAAGACGCTCGACCTCGTCGATGATCCCCGATTGCCAAATCGCATCGAGTCTCACCGTCTGGACATCTACAACAGGCAGGGGAAGCACGACCTTGCGATCGAAAGCGGCGAAGCTTTGCTGTCCAAAGTGCCAGCCAGCGACGACGCTGAAGTGCGATCGATGGCATTGGTGGGTATCGGTTACGCCTATTGGCGCGGGAAGGGCGACGGCGAGCGGGCGATCGTCGAGAT
>JAUIEW010000071.1 GCA_030429365.1 Phycisphaerae bacterium
GAAGACGCGCCGGCTGCGACTGGCAAGAGCGCCGATGTAGTCAACCCAAACACGTGAAAAGGCGGCAGGCAATTCAGCAAACGATGCCCCGGCGTGATCTCTGCCGACGCAGCCATGTCCTCGGCGTTGGAATGCAGGTTTCGATAACTCAGTTCGACCCCCTTGGGTTGGGCGGACGTCCCCGACGTAAACAGCAGGACAGCCGTCTCATCGGGCTCGACCTTGGGTACCGGTGGCTTGGGCTTCAGCATCAACATTGCAAACCGCCGCTTGAGCGGAAGCTCGTCGAGGTATAATGCGCGGATGCCCAGCTCTTCGCACAGCGGTTTGAAGTGGGAGACCGAGATGATCAGATCCAGTTCAGCCCGCTTGGCCAGCGGACGAAGTTCGTCGGCAGCCAACAGAAAGTTCAGCGGCACCATCGTCCGCTTCGCCCACCAGACACCGAACATGCAACCGCTGAATAGTGCACTTGCCGGCAGAATCACCCCGACGCGCTCGCGTTCGGTGTTGTCGATCACATACTCGCGGATGATGCGTGACAACCCGACGAGCCGCTTGTAAGTCAGGCGGATCGAAGCATCGGCGACGGCTGGCGCCTGGGCGTGATCCTTCGCCGTCTGCAATAGCATCTCAACCAACACAGCATGTCACCTCGACAGTAGTAAGGAATCCGTCCCCAATCCCGATTCGATCGAACAGCCCCGACCCACATTAAGACTTGCGATTCGCCGCGCCCATCGGCATTATGGGGAGGCACCGCATCCATCCGCAAGTATCGAAACCTCAGGATGCGGGCCAGTCAAATTGAACCATTTAGCGAAAGCAGGTCAACAATCATGGCAAACGCAAGGATGAGTTTGCTCGTTCTCTCCGGATGGATCGCACTCGTAGCCGGCTGCCAACAGCTTCCACCCGAAGCCATCCAGCAAATCGAACAAGCCCGTGGCGAGCTTCAGCGTCGCGATTACGACAAGTGTGAGAAGATTCTCAACCCGGTGATCGCGTCGTATCAGACCAACGACAACATCGCTGAAGCGCTCTATATGCGTGGACAGTGTCGCCTGATGAAAAACCAGCGGCGCATGGGCGTTCACGATCTGACCACCGCACAGCACATTGCCCGGGAGAAACGTCTGCGGGCGTGGATCGAAGTGCAGTTGGCCAACGTCGCGTTTGATGACGGCTCGTACCCGCAAGCGCGTGAGCTGTATGAATCCGCGCTTCCCGATCTGCCCGACTCGCCACCGACCGACCAGGTCATGCATCAACTGGCGATGGCCTGCGAAAAAACCGGCGATCGCACCGAGTCCGCGCGAATTCTTGGCGAACTGAAGCAGAAATTCCCGACTTCGAACTACGCGGCCAAGAATCGCAATCGAACGCGGACCCAGCCAACCACGATCAAACCGCGCAACCGCAGCAACGTCCGGCCAACAAGCAAGACGACGCTCATCGCCACCAGCCCGACACCGCCGCGCACGTCACCGCCCCGAACGTCGCCCAATGGTCGTTTCGAAATTCAGTGCGGCGCATATGCCCGCATCGAACACGCCCACCAGGCGGCTGCCCGTCTGCGACAACAAGGCATCAACGCGTTGGCGATTCCCGAATCGCGCGGCGCCGGCGCCAAACACGTCGTTCGAGTCGGCAAGTACAACACCTACCGTGAGGCCAGCCGAATGCTCGCCCGCGTCCGCAAGTACCACACCGACGCGTTCATTGTCAGATGACAACACCAAGCGCGTTCACCCTGAATTGACGGTGGGATTATTGCGGGCAAACGCCCGATCGATCGTCCGATAATACAAGCCTTGTGGCCACCCGTGAGATTGTCTTGCAGGATTGTTGCACACGCGGCAATCGCCCACCGCATGCCCCCACGCCTTTGCGTAACAATTTTTTTGCGCGATTCCGATAGTACCAGTTAAGCATCTGTCGCTCGTTTTGGTACGGCCCAAGGAGAAGCCCATGCGCGCAAAGACCCAGCCGCATTTGTCCACAGAGCAAGGTAGTCCGCAGTTTGGCGACATCGAACACAATCGCCTCCCCGGACTGCTTCGCGACTACTTTGCCAGCAAGAATCACCTGCGCAAGGGGATCTGCCTGCTCAATGCCGGCGCCTATGAACAAGCCGTCACCGAATTGTCTGCCGCCACCAAGTTGAACCCGGACAACAAGAATTTATCCGGGTACCTCGTGTCGGCCCTCGTTGGGAGCAACGACCTCCGTCACGCAGCATCGATCACGGCGCAGTATCTCGATCAGAATCCCAACGATGTCGATGCGATCATTCGCCTCGCCCTCGTGCGCTTCAAAGCCGGCAAGCACGATGAGGCCATCCGCACGCTTCGCAACGGTGTACGCGACAATGCCGACAGCGCCGAGTTGCACTTCCAACTCGGAACCATGCTCAGCGCCATCGATCAAAACGAAGAAGCCGAACTCCGATTCACCCAGGCGCTGGCGATTCAAAAAGATCACGCCGATGCGCTCGTGTCGCAGGCGATGTGTCGCGGTGTTGCAGGCGATATGGCCGGCGCACTTCGCAGCCTCGAAAAAGCACAGAAAGCCCGACCAACCGATGCAAACATCGCGCTACTCCTGACCCACGCAGCCCGCGCCAATTCAACCGAAAGCAAAGGCGCCGGCGTCTGGGCGGAAATGCCCGCAGAAGATGAATCGCAAGCCAACGCGGCTGACCTCGACACGCTCAGCAAATTGATCGAAGAAGACCCCGAATTCGCGGAAGCGTTCTTCGACATCGATGACGATGACGTCAACGAAAACGTATACCAGATGCTGGTGGCGGTTCTCATGCAAGCCGTTCAGCGCAGCCCGCATCGCGCCCGGTTGCACTACCTCTGCGGCGCCGCCCTCGCGCGACTCAACCGATCCGACGACGCCATCGCCGCCATCGAGCAGGCCATCACGATCAACCCGAAGTATGTCAAAGCAATGATCCTGCTGGCCAAGCTCTACGAATGCTCGGACCGCCCGCTCGATGCAGCCAGTCGCCTCGAACAGACGATCCTGCTCGGCGCGGAATACGCCGACACCTACTACCTGCTCGGAAATCTCTATTGCGACACCGGGCAGATCGAACGCGCCCGCTGGGCGTACAAGCAGGCGTTGCGCATCAACAGTGATTACGAAGCCGCCCAAAAGGCGCTCGATACCCTGGCGGCATAAACACCGCGAAATTCGACAAGGCGTACACGGATGTCATACTTGCTCGAAATCGTAGGTCGCGGTTTGTTGGCTGAGTTAGCCGCAGCGTTTCGCGGTACGTTCGTCGATGACGGCGTCATCGAAACGGCGACACTCAAGCAGCTGGCCAAGCTCCACCCCACCGACATTCAACACTTGAACCGATTCGGCGTGCGCCTCTTGCGCGAAAACCTCGCCGTTGAAGCGTGCGTGGCATTCGAACAATCGCTCGATCAAAACCACGATGACATCACCGCCCTTCTCGGCTTGGCGTGCGCATATGACGAAGTCAATCGCCTGCCCGACGCTATCGAAACGTTGCGCGATGCGGTCGCGCTTCAGCCGCACGAGTCGGCGATCGTGTTTGCACTGGGATTCTGCGTCGAAAAATCGGGCGATATCGAAGAGGCGCGTTCGCTCTACCTACAAGCAGCCAACCTGGCTCCGGAACTGCGCAACGCCCACGAACGCCTCGGTGCGATTTACCTGCGACTCGGCAACCTCGACGAGGCCATCGACCATTACGAACAATTGTGCTTTGCCGAACCGGGTGACATAACCCTGTCACTCGCGCTCGCCAACCTGCACATGACCGCGGGCAACTACCCTGAGGCCATCCAACGCTATCAATACGCACTGACGATCGACCCCGACAACTGGGAAGCAGCTGACGAAATCGTCCAGGCATACGAACAATCAGGACAGTACGACGAAGCGATCCTTCACCTGCAGAAGCTTGTCGCAGATCAGCCGGGATTCGCCGATCACCACGTGCAACTTGGCGACATCTACGCGAAGAAAGGCGACTCGGCGCGGGCGATGGTTCAGTACCGCCAAGCCGTCAAGCTGAATCCCGATTATCTCGAAGCATTCGTCAAAATCGGCACGCTGCACCTGCGCGACGGCAATCACCTTGAATCGGCTAAAGCGTTTAACAACGCGGTCGAACTCAACGATCGGCTGCTGACTGCATACGTCGGGCTGGGCGTCGCACAACTGCAAAACGGCGACCCCGAAGAAGCGCAAGCCACCTTTGAGATGGCCTCCGGTGTCGAACCGAACAGCACGATGCTCTTCGGCGAAATCGCCCGCCTGCAACTCAAAGCGTCCATCGGCAACCAGATCAAGAAGCATCTCGGACCCGAGCAAGCCGCGCAGATCGAAAGCGAGTCACAAGAACGAGAAGCACAGCAGAGCGAAGCATCGATCGACCTCGTCAAGCATCAGGTGCAGCGTTACGAGAAGGCCATCGAACGCCACCCGACGTACGCCGACCTGCACTATCGACTCGGCCTGCTTTTGCGTCATCAAGGCCGGCGCGAGGAAGCGATCAACGCATTCCACCGCGCGCTGCAACTCAACCCCAACTACGTGAAGGCGTATATCAAACTCGGGCTTGCCTACAGAGAAGCCGGTAAGAACGACACGGCCATCGACACGTTCAAGCGGGCGCTCGCGCTCGATACCCGAGCCGTCGAAGTGTATTACGAGTTGGGATTAATCTTCGCCGACTGCCAGAACTTCTCGCTCGCGGTCGAGTACTTCGAGCAAGCCGTCCGCTGCGAACCCAACAACGTCGAGTTCCGCGCCAACCTCGCCCTCGCCCTGCAGGACATGGGCCTGCTAGACCGAGCCACCGCGGCATGGCAATCCCTAGCCGAAATCGCCCCCGACACCCAAAAAGGCCGCGACATCCTCGTCGAAATCAGCAAGAAGCGCTAACGCGCCGAAATGCGAACCGTGCTTAATTGCGGTCGGCAAGAGGAGTCTGCTTGCGCTGTTCACCGGTCCAATCGAAAGGCGCGAAGCGCCGGCCATACTTCGCACGAACTTGGTTGTCGATGTATTCGAAAGCGATTTGCACTCCAAGTCGGCGGTCGCCATAGACGCACCCTTTGATTGCGCCGGCTTGCTGCTCGAAGTACGGGTCACCGTAAACCGCTCGAACCTCGTCGGGCGTCATTCCCCATTGAATGTTGTCGTATGCCAGTTTTGTTTCGAGTTGATCGCGCTCTTTCTCGTGTTTCCGATACTCGATATCAGAAGTGATTTCCCAAACCAGGTATGGCGGCATGATGACAGAGACTGCGATCGCCGGAACCAAGACGTTTGGAATTGCATCGGGGCGTCCCGGATGTCGCTCTCTGGCGAACTCGACGAGTTGATCGCCGATGAGCGTGTCGCAGTTGAGAATATGCACCAATCGGTTTCGCGGATTTGCCGCGTCCAGTTTTCCAGAATTCGGTCGATCCTCTCCAGTGATCGTGCCCCTGTCTCCCCACTTCACCGGAGAAACCTGCCGCAACTTTCCGTCGCGGAAGATCATGAACACGCGGCCATTGGTCGACCCGATCGCGTATTCCAAACCAAGCAACTCTCCCCGGTCCGATTGAGCCTGAAACCCAAACTCGCCAGCCGCACCGGTCATCGCGCGAATTTCATCAACCGAATCGCCAAGTTGAATCCGCCCCGCGTCCTCGATGGAAATAAGTAGATCTGGATCAGGCTTTTGAGTACATCCTTGCGCACACAAAACCAATGACGCGAAGAGGACACTTCGCATGACCATTGCATTGCTGCCAGTCATGAGAAGTGTCCTCCGCTGTTGAGAGCGCCCAAATGGCACTCATAATGAACTATTCAAATGCATGCGACCTACGGGCCGCCGAGGAACGATGACAGCACCGCCCAGTCGGCGACGTCGATGTCTTCGTTCGGCAGCGCCAGGTTGCCGCAACTGCACCCGACATCCTGTCCACGACCCGCACCGAAGCATGCCGTAAATGCGGCCATGTCGACGAGGTCCCAGTCACCGTCGGAATCGTAATCGCCCGGCGTCAGGCACGCGGTTGTGTTGATGCCCCAGATCTCGATGTCGTCGATGTTCCAACCGTGGTACGTCACCGAGGTATCGGTCGTGCCCATCGTCCAGCGAATCTGCACGTTGGGCTGACCGTCGGCGACGGCGGAGATGTCGTACGTCTGAAGCGACCACGCACTCTCATTCAATGACGGACCCGTGTGTTCCCAGATCATCGTCCAGTTCGTACCGTCGTTTGAAATCTCAACTTCGGCATGGTCGTAGGTCGCCGACTCAACACCGAGCCAGCGCTGGAATCGAAGTTCCGCATCGGCAACGTTGGTGCAGTCAATCGACGTCGTCGTCAGACGCTGCTTGCTCATGTTGTTGTCGTACTCACCGTTGAGGTTGAACCCGTAGACGTTGATACCGGTGAACCCGCCAGCCGGATCGCCATCGAGCGCCTGAGGCTTGCCATATGCCCACATGTCCTCAGTCGTCCAACCTGGGTTGGAATCCAGCGGCCAGAAGTAAATCTGCGCCGGTCCACCGACGAGAATGTCCACGGTCGCCGTCGTCGAATCACCGCCATCGGGCGCGACGCCGCCATCGTTGGCTTTGAACGTAAACGAATCCGAACCGGAGTAGCCCGGATCCGGCGTGTACTCCACTTGGTTGCCGCCACCCACCAATGTGTACGGCAGGTCGCCCGAGACGATCACATGGGTGTCTCCGTTGTCGCGAAGTTCACCCTGCGGCAAACTTTCAATGATGCACGCCACCGCGCCAGGAACCACAGGGAGACCATCGTCATTGACTTCCAATTCAACCGTCAGTGGTGTGTTCTGCTCGGTCTGCAGCGACGCACCCGACACAAACGGTGGACGCGGGCCACACGACCCAACACCGGACAAATCGGTTTCAAGGAAATCGGGATCAAGCCCAGCACCCGCCGACAAGCCAGCGATCGCATCGCCGATATCAATCTGGAGGTAGCTCAACGTGATGCGACCGTCGTAGAACATTTCGATCTGGAACGTGTTCGAGTTCGACGTCGAAATCTCCGACACGTCGTCATATGTCACCACGGCGCGGTCGGCCAATGACTTGTAGCTGATCGTTCCGCCAATGGTGGGATTGATGTCGTCCCAAACCGCCGAGATACGCGGCTCGCCGAAATGCTCTTCATACGTTTCCGTGTAGTCGCTATCCGACGCATCGAACGTCAGGTTTCCGTTGGCGTTGATATACACCGTGCTGTGCGACACGCCGTACAGCAGAATCGGTTGCGTCGGTGCAAACGACGAATTGCCGTCGTCCGAGAGCGATACGCTCGTACCGCCAGCCGGATCCGTCGGCAGCGACACGATCGTCTCAATGCATGCATCGTAGAAATCATTCGACGCATTGGGCGTGAACGTGATCTTGCTGTTTTGGATATCGAGGCCAGCCGCGAACTGTTCTGTGAAGAAGTCCGGCACTTCCGGCGTCGTGAAGCTGTAGCACGCACTGCCATTGTCGTCGGTCGTACTGTTACCGGCTTCGTCCGTCGCAGTCACGCTGAAGAAATAAGTCGTATCATCCGTCAACCCGGTCAGGCCAGACGCGTGCGACGTTGCCAGTCCGCCGCCCACCGATTCGGTCAGCGCACCGCACGACAGGCCGTAGTTGACCGTACTGAAGCTCGACTCATCCGTATCAAACGAAAGCGACGCGTCGCGCGGATTCACCGTACCCACCTGCACGTTGCTGATCACCGGCGGCGTACAATCCACCACAGCCACATCGGTCACCACAACATTCAAACCGCCATCGCCATCGTCGGCATCGATGTACGTGAGCGTCACGGTATCGCCAGCCGTCACCTGAATCACGCCGGCTCCATCGACCGTGCTGAACCCAATCGTCGCCACAAATGCGGCGCTGGCAGCCGCCGTCTCGGTGAGAATCACCGTCTCGCCCGCCGGTTCGGTGCTCGACGCAACTTCGACCGCGACCGTTTCGATGAGGAGATCGTTGGCATTCAGGCCGCAGTCGATCACGGTCAGGATGCCTTCGCTTTCACAGGCGTACTTC
Organism: Phycisphaerae bacterium; assembly: GCA_030429365.1. GTDB lineage: Bacteria > Planctomycetota > Phycisphaerae > UBA1845 > UBA1845 > UBA1845. Next base: position 8,087 of record JAUIEW010000071.1, read on the forward strand.
GTCCGATCCAAACGCGCCAGTCCCGCATCGCTGCAGTTGACCAGCACCGGGTTGGCCGCCACCGAGAACGGCTGCGGTCCTTGTGGCACGTTGAAGCCAACAACATCGACGCGCCAGGCGCCGGCCATCGGCGTTCCAACGGTCACTTGCTCGATATTGTTGACGTGATCTTCGGCGTTCTGAACGGCGGGCGTCGCCGGGCTGGCCGGATTCAACGTCCACGGGAAGTGCCGAACACCATTGGGATCATACACTTCAAGATCAAGGTCGTTGACCAGAACCGGATTGACGTTGGGCGTGCCGGGCACGTCGTCCCACGCCAGCGTGACGCGCAGCTCAGGATCGCCCGCGCTCACCACGATCACCAGCGAATAAGTGTCACCTTGTGACACAGTTTCTTCGACGAAGTTCTCCGCACGCATCAGGTTGACTGCCGGCTCAATACGCACCGATCCATAACCCGTCTTGTAGTCGGGTCCGACCTGCTCAATATCAGCAGCCGTGTTGGCGAAGATCGCCTTCAGCGTCGAGTTGCGGAAGTCCGGCTCGCCCGGGAACTGGGCGCGATAGTCCTGAAGCAGCAAAGCGCTCAGGCCCGTGATCGTCGGTGACGACATCGACGTTCCGCACTTACCAGTATAACCGCCAAAACTGCTCGTCGAGGTCACGTCAAAATCGTCGTTCGACTGACAACCGGGACCTGCAATATCCGGCTTGAGTCGACCGTCATCGACCGGTCCCCAACTCGTGAAACTCGTCACCGAATCGTCGTTGGAGTTCAACGCACCAACGGTGATGTGGTTTTTCGCACCAGCCGGCGGCGCGGTCGTGTTGTACAGGTCGCCGCAGCGCGAGGTCTGGCGCTCGTTACCATTTGCCCAGACAATTCGCATCGGGTCGCCAAGGCTGCCGCGCGCGATCGCGTCGATCAGTGCGCCGCACACGCCGTAGTCGCCGGTCCACTCGCACGGATAACCGTTTGGCGCCGTGTTCGTTCCAATCGAGTTGTTCGAAATGTCAGCACCAAACGTGTTGATCGCTTGGTTGTAGTCGGCTTCGAGGTCACCCGGATCGGTGTAAAGGAAACCGGGGCTGAGTCCGCCCGGCTGCTCGAATCCGTATGATTCGATGCTGACCGCCGGGGCCATCCCGCGATACAGCCCGCTGCTGCCCGCGCCGTTGCCGCCGATGGTACCGGCCACGTGCGTGGCGTGATCCGAAGTGCCGGAGGTATCCCGAACCGTCGCCCGACCGCCAAAGTCCGGATGCGAGGCCAATACTTCGCCGCCGTCGTAAACCATCACGGTCACGCCCGAGCCATCGAGGTTGTAAGGAGCCGCTTGCACGGTATCCGCACCGGTAATGGCGCGGTTGCTGTTGTTCATTTCGCTGAACTGCGGGAGGGGCGGTTCCATGTACTGCACCGCATCCTCGTTGGCGAGCGCCTTGAGGTTCTTCGCCGGCATTTCGACGACGAAGCCATTGATCGAACGCATGTGCGATTGCACTCGGCCGCCATGGCTGCGAACCGTTTCGAGCCCGACCGTGTCGAGCTTGACGTCGGGATGGAACAGGACGTAAACAGCCACGACCATTTCGCGGTTGTCATTGATCAGGCGCGGGCTGTCCTTTGACATTGGGTCCTTCGCTCGCGGCATTTTGGCGCCGTCAACGATCGCCCACTCAAAAACCTCGTCGCGAATGATCGAGGGGTGAAGCTTCCAATCGCGCTCGATCGCCATCGATGCCCGAAGCGACGAAACCTCGCGAAGCGCATCCTGATTCACGCCCGCATCATCAAACGCCGCAAAGTATGCGTTGTCGCCAACGTAGTTGAGCAGCGACACGCCAGCCGCATGGAGCTTCGCACGCTGAGCGTCAGACACCGGCCCGCCAAACTGCACCACGACGTGCTTCTGAGTATCGCGGTTTCCCGAAAGGGCGGCCAAATCCGTCGCGGCTTCCTGCGACGCCTTGAGCGTGGTCACCACCTCGCCCGATCGCCAACGGATCTTTGACGTGTCGTGATCCGCAACCTGTGCAAATACTGGTGACGCAACGACCACCAGGCAAAGCGCAGCCGCTCCGGCGCGCACGTTCCCTGCAAGCTTTTTCATAAACATAACCGAGAGTATCCTCCAGACCGCCAAGCGGTACACCCCAAACGGAATGCAAGCGTGAAAATGAATGACCACCACAGCGAGATGAAATCAGACGGAGCGCAAACGGGCGTCCAAAACGAGACCGCCCCAGTGCCCGGGAAATTGCATCGCGCAAAGCTCGATGATACCGGCCAAGCGCAACAGGAATCAAACGCCTTGTTGATGATTTGTATGTCTAAACTGTGTCAAGAGACTGCGAGTGCGTCGAAAACAGACCGAACCAGGATTCACACAGGGGATAACTTCTGGAAAGGTCCAAGGTCCGCACGATTATCGATTCGGATTTGTTCGTAAAACTCCGAACACCTCCAACCCCTGCTTGGACATGATTCCTTTTCCGAACGAAGCTTCGACCGCCTCGCGAATGGAGCCGCTCAGGTGGCGTTGCATTCCGACTCGCACGAAATAATCCTCAAGCGCAATGCGCACGTCGTCGACCGGAAGTAACTCCGCCGCTCGGGATATAAACCAACTTGGCGATTCGTGGGCTTGTTCCTCCGGATACCTCACGCATTCGAGCAGTTTCGTTGGTGGATGCTGAATCTCAATCCGCCAAATCGCAAGATTCACCGAACCCCTCTCAGTTCGGCCCAATGTGCTGTCTGCTGCTCGCCATCGCTTCAGGTAAGCCAGCACAACCGGGTCGCCAAAGTGAGCCAGCACGCGAATCGCCGTATAGTGGCGTTCGTCCGTCGATTTGTGATTGAGTACCAGCGGCCGAAGTGCGATCGCGTCTTGAACCGTCAGGCATTCCAAAAAGCCAAGTGGAACAAAATCACTTGGGGCGGAACGAATCATCCCCATGATACGTTCGCGGCGAAGCGCTTCATGACAGCCGTCATTCAAGATGATTTCATAACGCTGCGTGCATGATGGGTCGCGACTATTAAGTCCCATCCGAACAGCCAGTTCTGCAAGTTCTGAAGAACGATCGCTATCGGCAAGTCGATCTGAGAAACTACCAATCGCATACTGTACGATCTCGTTTCGCTCGCAAGTGGGTTCATCCCACATCTCGGAAAGCGCCTGCACGATAAGCCCCGCACTTTCACGATCCGAATACCTGCAAGCCATAGAAATAGCCGCGATTCGAGAAAACCGCGTGCTCTCGCGGAACTTGGCGATCTCAAGAAGCGACTCGATCGCCCTCGCGTCACCGATCCCCAATTCGGCCCTCAGGGAATCCAACAGTGCAAAGTCAGCCTTCGTGCCGAGTAGGTTTGGATCGTTGGCCCACTCATCCAGAATCTGATGGCATTCTTCATCCGTTTCTGCATAGGACCAACCCGAACACGCGACCACGCAGAAAGGCAGGACGGCAACCAAATACAGACATTCCATGCGCATGTAGCCGCTCCGTGTCTGCCTCACAAAATGACTGATGACATCACTTTGTATTCAGCGCGGTTTGATACGGATGCATTAAAGCAGAGGTGGTTGCGGCTGCGATTTAGAAAACAGGGGGATTAAGGCAAGAAACTTGATGCGGACCGTCGTCCGGAGCCTGGACCGGAGACAGCCGAGAAAGGGATTTGAACCCTCAACCTCAGCTTTACGAAAGCTGTGCTCTACCGTTGAGCTATCTCGGCGTACCGTCCTGGGCCATCCCGCGTTGGCGAAACCCCGCGCGGGCGGAATCTTTCGGACGGTCTCAATTATCGCATCCCACAAGCCGGTGTCAAAGTCGCTTGTCAATTGCCATTCGCCAAGTCGACAATGTGCGATAACATCGCGACTTATGGACACCCTGATCGTCATCCTCATCGGCTTTGCGGCCGGCATCCTCGGCGGTTTGCTCGGGATCGGCGGAAGCATCGTCATGATCCCCGCCCTTACCGAAGCCCTCGGTCCCCGCGCCCACCTCTACCAAGCCGCCGCGATGATCGTCAACTTCTTCGTCGTCGCACCCGCCCTCATTCAACACGCCAAAGTCAAAGCCATCATCTTCCCCGTCGTCCGATCGATGGCGCCCGCGGCTGGCATCGCCGTCCTAGTCGGCGTCTGGACCAGCGAACTCGACATCTTCCGCGGGCCTGGGCAAGCCACTTTGATCCTAATGTTCGGCGTGTTTCTCCTTTGGGTGGCTGGTCGGCAGGTGATGGCGATCTGGAGCAGCCCCCTCCGCCCAGAAGATCAAACCTCTGATCGATACCGCAACGGCTGGCGGGCGGCGCTTTGGATCGGCGCACCGATGGGCTTTATCGCCGGACTGCTGGGCGTCGGCGGCGGGGTGATCTGCGTCCCGTTTCAGGTGCGGTTCCTTAAAGTCCCGCTGCGGCAGGCGATCGCCAACTCTGCCGCCACCATCCTCGTTCTCAGCCTCATCGGCGCGATCCTTAAAAACTCAGCTCTGGTCACCAGCCACCACGACATCCACCTGATCGACTCACTCAAGTTGGCTGGCACCTTGATCCCCCCCGCCATCATCGGCAGCATGCTCGGCAGCAAGCTCACCCACACGCTTCCGATCAAAATCCTCCGCATCGCCCTCGTGCTCATCCTGCTGACAGCCGCCGTCCGCATGATCATCATCAGCCGTTCGTTATCCGAGAAGGACTCGGCTACCACCCCAACGACCCCCTCGTCAAGCGTCGTGCCATCCAGCGAATAAGCCTGAATTCACTGCAAAAAGTGCGCCCTTGCCCAGTTGACTGCCGCCCAAACCGGCAACCGCATCCAAGCGATTTTCGTGGCTTGCCGATAGCGCAGTTGGCCAAGAGTTGAGGCACAGCATTCAGGAGACAAACCCCATGATGGCTCGAAGCAAGCGCTGGTTACTGGTTTTGATGGCAGGCGGATTCCTGTCCTTGTCGATGGCGGGCGGATGTGCCCAGGCAGAGGAATTTCGGGCGATCGCGTCGGGGCAGGTGCAGTCCGGCCTGACGTCTATTGTGACCGGCTTGATTGACGGGTTGTTCGCTGTGATCGAACCCGACGCCACAGAGGAGTAAACCGATCCGCGATTCGACCGATTTACGCGATCTTCAAATCCGCGCAGGAAAAGCCGAATATCCGGCAAATGCTGCGCGGAGGTCATCGCGCTGTTTGAAGGCAAAAGCGTCTTAAGATCCCACCTTCCCGAGGCGGATCATGCGCTCGGGTTCCGAGCGGCTTTCAAATCGGTGAAATTCTTCGGCGACGACTTTGAACCCGCACTTGAGGTAGCACTCCAGCGCGGGTTTGTTTTGCGGGAAAACGACCAACGAGACCTTCTTCGCCTCCAGATCGCCAAATGCCTTCTCGGTTAGCAAATCCGTCAACCGGTGCCCCAATCCCTGCCGTCGTCGTTCGCTGTCAATTAAGACATGACCGATCCAATGATGCGATGGATCGCCCTTCATGGGGTTCAATTCACCGTACCCACACGGGACCGGTTCCTGCGCCTTAAAAAAAAGAAATGCCTTCCCCGTCTTCCTGGTCCAGTTCACCACCTTGACCTGCGTCAGCGGGGGCGAGGTGCGAGGCGCCAGCCAACGAAGTTCTTCTGGCGTCTGGACCCATGACGCGACCATCGGCGCAAAGAGTGGATCAAACGCGCGAAGTTCTCCGCAGATTTCCGGTGTCGATTGGGCCACGCTACCAATGCCTATGGCCATCCTGCCAACGGATGACGTCATTTGGACACATGCGCTGCCCGTTTGCGGGCTGTAACGGTGGTTGCCCCTTCTTGCCCCCCGACCGATAAAGCCTCAACTGCGCCCCCTCAGGCAATGCGCGCTATATTGGTTTCCGGCCCGATTCATCTTTGGCACGCTGCTGGCCCATTCCCGCGTTCTGGACGATAATGCGGGTACACATGAACCTGCATTGGTGCTCAAACGTATTGAAGTAATGACGGCAGAACAGACTCGAACCCCGAAAGCAAGATCCCCCATGCCCCCCAGTCACCGAGCGCGTTCGAACACGACCCGTCGGAACATTGCCATCCTCGTCGCCGTGATTCTACTCACGGCCAACCTGCCAGCCTACGGTTATATCGGCCCGGGAGCAGGATTTGCTGTCCTCGGATCGTTCATGGTCTTTTTCGTGGCCATGCTGTCTGCAGTATTAACCTTATTCACCTGGCCTATCAGGTGGTTATTGCGGTCCATTCGCGGACGCAAAACGTATCGACATGCGAAAATTAAACGCGCGGTAATTGTTGGACTCGATGGAATGGAACCAACCCTCGTCGAAAAATACATCGCCGAAGGGAAGATGCCCAACCTCAAAAAACTCCGTGAACAGGGCTGCTACAAGAAACTCGGCACCACGCTTCCACCGCTCAGCCCTGTCGCATGGTCGTCGTTTCTGACCGGATGCAATCCCGGCAAGCACAACATCTTCGACTTCCTCTCGGTCGATCGGCGCAACTATCTGCCCACCCTTTCAAGTGTGCACATCGGGGGGACATCGCGCAATTTGAAAATCGGGAAGTACCTTGTGCCCATCGGCAAGCCGACCGTTCGCTTGCTGCGCAAGGGCAAACCATTTTGGAACTACCTGGGCGATCACAACATCTTCTCTGACATCATCCGCGTCCCGATCACATTTCCACCAGAGAAATTCCGCGGCGTGTTGCTCTCGGCGATGTGCGTGCCCGACCTGCGCGGCAGTCAGGGAACCTTCAGCTTCTATTCAACCAAGAAGACCGACGAACTCCCGTACACCGGCGGCGAACAGATTCACGTCGTGCGCGAAGGGCAGCGCATCAAGTCGCACCTCGTCGGACCGGAGAACAGCCTTCGCGTTGATGGCGGCGTGATGAAAGCGCCGTTTGAAGTTGCGATCACAGGCAAGGACTCCGCCACGCTCAGTCTCTGCGGCGAAAAGATCGAACTGAAAAAAGACGAATACACGCCTTGGATTCGCTTTCATTTCAAGGCGGCTCCCGGCATCAAGGTACACGGCATCTGCCAGTTCCTCCTGAAAAACACCGAACCGGAATTCGAACTCTACGTCACACCGCTGCAGATCGATCCGGAAAAACCGGCAATGCCAATCTCGCACCCGACCGTCTACTCAACCTACCTGGCCAAGTCGCAAGGCTCGTTCGCCACGCTCGGATTGGCTGAAGACACCTGGGCGCTCAACGAAAAAATCCTCGAAGACCCGTCGTTCCTCCATCAATGCACCGAAGCCGACAGCGAGCGCGAAGTCATGCTCGATGACGCCTTGAGCAAACTCAAACGCGGACTCGTCTGCTGCGTGTTCGACGGGACCGATCGCATTCAGCACATGTTCTGGCGTTACATCGACAAGGATCACCCGGGTCACGACGGTTTCGGCGAAGTGCGCCTTCGCAATGCCATCCCCGAACTCTACGAACGGATGGACAAACTCGTCGGCAAAACGATGGCCAAGTGCGAACAGGACGACACGCTCCTCATGGTCATCAGCGACCACGGTTTCAAAACATTCCGCTACGGCATCGACTTGAATCGCTGGCTCATCGACAACGGGTACATGGTGCTCAAGAAGCCAGCCGAAGGTGAGCGCTACCTAGCCACCGTCGACTGGTCCAAGACCAAAGCCTACGCCCTTGGTCTCGCAGGCATTTACCTAAACGTCGCCGGCCGGGAAAGCCAGGGCATCGTCAACGAAGGCACGGAAGCCGACGATATTCGCGTCGAGCTTTGCGAAAAGCTTTCCGGGCTCGTCGATCCGCGTCGAAACGAGATAGCCGTCAACCGCGCGTATAGCGCCCGCCATTCGTACAAAGGCCCATACGCCGAGCACGCACCGGACATCATCGTCGGATACAACGAAGGCTATCGCGTTTCATGGGAAGCCGCCGTCGGCGACATCACCGACAACGTTTTCTGCGACAACACCAAGGCGTGGAGCGGTGACCACTGCATCGATCCGAAAATCGTGCCGGGCATCCTCTTTTGCAACAAACCGATCGAAGACGCCAACCCGCGTTTGCTCGACCTCGGGCCAACCGTGATGAAACTCTTCGGCGTCAACGTTCCCAAACACATGGACGGCAAACCGCTAAACGTGCAAGTCAACGGCGCCGCGCCGAAAGGAGCGGCTGCATGATTCGAATTAACCGTAGGGTGGGCCATGCCCACCAATCCGTTGAGCGCGCAAACGGCGGTGGGCACGGCCCACCCTACGCGCAGGCAATCGCACTAATCGTGTCCGTCGCAGTCCTTTGCACAACGGGCATCGCGTGCAACGACGCACCGCGCGCTAAGACCCACGGCAAGCAGGTCATCGTCCTCGGCTTCGATGGCATGGACCCGAAGCTTTCCACCGAAATGATCAACCAGGGCCTGCTACCAAACTTCTCCAAACTCGCCGACACCGGTTCCTTCAAACCGCTCGGCACATCAACACCGCCGCAAAGCCCGGTCGCATGGACCACGTTCACCACCGGCACCAACCCCGGCGAACACGGCATCTTCGATTTCATCCATCGCGATCCGGACACCTATAGCCCCAAATTCTCAACCTCCAACATCAGCAGCGGCGATGTCTGGGCGATCCCGTGGGGACATTGGAAACTGCCCGTGTGGGGCGAAAGCACACTCGCTATCGCCCGCAACGGTCGCGCGTTTTGGGAATATCTGACAGAAGCCGGCATCAACGCCCACATCTACCGGATGCCAGCCAACTACCCGCCGTCCGAATCGCCCGGTCCCGGCGACTTTGTCACCCTCACCGACATGGGCACGCCCGATCTCACCGGCAGCCCCGGTGAAAGTTCGTTCTATACCTCCGGCTCCACGCGAAACATCAAGAACACCGGCGGGGCAAAAGCCTACACCCTCAGCATGAAACCGGTCGGCGGCGATGTCGCGCTCGGCGAATTCCACGGCCCGCCAGACGCCCTGCTCGACCCCGACAAAGCCACCGAAGCTCAACTGTATGAACCGCTCAAGGTTCCGTTCACCATCTATCGCAACAAAAAAACCAACTCGGCGCTGATCGAATGGGACGGCGCTCGCGTGCTCCTGCAAGCCGGCGAGTGGAGCGATTGGCAGACAATCAACTTCGGATTCGGACCGACTGTCGCAGGCACCGCGACGCAATCGATGTCGGGCAAAGTGCGCATGCGATTGCGCCAGGTTCAGCCGACCATCGAACTCTACGTCACGCCCGTTCAGATCGACCCCGATGCGCCGGCAATGCCGATCAGCATACCAGCCGACCTTTGCACGAAAGTCTCTGAAGCCACCGGACCGTTCTTCACGCAAGGACTTCCGGAAGACACCCAGGGACTTCGAGCCGGCATCCTCACACGCGATGAATTCCTCGAGCAAGCCGACCTCATCTTCGCGGAACGCATGCGCCTGCTCGACTACGCCATCGAACACTACACCGACGGATTGCTTTTCTTCTACTTCGGCAGCACCGACCAGGTTGCGCACATGTTCTGGTCCGCGATGGCCGACTCGCACCCAGCCCTGACACCTGAAGAAAGCATCAAATACAAAAACGTCGTTCGCGAAGTCTACATCGAATCCGACAAGGCGCTCGGCAAAGTCATGGACGCCTTTCCCGATGCCACCATCATCTGCGTATCCGACCACGGGTTCGCCGACTTCGACCGCGGTGTGAACCTCAACACCTGGCTCATCGAAAACGGGTACGCCAAACTCAAACCGGGCGGCAGTCGCAGCGACACCAGCGGATTCGACTGGAGCACCACCAAAGCCTACGCTGTCGGAATCAACGGTTTGTATCTCAACATGAGGGGCCGCGAAAAACACGGCATCGTCAACGAAATCGACAAGACCGACCTGATGAACGAAATTCGCGAGAAGCTCAAAACCATCCGCGACCCACAGACCAATCGATTCGTGATCAAGGAAGTCTACTTCGCCGACGAAGTCTACAGCGGACCGGAAATCATCCACGGACCAGACATGCAGATCGGTTACGCACTCGACTATCGATGCGGTTGGCCCACAGCGCTGGGCGGATCACCCAAGACCATGTTGCACGACAATAAGGAAGCCTGGTGCAGCGATCACTGCATCGCCACCGACCTTGTGCCCGGCGTGATTTTCTCGAACCGCAAGGTGCCTCTTGCCGACCCCGATCTTGAAGATATGGGCCCCTCGATTCTGGCAGCATTTGGAGTCGCCAAACCCGAAACCATGAAAGGCAGCGACGTCTTCACCGCGAAAGTCGCAACCGCCCAACAGGAGTAACCAAAACGATGGCCGCCAAAATCAAAATCGAATCGTCGCTCTACGACCGCGTCGCCAAAGTCGCCGACATCGCCGGCTACGCGAATGCCGAAGAGTTCATCACCCACATGATCGAAAAGGAGTTGGCCAAGCTGGAGTCGGCTGGCTCGCCCGAAGAAGTGACCGAACGCCTCAAAGGTCTGGGATACCTGGAATAACAGGACGATCACGTGTGCCACTGGCTGCTAGCCAGCCAGTGTTTTCCGATTCCGTCAAACTCTGTAGCAACGCATGAACACCATCAACCGCATCATGACAGCCGTCTTCGACGTTTGCTTTTCAATCATGGAAGGCTGGCCCGGCTGGCTGTCGCTGACCTTCTGGTCGAGCATCACTGGTGTGGTGGCGTTGCTGATTTACAAGTACACGTCCAACCAAAAAGCCATCGGACAGGTCCGCGACGACATCAAAGCCAACCTGCTCGCGGTCAAACTGTTCAAGGAAGAATTGGGCGTCACCCTGAAGGCGCAGGGGCGCATCCTGTGGGCGGCATGTCGATTGCTCTGGTATTCGCTGGTACCGCTCGCGGTCATGATGATCCCAATGTCGCTCCTGATCATCCAGATGTCGTTTCGATACGAGTGGCGCCCCATGCTTCCGGGCGAAACGATTCTGCTGCGTGCGGAGTTAGCCGACGGCAAAATCGCCACCGACGCAGACGCCAGCATCAAAGTCGCCGGTGAATCAGATGCTGCGGACGCCATCGAGGTCAAAGCGCAGCACGCCATCTTCGACGACTTCGAAGGCCGGCCCAAACGAAACGAAGTCGTCTGGCGCATCCAAGCCAACAACCCGGGCCGCCACATCGTGACCGTCTCCGTCGACGGCGACGAAGCGTCGAAAGAAATTCAGGTCAGCGAGAACCGCTACGCCCGCATCAGCCCAGTCCGCGCGGGAGCAGACTTTCTCGAACAGGCGATTTACGCGGGAGAGAAAGCCGCATCCTCGGGCGATACCATCCAGCGCATCGAACTCGACCTCGTCAATTTGCCCAAGAACAAGACGCCGATCTTCGGCTTCAACATTCATTGGGTCATCAGCTTTTTAGTCATCTCGATCATCGCGGCCCTCATCATCAAACCGGTCTTGAAGGTGCGCATCTGACACCCGGTAGTGTTCGTGCTAAACTTCAAGCAACCGATGCAAATTGAGGAGTATGATTGCGGGGCAACTTAGCGCCGTCATTCCCGCGAAAGCGGGAATCCAGGTACGAGCGCGATACCCAAAACAACCTCACTGGACTCCCGCCTGCGCGGGAGTGACGAACAAGGGCACGGGATAAATTTGCAAAGCTGGCAAGAGTGGAGCGCACAATGAAAATTCTCCTGGGAAGCGGCGGATTCCGAACCGACGAGCGAAAAACCAACCTCGCCGCGATCATGCAGAAGCATTTCGGGCAGATCAAAACGCTGCTGTTCGTCCCCTACGCCCTGCACGACCACGACGCCTACGAAGCGCTCATCACCGACAACAACCTGCACGGCGGCTACGAGATTCAAGGCATTCATCGAACAGCCGACCCCAAGCGCGCCGTCGA
>JAUIEW010000072.1 GCA_030429365.1 Phycisphaerae bacterium
CTATCCAAATCCGGAAACGCCCGTGGCTGACGAGGACTTGGAATGGGCGGTGCGGTTGGCGATGGAGTGTCGTCGCCGTGTGAAGGAGCAGCAAAAACGCATCGGTTCAGCCGAGTTTCGCAACACGCATTTCAGCTACCAGATTGGCCACGACGGTGTAGAGAAGTTCGTGGTCACGCCGGAACTCCAAAGCGACGACAGCATCGGCACTGATCCGCTTCCGCCGGGGCAGGTGTGGGCGATCAGTCCTGGCGGCTTGGACGAGAACCCCGGACTCTATCGCATCGATATTACCGAGGGGCCAGGTTCAGGCGTGAAGATTCTGAACCAGCCCACGCCCAAGCCGTTCAAGGAGAGCATGGACTTCGGTGCGCAGAACCTATACGCCCGTGCCAAGGAACTTGTCGGCGACCGCGATCCAAGGGCGCACGAGTTCACAGTGCAGCTTCGTGCCTTCGACACTTCGCGATCCGGCACGGCGGTGGGACTGCCCGCCCTGTTGGCCCTGTGCAGCTCGCTCCTCGAAAAGAGCATGAAGGGCGGACTGATCGCCGTAGGCGGCCTCAACCTCGGAGGTACCATCGAGCAAGTGTACAACGCCGTGGGCGTGGCCGAACTTGCCATCGACAAGGGGGCGACCGTGCTGTTGATGCCGGTGGCGTCCCGGCGGCAGTTGTTCGAGCTCCCTGACGACATGGCCACCAAGATTGACGTTCAGTTCTATTCGGATGCGCGGGAGGCGTTGATAAAGGCACTGTGTGAGTAGCCTGGGCGGTAGCACGACGCTTCAACCAGGAGTGCTTATGTGACTGGATCTGCCGCGTTGGTTTTGCTAATGCCCTAACCGGCGAAGTGGCATTCGTTCACACGCGGGTGCGTTATACGTGCTTTGGGAATCATCAATCCTCCATGCGGAGGCGGCGCAGGTTATGAACGGGCACGTATTCACATCAATCTCCGATCGGCGAGCGGCGGACCATGTCCAGAATGCAAATCAACGCGTTATTCTTGCTGTTCCCGCTATCCATGCACAACTCTCTGCCGCGATCACTCATGCGCACGAGCGGTTGGGTGGTGGTGCCGTACGTGTGATCGTCGATTGCGACGAAGAAGTATTCCGGCTCGGCTACGGACATATAGAGGCCGTCAAACAACTCCAAGAATCGGGCTGCGACGTACGCCAATGCGCAGGATTACGGATAGGTGTCCTCGTCTGCGACGATGTGGCCTGGGTGTTCGCGCCAACAGCTTTACTTGTGCAACCCGAAGTGCACAGCGATGAAACACCAAACGCGTTGCAACTCTGCGCAGCAGATGTGGAGCGCATCGTCTGGCGACTGTCATCGGGACAAAGAGAATCCGCTGGCAAGAGTGACGCCCCACCAGGGCTTGGTGAGGACTCAAACTACGCAGGGACGGAAATTGGTCATGCCCCATTGACGGATGAATCAGTTGCTCAAACGGCCGGGGGATTGACGATCGCCCCGCCACTACCGTTCGATGTTGCGCGGCAGGTTCACGTATTCTCCCCATACATCCAGTACGTCGATATACATCTGACAGGGTGCGCGATTCAACGCCGGCGAGTGGAGATTCCCAAGTCAATCCAGAGGGTCGGCGGTACCGCAGAGATCGAGACACGCCTGAAGACCACCTTCGACTTGATCGAGCGGAGCAGCGTTGTGTCGTCAAAAACGCTTGAATCTGAGCTGAAGGAGATCCGCGACGACTTCACTCGAGCACTGGGTAAACCATGGGGCCGTATCCTGTTGAGGTCATCACGCCCAAGGTTTGATAAACGGATCGAGGAATTCCGAAAGAAGCTCGACGACCACAGAAAGAACGTGCGGGCCAAATTGAAGGAGCAACTTGACCAATCGCGGTCGCAAGTCGTGAATTACTACCTGCCATTCGTTATGAAGTCGCCGCCTGACGCGCTGCTGGGCCAACTTGTTAGTCCCAAGCCAACCGACGAGAACGTCCGTGGTTGGCTTAAGGACGAGTTGAGCCGGGTATTCCCGGCACCGACAGACCTGATCAAGGACATGCGGCTGGACGTTCAATACCGCGATGTTACTTACGAAACGCTCAACGAAGATGGATTTGGTGAAGCGCTGCGACGGGCGTTCCCGCGTGTCAACTGGGACAAACCATTCGATGAATATAACGCAGCCAAGGAGCGAAGTTGAATGTACTTCGACATCGGCGGCGGCGTAGAGCATGAGGAGGTGATGTCCCAAGGGCTGGAGCTTGATGCTGTATTGCCCGCATGGGGAACCGACCCTTTAAAGAAGAACGGATCATGGTCCAATCACAAAGCGCGGTTATCAACGAAGTGCCCACGCTGTCGACCCGTTTCAGCTTCGATTCAACGCCATTGGTGTCCTGCTCACGCGTGGACGCGATGCAACGATCGCATTCGTGCCTCCGAACGGAGAGCTGAATTAGAACGGAAAGGATTTTTTGGCCAGCGGTTACCTGGTTCTCCCGCGCAGATTTAGCCAAGTACTGCTGGGCATGACCGAAAACTACTTTCTACGGGGACCGACATGCCGAGAGCACAAACAATCCGAGAAGCAGTCCTGGAGTGCATGCGCATCCATGATGGCGGTCCACTCAAACTCAAGCAGATCGAGGAGTGGGTCAAGCGGGCGTACCCGAAGCAATGGGCCGAAGTCTACGCGGATGTTGCCGACCTGGTGATTGGCAAGAGTTCTAGTTCATACATGTCCTACGAACAGTGTCTACACCGTGTGAGCCGGGGCGTATATCAGCTCGATCAGGCGTTCTTGATAGCGCCGTCGAAATCGGCGTCACATACTAGAGACCAAGACATAGAGATTCCTGACAACACAACAGATCCGGACGACGCTGGCACTAATCGTGTTACCCACCAGAAGATTAGCCAAATGCCCCCGCCCGTTTGGGTCCCGGGTGCACCGAGCGTATGGGGGACACCTGGGGAGGCTCCTTGGCGAGAAACACTGGGAAAATGTATTCCGCCTCCGTCGAATGAGTTGCAGGCCGATGGTGTCGTTCTGCGATACACAGTGGAGAGCATGGAGCGCGCCGGTCAACCATTTGATCTGGACAACATGTGTGAGCCCGTGTTCCGGGTCTTGGTCAACGGGATGGGCTACTTTAGGGGTGCTCGCCCCAACATACGATGGTGGGCTGCTTCGCGGGAGCTAGGAAATCCCGAGGGCTGCAGTATCGCCTTCTGTACGCGTAGCCGGATAGAACTTGGCAACGGCCGCGTCGTGCTAGTCGGAGTTTACCGAGGAGACGTTCCAACTTCAGCCACAGATACTTGCTTTGCCGATTGGATCGAGGCGACCCAACCCGACACCGGTGGCGCACTGACCGAAAGATGTGCCGTAGCACTCATGTTTGGCAACGATCGCGTGAACATTGCGAATGTTTCCACTGGTCCGACCAAGCCGATTATCGACAATTTGTACCCGATCGTCGGAGGCACAGCAGGCGATCCGGAGGACTGGCGTATCGACCGTCTATTTGTGAGTAAGGGACACAGCGGTCTAAGCGAGGACCAGATCCTCATCATGGTTTCGACGCTGAATACGGATAGCCATGAGACGTGAAGACCGAATACAACATGCAGTGTGGGACAAATATAATGGCTAAGAAATACGCATCGGACCTACCCTTACCTGGCGGCGTGGAGCAGTATTTTGACACGCTTTTGCGGCTACTACGACACGTGCGCGACAACCCATGCCGCCTTGACGATCTCGTCAGATGGATCGCCGCGACATCCCAGAATGCGTCAAAGTCGAAAGCTATCACGATGTACGTCGGTCTGGTGGCCCGAATGGGCCTTTGGACGACCAAGGACGGGCAGGTTCGCGTCACACCGGACGGTTTGGCTCTCGTTGAGCAAGCGCAGGCATCTGAAACCGCGGCCAAGCGGGCGGTAATCGAAATCAAGCTCCGCGATGTGGACGGGTACGAGGTGCTACTCGCCCGTTTAGCGGCAAATGACCGATCGTTCGACGACCTTGACGATAACCTCAAGCAGTCGCTGGGGGTGGAGTGGAAGTCCAAGAATCAGACCATGTTCCGCGTAAACTGGCTGCGCAGCCTCGGTTATGTCACCAAGGATGGACGACGCTATTCGTTGACCGAGGAAGGCCGGAAATTGGCGGAAGGCGTCCCGCCACCGTCGCCGATCAAGCCACCCATCGAGCCACCTCCTCCGATCCCGCCCCAGGAGAAGCAGACCGACCTGATGAAGCGAGCCACAGTAATCGCAGACCGAATCGACAAAGCGGCGACCGAAGGGGGCGACGGAACGGAACTGGAACAAGCGACAGCCGCAGCGTTTGCGTTGCTGGGCTATGCGACTCAGGTGATCGGGGGCTCGGGCAATCCGGACGTCGTAGCAGCGGCCCAAATGGGCGATGCAAGTTATCGTGTCCTCGTAGAAACCAAGAGCCGCTCGGGCGGGACAGTCCAACAAAACGACGTCAATTTCCACGCCCTCAAAGAGCACAAATCGAAGGCCAACGCTGACTACATGGTCGTAGTCGGTGCCGACTTTTCAGGAGGCAATCTCGAAAAATGGGCGGTGGAGAATCGTGTTCGGCTCATGCGCACGGAAGAGCTACGCCAGTTGCTGCTAGCGCACGCCGAATCAGTGTTGCCGCTCGACGGACTGGGTGATTTGTTTGCCGGTGGTGGCTCCCTGGATGAGGGTACGCTATCCCAGGTACTGACGGAGTCGGAGAACGACGCGCAGGCGATGAGTCTTGCCAAGCACGTTTATGACGCCGTGCGCGAACATCAAGACCAAGAGGGCGTGCTGAATGCCCACTCCCTATACTACATTCTTGGTGGCCAGTACCCGATTCCGTCCATCGAGATGACCATCGGTCTGCTACAGTCGAGTCTGATTGGAGTAGTCGGTTGCTCGGAAAGAGGAAGTCTCTATAGCCGATTGGCCCCAAGCGCCCTCCGCGACAAGTTGGCTCAGCTTAGCTTGGCCATGAATACGTAAGAGAATAGGGGGCAACTTGATTGATCGACGTCCTGAACGGAGGGCATCACGGACCATTGAGCCAACTTTCTGAAGGGAGAACCCTGCACCAGTGACTAATCATCTGAAACCGATTGCACAAGACGCTTAGCAAGAGACAGAAATTGAGGCCACCATGTTGGATCACAATATCACGTCGCTTCTTTGTTCAATCGAGCGCCAACTACTCAGGATCGCAGACAGCGTTTGCCGTTCCGAATCAAGCATTCACGAGAATCGCCCATACAGCCGTGAGGACGCAACTCGACTTCTGGGCGTGAGCACCCACACCATCGACACTGCCCGCAGGAAAGGTAAGCTCAACGAGTTGAAGCGCCTCGGGGCACGATACGTCCGCATTCCGGGTGAATCCATGTTGGCGTATCAGCGGGTCCATCACAAAACACGAGTGCACGTTCTCAAGATTTGATTCCTTCGACGAGAAGCTGGCTCAGCCAGTCGTGGTCCCAATCATCAAAGTTTAGTTCGACCCCGCATAACGCCTTACAATGCGGCTGGCACTTGGGCGCGAGTGAGCGTCGCAGATTAACCCAGTCAAGCCCAGCCCGACAGGATGCATGGCAGCACTAGGACGTTTGTAGAATACATGCGCGTTCGGTTGACTGCAGGTTAACGTGTGAAAGAGATTTGATGGCGAATAACCAATACACGGGCGGCCAATATGACACGATACTCAAAGAAATCGCGGGCCGCCAGCGCATCACGTAAACACGGGAAGGCGAAACCCAAGGGGCCGAGTATGCGCTTTGTTTTCCCACATCCATTCCACGTACCGGTTGGTTCCGTCGACGAAATCAGTCGGTTTATTAGAGGTCTTGATCACAAGCGCCTACCTGAGACTATTGACGACCTCCTTCTGAAGGAACGAGGCTGCCAACACAACGGTAATCTGGATGCGCTGCGCTTCCTCAGCTTTGTCACCGAGGATGACCGGCCGACTGGCCTACTCATGTTGGTTGCGGCAAAAAACGGCGATCCAACTTGGACCTCTGAATTCTGGAGAGCAGTGGTTTGGGCATATGGGCCATGCCTTCACGGGATGGACCCCAGCTTCTGTACGGCCGAGGCGCTGTTATTGCATTTCCAAGCCCATCTAGCTCGTCGTGATGAGTATGCCCAATCCGCGGTCAGGCTTTTCCTCGACTTACGAAAAGCGGTCGGACCTCGGATCGCTTGCGAACGAGATACGTCGGCGACGACACCGCAAGAGGAGCGTTTTGAAACACCCAATCCTGCCAATCAACAAGTTCGAGTGCCTCTGCCAGGCAATCGCCAAGCATTGATCACGCTACCAGAGCCGATTGAAACTCACGATATGGATGTGCTCCTTGGCTCGATTTCAGCCCTAAAGCAGTCCTTATCTTGGCATCCAAACGACGCACATACTCCAAGATCAACTTGAGAAGCTAGTTGATCCAGTTGTGCCCCCCACCGAGAAATTGCCGGTTACTTTTTCGATGGAGGGGTAGCCCCCATCGATGGCGCTGTCCACAAGACGACCGTTTACGGCGGCCGGGCCTATCGTTTTTCGGCGTCTCCCAACCATCGCGCAGCTAAATGGTTCCACACCAACGACTAACGGGGTTTGTTGCACTTGGGCGCAACATTGGCGTCGTAGACGCAAGTGACGATGGCAGGCCCACCCGTCGCAATCCGCGCTAACCGTCATGGGCGCATGCACGGTTGCGGTGCCGCCGGTATCGAGATGCGTATGCACCTGGCAAAACTGGCATATCCAATGGCAACTTCAACCTGATCCTGGAATACCACTCATCGATAACGTTGAATCGGCCCGGAAGCGCCAAAATGGAATTGCTCGCCGGTCATCCAGTCCAGGGGGATTTCCCTTGACATCGATGCTCCCGATGTTAACTTGGAACACGGTTAGGAATAAACCGTTATCGAGTCATGTCGTTCTTTGCACCAGCCGAAACCCTCCTTGCCGGTGCTTCTGCGAATCACAGCGGGACCGCGTACCCCACGCTGCCTGTACGCCCCTGATCTCACCATGCCTTCTGTCTGGGCATGTTGCTGTCACGCAAACGGCATCGGGCAACGAATGCCAGGCATCATCGTGCCCTGCCAGTGATCCGCAGAATCAACCGTACCGCGATTCTGGAGGAATTGATCCAAATGACAAAGCGTACAACGAAACCGCATGCGGATTGTGCGCGCAGTTCCAGCGAGAACGACGAAGCCCGCCGCATTGGCATTATGCGAACGGCCGTCGAGGCTCGTGGGCTGCTGGCCTGACGGCCTGCCCGAAGGAAACGCCATGTAGCGGAGCGCGATCATGGCTAGTCACATCGGCGTATGCGAAAGGAGGTGAGCAGACAAGAAGTAAGCTGTTCGTTCAGTCCGGGCGGGTCTAAGAGCCCCACCGTCTCCGGACTCAGTTGGTGACTCAACGGAGGTCACAGCGGGGCTTGGGCACAAACTCGGCGAGATCGCCGTAAGAAAATAGGAGAATCAAATGACGAATGTTGTTGAACGTTTACGGGACTCAGTGTTGCGGACACGAGATGAGGAAGCGGCCAAGGGGCGCAAGGACGGTTGCGATTGGGCAAGGAATGAAGCGGATGCGTTGCAACTTCAGCGCCTTGCCGATGCTCGCGATCAAGCGGGCCACGAATGGCGCCAGTGGTTTGGCCTGGATGGAGCGTCGTCAAGCCACTGTGCGGCCGAAATCTTCTTGGCCATAATCGATCCCGAGGAAGCTGATCGACATCAAGTGAGTGGGTTCTGGGAAGATGTCCTTGGTGAGGACATAGGCAAGGTGCAAGAAGACGAGTACGTATTTGCCTTCGCCAACGGTGCGCTCCAGCTCTGGGACGTAGTGTTGGACGCAATCTGATGTCGGAAGTCGCTGGAAAATCACCATTGTGGCTAGGGAACAATTTCAGCTGTCACGAGCATTTGGACGGCAGCGAATGACATCTTAATGATCAGTGTGTGATCATCTTTGAATTTTGGTTGTTTCGACGCACCAGCCGAACGGACTTGCCGGTGCGCTGCAGACTCGATGGAACCAATTCGTTATGGCTCGAATCGCTGCGGGTCTCGCGTGCCTCACCGTGTCGATGAATGCCATGGTCGCCGCGAACTTGCCAATCGACAGCGAATCAAACATGCGAATCGGAAGTCGCAATCAATCTGCAGATTCTACGTTTGTTGTATTGAGAACGAGACCGTTATGGAAATGCTATTAAATGAGAATGTTGGTAATGGTGCGCGCGATGAGACAGCGGACTACATCGCGCCAAGCCGTTCGCTGGAGGACTACGGACTGCGCGTACAGGATGGGCAGGTCTACAGCATCACGGGGAAGGGGGCACGCGAGAAACTGCAACTTGTCGCCAACTTCATCGTCGTGAAGATCCGCTGCGGCACCAGCCGTTATCTGTGCGGGGCGGGCACGCCACTCCACCACGTCCAGGTCACCAGCCCGACGGCGGGCGACCTGTTGATCAAAATCCGTGGCTCATTCTACACCAAAGCGGGCTATGAAGGCGGCAGTCATGGAGCGCTGGTTGTTCCTAAACCACAGGCCTTTGCGACATATCTTTCACACCAGATCACCCACGGCAATGTACGCCACGTGCTTGATCCGTCCGTTAACGAGGTCTTCGTCATGGGGACTTACGTCGATGAGGCGCAACAATTGGTGGCCAGCGACGGTGTGGATTTCCCACACGGGATGGATGAGTGCCCCTACCACAATCGCACCTTCGCAATGTCGGGGGACAAAGATGTTTTTCATCGCGTTGCCGACCTGCACAACAACGATTCGATCCGTACGCTCCTTGCTTGGGGACTGGGATCGCCGCTCAAGGGTGCTATGGAGTGGGCCTACGCAAATGCCGAGGTAACAGCGGACTCGGGTGTGGGCAAGAGTACCATCAGTGACGTTTTCACCGATCGGTTCGGCTGGCTGCGCGTTGCCGGTCCAACGGAGTTCGGCACGATCTATCGTGGCAAGCGCGCTGTCGCAAACTCAGTATTGCCCATTCAGGTCGAGGAGATCGGACGCCTCAGCGGCGAGGCGATGAGCCGCATCACGCAGGTGCTCAACCTGTCGTATAACATTGCGCCGACCACCCACGGGGCGCACGGCAAGACCTATGTGATGGTCACGCCCGCCCTGTTGTGGGGGCAAGATTTCTGTCTCCGGGATGTCGCACTATCGGCGAAGATGATCCGGCTGACCCTGAGCACGGAAAACAAAAACCCGTCTGCACTTGACCGTTTGCGTGACAACGCGGACGTCTGGCCGATGCGCGATTGGATCGAGTTCCTGTGTGATTGGGCGAATCAATGCAATGTCATGCAACTCGTGATGGCGAAGTCGGCGCTGTTGCGTCAGCATATCAATGACGCGAAGTTCACCGAGACGTCGAATACGGAGCGGACGGTTGCCAACTACGCGAGGCTGCTGGTTTCGGCCGAAGCACTGAACGCATTTGGTGTGACGGTGGACATAAGTCAGTACGTCGCTGGTCTTCTTCGTCAGCATCTGGCCGAGCAAACGCTCGATACTGCGTCAATCGCTCGTCAGTTCCTGGGCGACCTGTTGTTGGAAATCCAGAAGGCGTCCGGTCAGAGTGCGTTGATCCACGATCTGCGTCCAACGGGCCTGTTCTTCAACGTCACGAACGCTCTGAAAGTGCTTCAGGGACGCGGCTATCGTTACGACATCAAATCACCGCGGAAACTCACCGAGATGCTGAAGAATGAGGGTCTCGGTACACCGTCGGTGCAACACCGCTTGGGCAGGACACAGTCGCGTTTCTTTTTTGTTCCGCGGCAGACGCTGGCGGAGTTCGATTTCTGGATCGACCACGAAGAAGTAGCGTAGGCACTGCCTCAATCGGCGAGAGTGGGCACATGCTGGTGGTGGCGACATGTGGCCCGTGCTAGTTAGCGATCCTACTTCGTGTGACAGATGTTACGGAGTCGGCGGGCCTGTCCGTGACTGGTGGCAGCCGGTCACGGACGGCTCGCCTCCCATCTCGGCCGGGGAAGGCACGATGTTTCGAGTGTCACATATGTCCCCACAACGGCTGCATCTGGTGATCTAAGCCGGGGACCGACCCTAAGGGACTTGCGATGGGCGTACCAGTGAGCGGGACGCGCGGCTAGCCCCCCAGTTGACGGATCATCTTCTTGTCGTGTTCGATCCGCGTCTTCAGACCGCTGCCCCAATCCGGCCTGTACTTGGCCGCCAGCCGACTGGCGGCTTGGTGATACGCCAGTTGAACGCGCCACAAATCCAGCGGCACTCGTCCTGGGTGTTCATGTGCTTCCCGCTCCGTGGCAACAGCTGCAGACATCGCGCGTTCATAATCGGCTTGCATCTGCGCGAAATCTCTGATGTCCGGGTCCAATTCGACTCCTTGCGTCCGGTTCACCAGATCCTTCGCGTCCGCGAGCGCCGAATCTGTGCGAGAGGCAGACTCGATGAACGCCTCCCCATGGGCGTCGGCGATCAATGCGAACGCAATGGCATTGACTCTCTGCGGATCGGCGACTGTCGATTCGTTCCCAGCAGAGAACCAAAGATACGCTCCCATTAGGGCTGCGCCGCAAACGAGCCCGACAACGAGTCTTCCCCGCGGTTCTTGCGTCACTGCGGCGGCTTGATGCGCAGCGCGGTTATTCGCACCACAGTTAGGGCAGGTGTACACCATACCCTGCTCGCCATTGGGGATAATAAAGCTCTTGCTGCAGTTTCCACATGTTAATTCAATTCTGTTTCTCATTGCTCTTGGTCTCCAACGCAAGAAGGATCGTTGCAGCGAACACGTCGCCGTACGACCCGATGGTCGATTAATCTTGATTTCGGAGTTGTTTCAAGACCCAAGCTATAGCCTTGGCCGCTGCTACTAACGCCAAACCGCACCAGAGGAAGGCTCGTGGGTTAACGTCCTTACTAGAAATCAACATCGCCACTCCTTCGATGATGCCAACAAGCCCCCATAGTCCAACCGCAGCTGTGCCAAGAATGGCGAGAATCAGCATTGGCACTGGGACATCTTCTGTTGAATCCCCCGCCTTTATGTGCGCTTTTTCCCGCGATCCTTCTTGTCCGACTGGTGCCTGGCCGATTTGATGCGCCGCACGGTTCTGAGTCCTGCAATGCGGGCACGCATAAACCGTGCCAACCTCAGCGTCCGGAATGATGACTTTCCTTCCACATTGTCCGCAGCAGAGTTCGATTGTGCTTCCCATTTGTTCTCATCTCCGTGAAGTCGAAGTGGTCATCCCTAGGAATCATCCATTCAATAACAACACGGAACATGTGTTGCTGTCATTGATCGAGCGCGTCTCCGGCGACTGCAAACTGGAAAACGCGCAAGTCCACTTTGGGAATCTGCCATGCGCTAACGTTGCCATGGCCTCTATTGAGGTGTTCGCGCAGGTAGTCCGAATCACTCGCCGAAAAGAAGCCGAGCAGGCCGGTAATGCCCTAAGCGAGGCAGTTCGTAGGGCTTCGGCAATATGCTAGTTATACTCTGTCGATGAATAGGCTACAACGACCGAGCATGTCGTCATGGCATCCAAGGACCCCATGCTGCGACATCTCGGTGATTTCCTGCGAAAAACCCGCGAAGATTTGGGTTGGTCGCAGGAAGATCTGGCGTTTGAGTGCGAGCTGCATCGAACATATATTGGCGGAATTGAGAGAGCCGAGTACAACATTACGTTGCTTTCACTGCGTCGAATCACCGACGCACTGGGCATCAAGCTCGCAGATGCCATCGACAGCATCCCACAACGTAAGCCCCCCAACCCCAAACCAACTGGGAAGAAAACTCGAAAGCTAGCGAAGAAGAAAACACGAAGGCGCTGATTCACCGTGTGAATACAGTTTCAGTGCGAGAATTGGCGGGCCTCAATTCGGATCGTCAGTCCCATTGTAGAAAGCGTCTCTGATGCTTCAGTCAACAGACCAGTCCGAGTTTGTGATGCTGCTCTAACCGCCACGCCTGCCAGAGTTGAAGCAGTATCGGCATTCAGAATTGATCGAACTCCTTGGGACTGAGAATGTGCATGATCGTCATCGCGACAATACAGATCGATCGTTGACGCACTGGTGACAACCCTGAGTACATGCGTCGCACCTTCAATGTCTGATGAAGCTCTTCCAGATCTCTTCCATTCGCAACGAAAGACCACATCGGCACGTTTCAGGATGCGACCGTTGAGACTCATGTGCCCGGTGATCTCAATGGCAGAGTTGATTTCGTGGCAGCGTTGCACGGCAGCGTGAATCTTGGGGCGACCGATGTCGATGGCATCGTACCCCTCACGGAGCTGATTCCGCTTAGAAACTGAACCGCCACTAATGAGATTCAACGACGTTACACCGCTGGTGACAAGTACTTGGGCGATGCGATAGCCGAGACCGTTAAGGCCCACCACGACCGCCCGGCATTGCGGCAGCGCGGGGGGATTGCGCTCGCGCGATCGTGCCCCCTTGTCGGGGGATTTTTTCTTAGGCATCGGAATTGTCCTCTGTTTTAGGAAGTAGATTACGTGGTCAGGGACGCGCAATTGCGTCCGAGCGTTTCCAGGCTGGGTGGTAGGCCCAAGTTAACCGGCATGACGACGTGGGTCACTGAATCTGATCCACGCTCACGAAGACACAACGGTGAACTCCTCACCGAGTTGGTTCGCTGGCAGAGCGTATTTTGCCGAACATCGAACACGACTTCGTCGGACTTCAACGATTTGATTGCATCCAACAAGTATGCGGGATTGACACCTACTACGATGGCTTCGTCGCCACCGCCCTCGAAGACTGCGTCAATCGCCCCGGAAGATTCACCGCAACCAGGCGCTGATGTCGAAACACCTAGCGAAGTTGCCGCGAATCTCAGCAAGACGCTCGTGTTGAGCGAATCAGCAGCAATCGAAACTTCGGATGCCAAACTGGTCAGCTCGGTGCGACTGACAACGAACTTCGATCCAGCCGGTGGAATGACATCACGATGCGACGGGAAGTTGCCTTCGACAGACTGCGACGTCAGCATCCAGTCAGAACCGCAGGCATAAATGGTGGCGGGCTTGGACTTTTCATCGTCCGGGGCTTGTTCCTCATCGACGAAGATGTCGATGTTGCCATCGCGCTTCGGATCGATGAACTTCGCCACGAGCGATGCAAACCGCAGTGGCAAGATCGCGCTACCTTCATATTCGTTAACCGAACCATCCAGGTCGACCAGACCCATCCGCCTTCCATCGGTAGCGACGCAGCGCGTGCCCTCAGTGTCCGATTCCAATAGAACACCATTGATGGCGTAGCGCGACGGTTCACGTGCGGAAACAGTGACGCAGATCTTGAGGGCATGCTGCAGTGTATTGGATGGAATCTGGATCGATTGCTCTGCGCGACGACTAACCACAATAGGGAACTCCTCGATGGCCATGGTCTGCACAAAGTGCTCAACACGGCCGCCGTTGACGACAAGCACATTGCGGTCTTCGTCGAAGCGCAAGCTGCATGATGCTGCCTTGCTGCTTTTGATGCGCGGGAGGATATCCCGAAACCGGACCACGCAGGCGGACAATTCACCTTCACAATTCACTGTAGTCGTCGCGGCGACATCCATATCGGTAGCGCTAAGATGCAACACGGCGCCCGAGGCCTGCAACCGCACGCACTCCAGGATCGTCTTATTGCTTCGGGTTGGCATAGCACCCTTCACGCGATTCAAGGCAGCCACCAATGCCCGGCGATCAAGCTGGATTTCGGTGTTCGTCATTGTGGCCGTCATGCTGTCACCTCCTTGTTAGATGTGGCACGTTCGGGATCGATATACGTCCATGTGGCGATTCCCTCACCGAGTCGCTCAAGCGATCGATTGACCGCAGCCAATTCATTCGCGAACCGACGATCAGTGCAGTGCAAGTGCTTGCGGTCTTCGGGTTGGATTTCTTTTAGTTGCAGAATCATGTTGTCTCCGTTTCTTCCGGCACAGCGCCGCTGGATGAGTGATGGACAATTGGAATACGCCGTGCTCCGCGCGCAACGGTGGCGCGGAGGGTAGACGCAGCGAACTTGAACACGGCTAGGTTTGGTCAGCCTGAGGATGTGGTTTGCTTGCCCACGATCAGTCCTCGTGCGTGACGATGTACACGAATGCGAGCAACGCCAATAGCATCAGGCCTGCCCCCCAGGGTGTCGCTCGAAACACAATCAGCATGGCCAATATGTAACCAGCGACGACCAGGAACTTGGAATCTGTGCTCATGGCGAGGCACGCCAGCTGGAGTGTCGAGATGCATCAGGGCGGCGCTGCTGGAAACCTTGGCGGCCTCGTCGATGACATCGCTGTTGTCGATGATGCCATGCCAATCGCGCTGATAGCCGCATCAGTCTCACGAGAGGTTCTATAATGAAATGCCGCACCGCTCGTAGCCATGCATCGAACGGATCGTCAAAATCGTGGCGGTATCTTCTTACGACCATCTTCATCCCTCCCTGGTTTCACATGCCGTTCGGTGTGGACACGTCGAACAGTTCATCGTGGACGGATTGACGAAAAAGAACTCGCCGCAGATGGCCCGCCACACCCCACGGACCATCTCGTTGGTTCGATGGATCTGAGCAAGATTAGGCGTGAGTTTATGACATTCGACTTTAGGGGATTTTCCCTTGGTGATCACGACCCATTCAACCTGTACGGGAACTCGGAACGCATCGGCGATGGGCCTGACCAACTGGCTATAGAGTAGTTGTTGTGGGGCCGCTTCAGTGATTTTGGACGCGGACCAAGCTGATCGCGATGTCTTGAAATCAATGATGCGAAGCGCTTTGTCCGTCAGAATCATCAGATCAATTCTGCCCAGGATATCCGGCACGCCGTCGATGATCGCCCCACGAAGCTCCTCCTCGACTCCGAGCAACCGCCCCGAAGTGCCCAAAGTCGCCGCATCGTGGCTTAGGAATGCGGTTAGCATTCGCCCCGCCAAATCCCGAAGAGATTCGGGTGTCTCGGCCTTGCCGAAGCGGACGGTCTGCGTCTCCTCGTGCCACACACGGTCGTACACCGCAAGCAGTTCGTCCAGATCTGACGAGTCATCGCCCGCGAAGAGTCGTGTGAAGTGCTGTTCCAGAGCTGAGTGAATCGCAGAGCCAAAAACCAGACTGGACGACACCGATTCAGGCTGTTGCCCTTCAACGTATTGCAGCCGAAACCGCATTGGACACCGCATGTAGGCGTTGATCGAAGACCAACTGATGTAATTTCGACCGATTAGGGCTTCCGCGATGTCATTGGGTGCCGTGAGATTGTGCGGCTTGGGCGAATTGGCACGTAACGCGTTACGCGCACTTGTGGTCGTATCGTCTACATGAACAATCAATGTCCACCTCCATTCGCCCCATTGCTCGACGTTGACTTCAGTTCGTCGATAAGACTGCTGGCCTCCTGTAAGGTCAGTTCATCCAGATCGGCGACGGAAAACCTCTGATTGGCCAACTGTTCGGCATTCCGCTTCTGATTCTTACAGATGGCTCGGATCGCACGAATCTGGCTGATCGTTGCCGCACGACCCCGCGAGGATTGGCCATTCGTGCTGCGTTTCTCCGTTGACTTTTCCGGCTGCGAAGGAGCATCTGCGTTGAGTTCGTCATCAACAGACTGACGGGCAAGGGCGAACAAGCTGCGGATACGGCCCATCAAGGCGTCAGGATCACTGACCAGGCCTGTTTCCAATTCAACTTCGACGTTAACGGATGCTCCTCGGCTTCCGTAGTTAGCTTCGCCGATTTTTCTTGAGAAACCTGTGTTGAGTTTGAGCATAAGATTACTCCTTTGGTTTGGGTTAGAATGCGAGATGGAATGACACGATTAATGGAGGACGATGTCATGCCGAACGGCGGAAGCGACTGCTGCGGGACATGTTGGTTCAATCGCAGGAACAAGGGCGAGGCGGGTTGTGGCCACTCGGGCGATTCTGAACCGGATCACTGTGAGATCCGTGACTTGACCATCGACAACCCGTTCTACACATACTGCGCCAATCACCCTCACAGGGTTTCGTGGAAGCTGCGCGTACCCATCGGCCCAGTCTTCACCGGCAATTCCGACGGCATTCGCGAGGTCTGGTCGCCATCGCCGGATAACGAAGACGCGCGTTTAGGTTTGCTCGACTTGCTGGGCAAACTGCCCGAATCAGGATATGACGAGTATCCCATTGGTCCGGCACTCGGCGAGGTGGTCATCACAGAGCTTGTGAAACTTGGCGAACGCCGGGCTGTTCCGGAACTACACCGTATTGCCGAAATGGAACTAGGGCCGCCCGATCGCTTTGGGAATACAACCGGCCCATTGATCGAGCTGGCCCGCGAAGCGCTAGTACGGCTGAATGAATCGTAGCAGTGTAGTCAACGTTGCCGCCGTGCAATTGTTCGAATCACCCGCCTTCGACGTGACATGTGCTATAATCTGAGCGTCTGTCGGCCAGCACGTTTCGCATCGGAGTTCGATCATGCGCCCGTCTGTGTTTATTCCCAAAGTCGTTGCCTGCGTCGTAACCTGCTGCTTCAGCAGTGCAGTCGCAAGTGGCGCGACCATCACCTTCCGCGTGGAAATTCCTGATTCGACCCCGACAGGTGACCTGATTTACATTGCAGGCGACTTTCAAGGCTGGAACCCAGGCGATCCTGCCTATGCGCTCACCGAACAGCCAGACGAAACCTGGGCGATCACGTTAAGCCTCCCAGACGGCAGCCCGATCCAATACAAATTCACCCGAGGAAGCTGGGAGACCGTTGAGAAGGGACCGAACGGCGAGGAAATCGCCAACCGTACGCACACGCCTCAAGGCACACAGACCGTCAACCAGATCGTTGCAACCTGGGCTGACATTGAGCCGTCGACAATCACCGGCCACGTCGAGTCGTTTGTGTTCGCCCCGTTCTTGAATGGTCGTCGATGCTGGGTCTATTTGCCTCCCGATTACTTCGAAAGCACCACCAGCTACCCGGTTCTGTACATGCATGACGGACAAAACCTGTTCGACCAGGCCACCAGCTTCGCGGGCGAATGGCAGGTGGACGAGGCTTGCGAAATGCTCATCGGCAACCGAGAGATTGAACCGATCATCGTCGTCGGCATTGAAAACAGTGCGAACCGGTGCGACGAATACACGCCGTGGGCCGACAGTGGTTTCGGATGCGGTGGCGGCGGCGATGGGTACCTTCAAGCGATCCGAGATGTTCTGATCCCGGAGGTCAATCAGCGATACCGCACACAAACAGGTCATGTGAAAACCTATATGGCGGGCTCGTCACTGGGTGGCTTGATCACGGTCTACGCCGGTTACGACTACGATGATGTTTGGGGACGTATCGCGGGTGTGTCTCCGTCGTATTGGTGGGCGAATCAGAGTATGCTCAACCACGCAGCTGCCGCATCAAAGCCGCGAAACCTGAGTAATTTCTACCAAGACATGGGTACGGCTGAATCTGGACTCGCCAATCTACGCGCAATGCGTGACATCGCGGTCGGGCAGGGGTTCGTGGAAGGTGATGATCTCCTTTCCGTGGAGGCTTTGGGGCACACGCACAACGAATTTTACTGGGCGCTCCGCATGCCCAACATTTTGCGTTTTCTGATTGATCCGCCACCTCCTTGCTTGGGTGATTGGGAATGCGATGGCGATGTCGACCTGGACGACTACGCATACTTCGCGGACTGTACCAATGGTCCAGATCTCAGCCCGACACCTACGATTTCTGGCATAACGCAGCAGGATTGTATCGATGCGTTCGATTTCGACGGCGGTAGCGACCTCGACTTAACGGACCTTGCCGATTTCACTGCGGCGTTTGCTCCGTAGCAATCATCTACATCGAGGTCGGCGACGGCGATACGAGGCCACCTTTCGTATGCGCCGCCTCGACCATTGCGGACCGTACGACTGGTACTTGCGATGGGCGCGTACGGATTGGTGTCCGCCCAGCAAACCGCTAAGGGCTTCAAACAATCGCGAAATGAGATTCATGATGAGGGATCGAAAGAGAAGTGGTTCTACACGATGGCAAGCTTCAGCAGGGCTGACGCCTTAGCATCCACCTCGCTACGCTGCCCCGCATTGGCGTACTGGCAAGATATGCTCGTGATGGCATCGACAACGGCGAAGATCGTCAGCGCCCCGTGACCGCGTGCGATGGCTAGGGCATCTTTCGCAAGCCGTCGGGTGATGCCACGTTGGGCGAGGATTTTCAGCACATCGTCGGCACAGTCGCCCAGTTTGGATTGCATTGCCGATTTGATGACCGATGCGAACCCGTCGCGACGTTCATCGCGTTTCGACACAAGACGTTCGATGATGCTGCGGATTTCATTCAGTGATTCGTGGACGTTGGCTGTGTGCTTCCTCGAAAACTCAACGATGTCGACGGCTTCCCAGACGATGTGATTTTGGCAGACGGCTTGGAACCAGAACGATTGGATGCCGACAGTCCTTCGACCGACTTCGCTGTTCCACACGAAGAAGCCCGGCGCAAATGCTTCGCCTTCGATGTCGATCCAACCGGTCGGATCGATCAGAAACACGAACATGTCCTGCTCGCCGCAATACAGCCCCGTTCCACCCTCGTCACCATCACCGGCTTTTTGAGGTGGAACGAAGTCCGTTGCAAACTCGCGAATCATCGAGAGCAGGTCCACGTTGAAGAGTCGCGTGTAACTGGCACCGTGAATCGAGCGAACCGAGTCTTCTGTCGCGAAGACTTGTAGGGGTTTTGAACCGGGCGACAGCGTCTCGTCGAACACGCGGGCGGCGGTGGCAGGCGAGAGGCGATTGACCGTGTCGCGGTTGACGCCTGCGAGGGAACAAAGCTGGCCAAAGCTCCAGTCTGTCATGCGAAGGTTGGCGTCGCCACTCAGTTGTAGATCGAGTCGTTGGCGATGAGGATGTGCCCGGATGTTCTCGGGCTGCGGCCAGTGTTGAACCGATGCTTCCTTTTCGTTGTGGCAATGCTGCCACAGATGCACGAGCGAATCAAATTGCTCGTCCGGCGAACGTCGGAATAGCTCGGTGTGGGCTTTGGTTAGGGTTTGCATAACGATGTCTCCTGTTTGAAATCAAACTGTTGGTGTTTCGATGCGGCAGCACCGATTCGGCGGTCCGGCCGTGGAATTGCGGACCGTCGTTAAATTGTCAGTGTGGGGACGGGGCTGGTGTGAATTTCGGGACGGTGCGATTATCTTGAGGGAACACTCGCGAATCACGCCCAAATGACAGCGTTGCTGGGCTAGACGATCTCGAACGGTGGGAGGCAGGGGACTTGTGGGCAGAGGCCGCGTAGTTTGTTCGTCGCTTCTTCAATCTGCCCAGCTTCAAGCGACGCCAACGCGACTTCCACCGCTGCGACTTCGACGAGCACCGAGTCGGTGCAGTCATTGCTGCATATGCGAACCAGCGCTTCGGTCATTGCGGGTCGCCAGTCGACGAGTTCTGCGTCGTAACCGCTCCAAGCCTCGGGGCATCGCAGGTAAGCCAGCCCCAACTCTCGGCATAAACCCTCCAGTTCTGGAAACTCACCATATCGTGGTTGCAGAGGCGGAGTGTGCCGTTCGTCTTCGCGTCCACCAAGGCATCGATGGAGGTGGGCTCAAACATCGGTTCGCCCCAGTCCAGGCTGGCGTTGCAACTTTGCAGCTTGCCCAACAGCTGTTCGGCGTTCGATCGGGCGATTTGCCCGCCTATTTCGATCCAGGCGCTGAATCGTTCACTCATCTGACAGTTCTCGTCATAAGTTGTGATTGATTGGTTGGGGACCGGTTCCCAGTT
>JAUIEW010000073.1 GCA_030429365.1 Phycisphaerae bacterium
CACATCTGCTCCTTTGCAATGCTGCGTACCAAAGACGGTTGCTCCGACGGCCAACATCATCGACATGGCCCACATCCAATTGCGACGACCGCATGCGTTATCGAGAGTCATTTCCGACGCCCCTTCCTGAATCGGCCTGCTGAGTTTTGAATTCGCTCCTCTTGTTTCCAGTGTTTCCAAGGTTAGCGGCGATCGAATCAGCCGCCAATCACTGGGACGCCCCCAAGATGTAATCTCTTGTAAGAGAAAGCGTTACGACCCGACCTATCAAGTCGTACTGTCAGACCGAACGAAGCCCAAATCGAAACCGCAATTTTGGCCCAATTAAGAGGGGTCGCCGAAGGTGTCGATAACAATTGAGGTTATCGGACAGTTGCGCCCCGATGCGTCCGAACGAAATCGTACGGGATGGGGCGTGACTTCGGTTAAGGAGCGTGTTGCAAGCGGTTTCCGTAACTATTCGAACGGGTACCGCGCTCCGATGAATCAGATTACGGCATGGCACGTGCCCGGGCGGCTAATTCACCCGAGCATCCAAGGCGACGTCACGGCGATGTTCGTCCCATGAAACGTGCGATGTCGCGGCGCTGATCCGGACGACCACCCGCCGATGGCCCCTCGCCCTGCGCGAGGGCTTACGTGACGTTCCTGCGAGGCATGAGAGATGAAGAAATTGACACAACCAATGATCGCACCGCAAGCCCTTCTCCAGAACATTCGCGGTTTGTTTGTAATGGTGTTCGCGTTTGGGCTTGCCGTTTCAAGTGGATGTTCGCTGCTGCAGGAGCAAACGCGACCGGTCCAAAACGACAACTCGCAGGACACACCGTTCGTCCCAGCCGACGTCGATCGCGAACCGATGCTGGCCTCGTCGACGCCGCACGGTCTCAGCGAATTCAGCGCCACACCGTTGCAGGAAGACGTGCCGTTTGAACCGCGCACGATCCGATCGCTGCGCCAACACTCGTTCACAACTGAAGGCTCGGACTCCGACGCCAGCATCAGCTCCGGTGGAAACACCATGGTGTTCGCTTCCACAAGGCACAACACCGCACCGGACATCTATACGAAGTCGGTCGATGGCGTCGCGGTCACGCAGTTGACAGCCGACCCAGCATGGGACGTGCAACCAACTTACAGTCCCGACGGTTCGCACATCGCCTTCAGTAGCAACCGCAGCGGCAACTGGGATATCTGGGTCATCGATCTCAAGGGACGTACACCCATCCAAATCACCGACGAACCCGGCGACGAAGTGCATCCATCCTGGTCGCCGGACGGAAAACGACTCGTCTACTCGCGCTTGCCTCAACGCGGTCAATGGGAACTGTGGGTCACGGAAACCGACAATGCGGCCGCCCGACGATTCATCGGGTACGGGCTTTTTCCGACCTGGTCACCGACAGGCGACACCATCGCGTTCCAGCGCGCCCGCAGCCGCGGGAGTCAGTGGTTCAGCATTTGGACCGTGCAACTCGAAGGCGGCGAGCCGGGCTATCCCACGGAAGTGGCAGCCAGCACCGAAGCCGCATTGATCACGCCGGCTTGGAGCCCGGATGGCACCCGGTTGGCATTCGCGTCGGTCGGACCGAACATGTCGGGTGCCGAGGTTTCATCGATGGCCGCTCCCCAATCGGACATCTTCGTGGTCAACGTGGATGGCCAAAACAAGCAAAAATTGACGGACGGATACTCGGCGAATTTTGCGCCGGTGTGGTCGTCAGACGGCCGGGTTTACTTCTCCACGACGCGCGGCGGCCCCGAAACGATCTGGTCGGTCAATCCAGATGATGCCGCTTTGAATTATCCAAACAGCGGATCGACGGCTGACGCACCAGCCGAGCAGGATCCGCCAGAGATATCGGACGTGGGTTTGGCCAAAGACGTTTAGAGACAAGCGACCCAGCGAGGTCGATCGGGCGAGCGCCTGTCAATCGGGTTTGAACGGAATCGAACCTAAAGGCTTGTAAATTCAGCGCTCCCGAAACATTGACGATGATTTAAGAGGAATGCACGACGCATGACTTCAGTTCGATCATGGATGATCAAAACCAGGCGATGCTTTGAACGTCAAAGCCACGCCTTCCTGGTGACAGCATGTGTCGCTTCGAGCGCACTTCTTGGTGGTTGCAGCCGCCAGTCCGCGGAGACGACACAGATTCGCAACCCATGGATGGGTTCGATGCGAATTGCCGTCGCACCGGCGTTGAACTTCAGCGGGTCGCGCGAATTCGACGCTGAAATCGTCGCCGACATCATGGCCAGTGAACTCAGCCATGTTGACGGATTTGTGGTGGTTCCGGTCAGTCGCGTGCTGAGCGTGCTCGCCCAAGAGGGACGAGACCGGATTCAGTCGCCCGCCCAAGCCCTTGAGGTCATGGATGCATTGGGGGCGGAAGCGATCTTGGTTTTTGCCGTCACGGAGTATGATCCATATGAACCGCCAATCGTTGGTATCACAGCGCAGATCTACGGAAGCGCCCACGACAACCGCGTCGCCCGCGTCGATCCCATACAAGCGTCGCGCGCACCGTCGCCTGTGGGGGTGTACTCCGTGGCAGCCCCCAACGAACCAGTCGCACAATCGTCACAAGTGTTCAATGCCGCACACGAACCCGTTGTCAGGGCTGTAAAGACGTTTGCCCGTCTGCGGGGTGCTGACGACAGTGCCTTCGGATGGGAAAAATACCTTGTAAGTCAGGAACATTATCTAAGGTTCTGCTGTCAGGCCACGATAAAAGAACTAGTGCAAACCGGATACGGTCGCGAGGCATTCACCGCATCCGCCAATTAAGAAGAAAAGTGTTCGAAACATGAAGACGATCAGACAGTTATCTTTGGTGAAGGGAACGCAGCGGTACATTTTCCGCTATCCTGCGGGACAGGAAGCCGACGTCATCGATCGTTTTGCTGCATTGGCATCAAACCGTAAGAATGAGTTTGACTGGTTTGATGCGGCTGTCCTGAGCTACCAAATGGGACGTCGTCTCGAGACGGAGCTCGATCATAAGCTTGCCGGAACGTTGTAAACGGAAAGCTGGTGTTGACCGGCTCAGGCACTGACCCTGCCTGCCAATCGTTGTTTGGATTTCGCCGATGCGTAATTTCTCATGAACGATCATTCATTGATTGACGAGTTTCTTAACTATCTGAACTACGAGCGGCACTTCTCTCCGCATACCGCGAAGTGCTACTCGGCGGACCGCGCTCAGTTCTGCCAGTTCTTGACGAGCGAGTCAGCGGATCACAACGCGACCCGGTTCGATGGTTCGGATCATGCCTACCAAGCCGGACAGGCTGGCGGCGCGGCCAACGGTCATGCAGCAACGACCGTGCTGGATGCCACCGACCTGCGCAGAAAGCTGCTGGAGATCGACGTGGACGATGTCCGTCGCTTCCTGGCGCACCTGGCGAAGCAGGACTACTCCAAGTCAACGACCGCAAGGAAGCTGGCCACCCTTCGCAGCTTCTACAAGTTCTGCCTGCGGCGCAGCTACATTGAGTCCAACCCGCTGGTTTCGATCCGCACACCGAAGCAGGAAAAACGGTTGCCGAAGTTTTTGGAGATCGATCAGATCAACCGTCTGCTCAACACGCCGGATGAAACCACCGTGCTGGGTTCGCGCGACAAGGCGATGTTTGAAGTGCTCTACTCGACCGGCATCCGCGTCAGCGAACTGGTTGATCTGAATCTCGTCGACGTGGACGAAACCACGCAGTGCATTCGCGTTCGCGGTAAAGGCAAGAAGCAGCGCACCGCACCCGTCGGCCCGACCGCACTCGGCGCCATCGATCGCTACATGCAACTGCGGAATGCCGACCCGAGGTCAGCCGACTTCGACAAGGAAGCACTCTTCGTCAACAAGCACGGCAAGCGACTCAGCACGCGAAGCGTACGACGTAAGCTCGACAAGTACCTGGCCCAAGCCGGCTTGGATACGAGCGTCAGCCCGCACACGCTGCGACACAGCTTCGCGACGCACATGCTCAACAACGGTGCGGACCTGCGAGGCGTGCAGGAACTGCTCGGCCACCAGTCGATCTCAACCACGCAGGTCTACACGCACCTGACGTCAGCCAGACTAAAATCAGCCTACGACGCAGCCCACCCGCGCTCGTAAGCAAAAGACGCAACCCAAACAAACCCAAACGGTCGCCAAAAAGGCGACCGTTTTTTTTGCGCGCACAAGTCAGACAGCCCACCC
The DNA here is from genome assembly GCA_030429365.1 of Phycisphaerae bacterium. Taxonomy (GTDB): domain Bacteria; phylum Planctomycetota; class Phycisphaerae; order UBA1845; family UBA1845; genus UBA1845. The sequence goes on from JAUIEW010000073.1 coordinate 4,206, forward strand.
GTAGGGTCCGCTATGCGGACCAGCCGTGACCTCCATCCAGGCGGGGGAGCCGCCGCGCGTCTACGGAAACGTACCGATGCACTCGCCGTTGATGCACTGATCGCCTACGGTATTGATGTCGCCGTCGTCGCAGCCGAGGCCGTCGTCTTTGGGGACAACGTCGCAGAGGCCAGTTGCCGCAACGCATGCGCCGTCGGCACATTGCGTGTCGAGTCCGCTGCAATCGACTTCCATGCCTACGCAGATCCCGGCCGCATTGCACACGTCGCTCACGGTACAGTGCAAGCCATCGTCGCAGGCGTTTCCGGTCAGCGGGGTTTGCACGCACCCGCCGGCGACACAGTCGTCAAAGGTGCAGGGGTTGCCATCGTCGCAAACAAGCGGGGTGCTGACGCACGTCCCGCCGGAGCATACGTCACCCGTGGTGCAGGGGTCGCCATCGCTGCACGCGGTCCCATTGGCAAAGACTGACACCTCGCACGCCCCGGTCGAAGGGTTGCACACGCCCGCGGTACACACCGTATCCAAGCTGCTGCAATCGGTTGGCACCCCAGCGCAAGTACCGGATCCATCACAGACATCACCGGCCGTACACGCAACACCGTCATTGCAACTCATGCCTGCCCCGACATTGGTGTAATTGCACTCGCCGGATGCACAAACGTCCGTGGTGCAATCGTTGCCGTCGTCGCAATCGACACTCGACACGCACGTGCACGTCGTCGGTCCAGACAATGGGCCCGTGAAACCCATCATATAGAACGCAAAATCCGCTAAGTCATTGTCGCAGTCCAGATCGAAATCGCCGATCGGCCGCCCGTCCGCATCAACAAGCACACCCGGAGGCGTGTCGCAGCACACGTCGAACACGTCGTCCACACCGTCGCCGTCCGAATCGAACGCAAACGCTGCGGATGCGGAACAAAACGTGACGAGACTCGCGAAACCCAATAGAAATGACGCCCGGCGATGCATGAGCATGCTCCTTTTCCCTAATTCAAGAACGTTTTGGCTCGTGCGCGCCACAATGTGCAAGTCGTGAAACCCAACCGACCCAATTCCATACCCTATCGCGCCGGCGCATCGCATTTCAAGGCCCTCGGTGCCATTGAACTGGCACTCTTACGCCGAGTTCTCATGGATACGCCGATAACCCACGTGATCTCGGACGGGGCGCAACTTATCGACATCAAATCGACTTGGGTGGATCTTGCAGGAATCTAATGCTTCTACGCCATCAAGCCGTACAGCACCCAGATGCCGATGCCCACGGCATACATGCTGCCAACGATGGCGGCGCAGAGAACGACTGAGGCGGCGGGAATTTCTCTCAGGTCTTCGCACTTGAGCGTTTTGTAGACGATGCTGATGCCCAGACACAACGGAATGAGCATGAACATATGTTGCCAGCCCGTCAGGACGCTCGGCGTCAAGATGCCCGCAATGACCGAGCAATTCGCAGCCGACCCTGCGAACATGGCGTTTGCGATGGCGGCGAATTCGATCATGACGAGCCCTGGGTTTCGGAAGAACTGGTTTGCACCGGCGGGCCGATGCTGCGGCGAACGTAGTTCGGGTCGGTCATCGCCAGCACATCGAGAATGATGAGGATGTTCAACATGCCAGCCACACCGGTGAATATGATCGCGACATCTTCCTCGCTGAAGCCAGCTCGGACATTGGGATGACTCTTTTCGCGAAGTTGCCCCCAACCTAGGGCGGCCAACGTGTGACTGCCGGCACAAATCTGACCGACGAACCAGGCCTTGCGACGGGTCGGCTGCACGGATGACTGCACCCCCGCCACCGCGACGCCCGTCCAGAATACTGCCGCGACGGTAATCATCAGGATCAGGCCGCGCTTCTTCTCACCGAGATAGATGTGCCCCAATCCCGGCAACAACCAGGCAAGCAAGCCGGCTGTCGCGATTCGCAAAAAGGGAGGTTCGTTTCGCTTTGCGGTCATGGTGTTCTCAGTATCGATTCGAGGAACCTACGCCCCACCCATGCACGGCCCCATGTCACCGCACCGCCCGCACGAGGGCATGCCAGCGGATCGCGCAGGCTCGCACATGCCCGGCTGACCCGATTTGGATTGGCCAGCGACCACCCTGCTGACGAGTCGCTTGGTCTTTTTGGCGCCGCACACCGGGCAAGGTGGTGAGGCGTTGCGCGAACTGCGCACCAACTCTTCAAAATCGTGCTGGCACGATTCGCATTGGTATTCGTAGATGGGCATGAACGCATCCTCACGATTTAACAGGGCCGGTCAGTATAGGAACCACCCATCGGCTCCGCAACAATCACGCACCGTGCTGCCCAACCGAATGTGTTGTGCCGTTCAATCGGCGAATCGCGGGATTTGTCTGGTTCGCGTTGACAATCGGGCGTCCGCTCGGATACTGAGGCTGGCGGGTTTCTTTGGACCTTCTGACAAGATTCGATTTGAAAGGAAACCGATCATGTCCAAACATGTGCGATGCGTCGCGGCGATGTTCTGTTTGACGATGCTCTGCGGTTGCAGCATTGCCGGCAGTTGGAAGACCGTTCAGATCCAGCCGGAAGGGATGGCCGACTCGTTCGCGTTTTCGTCGGTGGATTTTGACAAGGACGGCAAGTACTCAGCCGTCGTCAAGTACGAAGGCAAGTCGCGGACCACATCGGGCAAGTACGAGTGGAACGGCTTCAATCTCAAGATCATCCCGCGCGACGGCGAAGACCGCAATTACCGCGGCGAGTTGTGGTGGGGCAAGACGTTGAAACTGCACCACAAGGTCGACGGAAAATCCGTCACCGGCGTGCTCGAACGGATGGCTGAATAGTCGAACAGTATGAAGCCGACCACCGTCATCGACGGATTCATCAACCTGAACAAACCGACCGGCATCACCTCCGCGAAAGCGCTCTACAAGGTGCGATCGGCCAGCGGTATGCGCAAGAGCGGTCACTCGGGCACGCTCGACCCAGCGGCTGACGGCGTGCTGGTCATCTGCGTGGGCAAAGCCACCAAGACGGTCGAGTGCATGATGAATCACCCGAAAGTCTATCGGGCGACCGCGCGCCTCGACGTCACCAGCGAAAGCCTCGACAGCGATTCCGGGCACATCCCTGTCGAAACCGGCGGTGACCGAAGCCTATCGGATGTGGCCGACGCCCTCGTGAAGTTTGAAGGCACACAGGAACAAGTCCCGCCGATCGTCAGCGCCCTGAAAATCGGCGGCGTTCCCGCGTACAAACTCGCCCGCCGCGGTGAGCAGCCGGCGCTGAAGGCGCGAAAAGTCACAATCTACTGGACGAGGCTTATCTCGTTCGATTGGCCGACGATTTCCTTCGAAATGGCGTGCGGACGCGGAACATATGTACGGTCTGTCATCCGCGACCTCGGCGCAAGTCTTGAATGCGGCGGATGTTTGACGGGATTGACTCGCTTGCAGGTGGGGCCTTTTCACATCGACGATGCGTGGACGCTTGATCGATTGCAGACATCAACCGCCCATGACTATATACTGCCCCTGGCGCAATGGGACGGGGCTGTGCGGGAAGATCCCCCACCTGTTCCACCGCGACCCGATGGTTAAGTTTCCCGAATCCCGAGTTCGAAATGAGTGGCGAGCTGGTCGCACAATCTATCCACCCGCCGCAAGGCACCCGACTGGCGCTGGCCGACCGTTTCCGTCTGGCGATCGCCAAGTCACACGCACGCCGCATGTTGACTCGGATGCTCCGCGCCACCGAAAGACTTCGCGAACAGCAGACTACAACACTGCTCGCAAAAATCCGTCGCAACGCATCCAGCGAATATGGTAAAGCCCACGGGTTCGACAACATCCGATCCGACGCCGACTTCCGCCGACAGATTCCCGTCACGTCGTACGAAGACCTCAAACCGTACATCGACAAGGTCAAAGCCGGGAATCTCGAAGCAATGTTTGGACCGGGTCAAACCGTCCACATGTTCGCCAAGACAAGCGGGACAAGCGACTGCCCGAAATACATTCCCGTCACCGATCACTTCCTCGCGGAGTATCGGCGCGGTTGGAATGCGTTTGGCGTCAAAGTGCTGATGGACCATCCCGGATGCTTCCTGCGACCGATCGTGCAGGTATCGAGCCGGATGGATGAGGAATACACGTCCGGCGGATTTCCGTGCGGGGCGATTTCGGGATTGATGGCCGCCACGCAGAAGCGACTCGTGCGAAGGTATTACGTGGTCCCGTTTGAAATCGCTTACGTCGCCGACGCGATCGCCAGGTATTACAGCGTGCTTCGTTTTTCGATCGCGACGAACGCGGCATTCGTCGTCACCGCAAGCCCAGCCACCCAGCTTAAGTTGGCCAAGATTGGCGACGAAAATGCGCAATGCCTGATTCGCGACGTGCACGATGGAACGATTAACGCAAAGTTCGAAATCCCAGACGACGTGCGGCGCAAGTTGGAATGTCGTCTCTCGCCCGATCCAAACACCGCGAGACGACTCGAATCGATTTTGAATTCGACGGGTCGGCTGCTTCCCAAACACTATTGGAACCTGGGCTTCCTCGCGAACTGGACCGGCGGAACGATGGGCCTTTACCTTCGCGACTTTCCGGAATACTTCGGCGACGTGCCGGTGCGCGACATCGGGTTGCTGGCCAGCGAAGGGCGCATGTCGATTCCGATCGAAGATGGATCGCCCTCGGGCATCCTTGATGTCGCCGACAACTACTTCGAATTCATTCCGAAAGATGAATACGACTCGAAGAGTCCGACGGTGCTCGGCGCCAGCGAATTGGAAGCGGGTCAGGAATACTACATTTTGCTGACGACGTCGGCTGGCTTCTATCGATACGACATCGGCGACCTCGTGCGGGTGACTGGGTTCCACCGCGAAGCGCCGTTGATCGAATTTCTGCACAAGGGCGAACACACCTGCTCGTTGACGGGCGAGAAGCTAAGCGAAAAGCAGGTCGTGATGGCTTTTGAAGAAGTGGCTGAACGCTTCGGATACAAAGGGCGAAATTTTGTACTGGCTCCCAAGTGGGGACCGCTGCCGTATTACCTGCTTCATCTGGAATCGGATGATGGGCTGAACGCCGAGCGCGCCCAGATGCTGGCAAACGCGCTTGATGAACGACTCAGCGCGATCAACATTGAATACGATTCCAAGCGAGCGTCCGGGCGACTCGGATCGGTCCAGGTGAATCTGCTGCCCAATCGCTGGCTCGCGGAATATGACCGGGTGCTGGCTCGACGCAACCGCCCTGCCAACGAGCAATTCAAGCACCGCTTCTTGTTCAGCGAATTGGATGCGGACCACGATTTTCCGCGCAGCCAAACAGGCCCGTCGTCGGCATCGAATATGAATCGACGGCTCGCCACTTGAATTATCCCGGAACGGCCTTAGAACGGACCGGTAAATCATCCTATTTTCAAAGTCCTCTTATTCGCATCAGGAGAATTGTGCCATGAGGCGTCCCAAGATATCTGTCATCGGTGCCGGAAACGTCGGAGCCAGCTGTGCTTTTTGGATCGCAGTGAAGGAACTCGGCGACGTTGTGTTGATTGACATTCCCGAAGCGGCTGACAAAACCGCCGGCAAGGCGCTGGACCTCGCGCAGTGCGGTCCCGTTCACCGCTTCGACTGCAAGATCACCGGCGGCAGCGACTACGCAGCCGCGGCAGACAGCGACGTGGTCATCATCACCGCCGGTCTACCGCGCAAGCCTGGCATGAGTCGCGACGATTTGGTCGCAACCAACGTCAAGATCGTCGGCAGCGTCAGCAAGGAAGTCGCCAAGGTCGCACCGAACGCGGTCTTGATCATCGTATCCAACCCGCTTGACGCAATGGTCTACACCGCGTGGAAGCAAAGCGGTTTCCCAACTCATCGCGTGGTAGGACAAGCCGGCTGCCTCGACATCGCCCGCTACCGCACGTTCATTGCGATGGAGTTGGATTGCAGTGTCGAAGACATCACCGCGCTTCTGATGGGTGGTCATGGCGACGACATGGTTCCGCTGCCGCGCTACACGTCGGTGGCTGGTATTCCCGTCAGCCAGTTGATTCCGGAAGCGCGCTTGAACGAGATCATCGAACGCGCCAAAGTCGGCGGCGGCGAACTCGTCAAGCTCATGGGCACGAGCGCATATTACGCACCAGCCGCGGGTTCGGTGGATATGGCCGAAGCCATCGTCCGCGACAAGCGTCGTATCTTCCCGTGCGCCGCATACTGCGACAAAGAGTATGGCGTCGGTGGATACTTTGTCGGCGTACCCTGCATGCTGGGCGCGAATGGAGTCGAGAAGGTGATCGAAGTGGACCTCGATGCGGGCGAGCGCAAGCTGTTTGATTCCAGCGTGTCACATGTGAAAGAACTGGTCGAGTTGGCAGAAAAGAACCTGGCCTAGCAACAACTTGAGCCGATGGCGTTGGGTTCGGCGTGTTGCGAGCAGTACAGATGCCCGGTCTTCGCCATTGTTACAGTTTTTTGACTGGAATCGGCGTCTTGGCCATTTGTTTATTTGGTGAATCGAAGGCCAACAGGTAAACTGTGGGCCACGTTTTGAGCAACCAGATTTCAAAATCCAACGATCAGCAGACTCGGTGAAAATCCGCGGAGGCATGGCGTGACCCAAATCAACAAGCAACTCGACCATCTTTATCACCGTTCGCGAATCGACGCACATATTACGGGGATGATTGTGTTGGTGGTCTTGATGGCCATCCTCTCGCTGACCATCGGTCCAAAATTCGCTCCGTTCAAGGTCGGAGCAAAACTGCTCGAACCGGTTCGATTTGTTTGGGTCGAAGTTGAACAGGATTGGGTTACCGAATACGCGCTCGTTCAAACGGGAACGTTTCCACCGATTGGCAACAAGGGCAACATCGACATTCGCGAAGTGTATCCCAAAGTTGTCAGCCTGGTGCTGTTCATCGGCGTGATGGCCGTCTCCGCATTCATCTACAAGTGCGCTCGGCGCCAAACACGTCTGATGAATCAGATCTATGTGGACGATCCGGAGCGACCCTATTTTCGCTCGTGGTCGGAAATCCGGATCACCTTTTGGGCACTGAATTTCGTGCTGCTGTTTGTGATGATGCTGATGTTCTTCCTGTAGGCTTTAACACAAGGTGTTGTGGCCCCTTCGGCGGCCTTGACACATCGATGCAAATCGCAAAGCTAGACGCAAAACGACCCGGCCTCGTGCGACACACTCGCGCGGGGCTTTCTTATTGACCGAAGGAGTACCCCAATGAAGCAGTATCGAATGGTTGGCCAGTGGTGGCGAGCTTGCGCCGTGGCAGTTGCATCCACCCTTGTGATGGGCGGTTTCGCGACGGCCGACGACACGCCCAGAAGCTACCTCAGCAATATTCGTCAGGTCACGTTTGAAGGTTTGCGTAGCGGTGAGGGGTATTTCAGCGCCGATGGGTCGAAGATGATCTTCCAGAGCGAGCGCGATCCAGCCAACCCCTTCTATCAGATTTTTGTTCTCGACCTGAACACCGGCGAAACAACACCCGTCTCGCCGGGGACCGGAAAGACCACATGCGCATGGATTCACCCGAATGGCAACACCGCGCTTTTCGCCTCAACACACGAAGACCCGAAGTCAGTCGACCTGCAGAATGAGGAGTTGGAACTCCGTGCGACCGGTAAGACCAAGCGGTATTCATGGGATTACGACGAACATTACGAAATCTACGCAACGCAATTTGGATCGGGCAAGTACACGAACCTGACCAACGCCCGCGGCTACGATGCAGAGGGTTCATACTCGCCGGACGGAAAGTGGATCGCATTCTCATCCAATCGTCACGCCTATAGCGAAGATCTTTCCAAGACCGATCGGCACATCCTCGCCAATGACGCGAAGTACTTCCTCGACATCTACATCATGAAAGCCGACGGCAGCGATGTGAAGCGTCTGACCAACGTTCCCGGTTACGATGGCGGACCGTTTTTCAGCCCAGACAGCAAACGCATCTGCTGGCGACGCTTCACCCCCGACGGCAACATCGCCGAGATCTGGACGATGAACATCGACGGCAGCGATCAAAAACAACTCACCAATCTCGGCGGAATGTCCTGGGCGCCGTATTACCATCCGTCCGGCGACTATTTGATTTTCACCACCGACATCAATGGCCGCAGTAACTTCGAACTTTACGTCGTTGACGTCGACGGCAAACACGAACCCGTCCGAGTCAGCAACCTGCCTGGGTTTGATGGGTTGCCCGTGTTCTTTCCCGATGGCAAACGCATCGCCTGGACGGCCAACCGTACCGAAAACAAGAAGGGGCAGATCTACTTCGCGGATTTCGACGATGCAGCCGCCCGCAAGGCGTTGTCGATGTCGCCAGTACAGACACAAGATTCCCCGAAGACGAAAGACCTCTCCCAAACCAACAACGGCGAAAATTCGCAATCCGCATCCGAAAGCCCTAGTGACTTTCACAAGCGAGTCCTTGCCCTGCTGAACAAGCCAGACGCTCATCGCTGGAATACCGTCAATCCAGGGCAACCCGGATACGTCGAACTCGAAACCGACCCATACTTGAAGAATGGCAACTTCTTTCAGTTTGCGTTGGGGCAGACTGAAGGAACGAATCATTCGGTTGTCCACGTGCTGTATGACTGGAATGTGCCGGACGCGAATTTTGACGCAACCGCATTCGATGCGGAGTTCAACGGACTCTTAAAACTCGCCGAGTATTTGTCGAATTCTCCGAAGGAACAAGAAACCCGAACACTGCTTCTGCACATCATGCTCAATGTGCCCGAGGCAAAACGACAGAACCTTTTTAACAAGATCTCGAATGCAGTAGGCGGCAGTTTCGCTGCGTCAGTCGATGTTCGCGGATTGCGATCGCCGTCAACACGCTTCACGATTGAAGGCGTGGGAACCAGCCCGCGCTGGTCCAAGCTCATCGAACGACTCAACATTGCTGTCGGACTTCCCCTCAAGACTACCAATACGCCAGCCCCCAATTCCTGGGCATATGGTGCTTACGAGAAAAAGATACCGGCAATCTCAATCAGCCCAGAGCAGCCGCAAACAAAAGCAGCGGACAACGCACAAGGTGAAATCAATCAGCGAGCAATTCAACTGGTCGCGCGATTGTTGGGCTCTTTGATGGTTGATCCCGAGGCGCCGAAGTTCACAGCCATCACCGAACGCGCCGATGCCGCGAAGGGACGGCCCTACCTGGGCACCGAACCCGACTATCGCGCGCAGGTCGAAGGCGTCTTGCTGAAGGGCGTGAAGGAAAATGGGCCGGCGCAACTCGGCGGGCTGCAGGCGGGCGACGTCATTGTGGAGATCGGCGAAAAGACAATCACCAACGTCCAGGGTTATGCAGATGTTCTGGATACGCTCAGCGCAGGCGAAACCATTCTGGTGGTTGTGATGCGGGATGGGGAGCGCGTGTTGCTTCGCGTGACTGTCGGGGAACGGGAACAGTAACGAAGCGAGGGAACGTCTTATCGGCCCGATCTTCAAGGCTGGCCCATGGGGCGGGTCAGCCTTGGCGCATTACCAGCCTTGCTCAGCGACGACAAACTTGGCCGACACCTTGGTGCCCAAGGTCTTGACGGCTGCGATGCACACCAGAAGGATCATGGCGAACATGACTGCGTACTCGGTCGCAGTCGGGCCATCTTCCTCGGCAACAAATCGTCGCACCTGTTTGTTGATTGCCCTTAGCATGGACATCCCTCCTCCGTGATTGGTGTACGCAACCGTCGCAAATGTGCTGGACCCGTGGCTGGACCGCCAAGGGCTCTTGTTTTCAAGCCTACGAAACGCATTCTGGCGAAGCAAATACGAATCTTATCCTGCTGAAAGCTCGGTGCGTTTATCGGACGAATTGTAGCCGTACTCAGACGCCACGTTGTGGGGGCGTTGTTCGATTTGAAACGACTGAAGTCCCGACATCGCGCCGCAACAGAGCCGTCATTCCCACGCAGGCGGGAATCCAGAAGAAATCAAGGCCAATCTCAATCAGCGCAGAACGCCTGTCGCGCAGAAAAGGAAATCGCTACGCGTTGCACGCATCGTCAACAGGGAAAGCAGTGAAGGCAATCGGCGCGAAAAACAAAACGGGCCCTGAGCGCTTGGGTTGCGAATGCGTCCCAAACACCAGGGCCCTTCTCTCCATTGGCGGCGAGCGAGAAAACCGCCGCCAAATGCTCCCTCTCTTTTGCCGGATTCGTTAAGCGCCTGGCCTCTCTCTCCCAACAGTGCCAGGCGATCGCGAGATGATCCGTTCTAACTCATAAGCCTTTTGCACTAGCGACGTCGCCAAAGCGCCACGCCCGCCATCGACAGCAACATCGACAAGCCGGTGGCTGGTTCCGGGACTGCCGCGAATGAGATGCGATAGATCTCCGTGTCGGAAGCCAACTGACTGTTGAAGACGTAACCCGCAGCCGTGGTCGATCCGTTGAAGATACTCAGGTCTGCGAAGTCGAAACCAACAGGATCGTCATCGGCGATCCGATCGCTGTTTGCAGAACCCTGCAAGAATGCCGCACCGAAAGTGCCATCAACTTCTGACCCGGCGTCCCACAAATCGCCGGCAGTCAAGACGATTTCCGACACGAGCAGATTGCCCGACGAGTCCAGCACTTCGTGCTCGGTCGGCGAGTCGTTGCCGATGAAGTAGTCGTTGCTCGGAACGGCCATCGCGCCAAACGTGAAATAGGGATTGATCGACCCATCGACATCGAACACGCCCTGCCCGGTCGCGCCCGGAAGCAGCGGGCCTGCCGGATTCGGGACGACCGTTCCCAATGTCGCGGTCGGGTCAGCGGCCATGAATGCCGGGAACCAATCGGCGCCGCTTCCGCCCTCGGCGATACTGATGATCGCCTGCGATGCAGTGCTTCCAGCATCGAACGAATCATAGGTGCCATTGTTAAACCCGATGCGCAGCGGCGCAAACGAAATGCTGTTCATCGGTGCCAGGTTCTCGACGGTGACCTCGATCATCGCCGCGTTGGCGCTGCCGGTGACCATGGCCATCAATGCAAGCGCCCCGACGCCAATCCCTCCACTCCTCAATAAATGCATACTGTCTCCCTTCAATTTCCCATTGGTTAAATGCGCCCCGCCGCCTCCGGACAACGAGGCAAACTGCAAGTTTCAGTTTCCATGGGTTCGTCGAAGGTGGGACCACTTCCTGACAGGCAATTCAGATTTATTCGCGAGAGGGCAAGAAGGTCGGACACGGCACGGCCAAATAGCAGCCGTCATTCCCGCCGTGCCGTCATTCCCGCGCAGGCGGGAATCCAGGGGCATGGAACAACCCAGTTAAAGCGATACGGCGCGTGGAAACTTATCGCGATCGCGTGTTGTGAAAGACGGGAAGATTTTCGTTTGATTCTGGATTCCCGCTTTCGCGGGAATGACGGCGCGACAGTTGGCCGCGGTCAGACGCCGCGGGTGCTCTCTGCCGGTACAACGGTCAGATCAATGCGGAATCGTTCGGGCCCGTCTTCGTCAAACTCCAGGCGGTAGATCAGAAGTGAACCGCACTCAAAATCGGGACCGATGTTCGAATCGATCGGCGGGGCCATCCCTTCGGTCGGCTCGTCGGCATCGTCGTCACCCACTTCCGCCGACGAGAAGTATACACCTTCGATCAGCGGAACATTCTCGAGCGCATCTTCCTCAAGGTTTTCTTGTGCCCGAGCGAGCAGCCCTTCACCGCCAATCGAAAACACGCGCGAACATTGCACTTCTTGAATGGTGGTTTCCGAGTTGCCTTCCAGATTGAGCGTTGCGGTGTCGGAACTGAACGACAGCAACGTGGGCTCAGTGTCGCGGTCGAGGTTGTCATACGCCCCGAATACGAAGATCGCGCGAAACGGCGTGTTGTTGATGAACAGCACCTCAGCGTTTCCACGCTGACCCGCCACATTCCCACCGAGCGATGCCGTCAGGCTCAACAATCCATCCAGACCACAGCCGGAGATAACCACCAACATCAAAGCCAGCATGAGCGGGTTGGTGAGACTTGTTGGGTTTCGGCGGTAGCGGACGTTGCGAAGCATATCGAGGTTCCTGGATCTCGTGATCAAATCTGTTCAGCCGGTCATTCTACGCGCGGTGAAAGTGCCTTCCAAATCGATCCGACCGCACGATTCACAAAGGTCCGAAAACGTATCGGAAGCAGCCGCCGCAATGTTGCAAACGCGCCCCGCGTCCCCTATGGACATACGATAACCGCCCACTGAAAGATCGGCTTAGCCGCAACGCGGGCTTGAACACTCCCTCGACCAAATCGAAGCGCAAAAAAGCCGACTGACAGGCCTGATACGCCCGTCAGCCGGCTTGGGTTTATGGCAATACTGGCGATTCTTGCGGGCAAACCGCCCGAATCAACCGTCGCAGCTTACGAATTCTTGGCGGCTGCAACGAATTCAACGATCTCGCGAACCATCTGCTTGGCCCGAGCGAGTTCCGGGGTGTCTTCCGAAGCCTCGGTGTCGGTGCTTGCGACCTGGGTCACGGTTTCGGTCTTGGCGTCTTTGCCTTTTTTCTTGCAGCAGTCGAGCGTGATGGTGGTCGGCTTGGTCGGTTCAGCCGCTGCGACGACGGCTGCGGCCTTGGCTTTATCTTTGCAGCAACCACCCTTGGCTGATGCGGTCTGAGCTTCTTTCGACTTGGTGCATCCACCCTCGGCTGAGGCGACTTGTGCGGCTGCTTTGGCTTTGTCCTTGCAGCAACCACCCTTGGCCGATGCAGTCTGTGCTTCCTTCGACTTGGTGCAGCCGCCCTTGGCTGATGCGGTCTGGGCGTCTTTTGACTTGGTGCATCCACCCTTGGCACTGGCGGTGGCTGCTTCTGCTGACTTGTCACACGGTGCGCCACCGGCTGCGGCCTTTGCACAACCATCTTTGCAGCAACCTTTGCTCTTGGCAGTCGCGCTGGCAACCTCAGCTGACTTGGAGCAGGGTGCGGTGCTTCCAGCCGACTTCGTGCAAGGGGCGCTGCTGCCTGCCGACTTGCTGCACGGTGCTTTCGCCGACGCGGTCATCGCGCCGAATTCTTTCATCTTGCCGGCGAGTTTGTCAGCGACGGCTTGTGCCTTCTGCTCCGAATCAAATTCGATGCCGGCGACCATGTACCTGACCTGCGTGTTTTTCTGCTTGGCCATCGCGGCTGCCGCCATCGGGCAGTGAAAGCTTGAGCCGGCGACCGACGGTGCAACCGATGCGGTGCTGGCGAGTTCGGCTTCCATCGCCTCGGCCAGCTTATTCATCGCGGTGACTTTGCAGTTGTAGCTGCTGCCGGCGACGAGATATGACACCGAGCTTCCGGTTTCTTTCGCTTTGGAGGCGGCGGTGAAACCACAACGGGTTTCCATGTCGCCAACCTTGTAGGTCATCTGCGGGAGTTGATCCATCACGCGGGCAACGCCGGTTTCGACAATATCGGTCGAACCTGCATGGGCCGCAACGGGTACGGCTTCGATCGTCTCGATCGCCTTGTCTCCGGCCATCACGCCCGACGCCAATCCAAACGCGCTCACAAACGCCGTCATCGCACCAAACAAACGCATTCCGTTCTTTCGCATCATTAAGTCAGCTCCCAATAGATTCCAGCGATTGAAGATAAGTCCCGGCCGCCATCGTCCCGCACACGCGAGCCGTCCGAACACAAGCAGTATATCGAACCCCAGCCGCTTCGCCCAAGCCCCCAGCGGTAATCCACCGGTAACATCCGCCAAACCGAGAGGGAAACGCCCCCAATCGCCCCCTGGCTCTTTGGAAATGATCTCTGCAGCATGACCCTGCAAAAAAAACGCGATTTTTGAATTCGGCGTAACTAACTATTGTAGCTAAAGTTAAGTGCGATTTTGCAACCCTGCGAGCGCAGGATTATGAAGTTGCAAAACGGCCAGATTGCAGGATGAAATTGCAATGCGGGATGAAGCTGCAAAAGTGGTTTGAGGCTTGTTCTGTAGTGGTTTGAGAGCGGTTCGACGGTCGATCGAACGCGGACATGAAAGCGGACATCCGGACATGGCTGCATTCAGCCAGTCGCGGTGTTTGGTAGTCTGGGCAATTCTCGGCTGGCGGTTCATGCCGTCGCCTCCTTGGTGATTTTGGACATGGTGTGGGCGTTGCCGACCGGTTTGATGCGGGTGGCTTGGTCCTGGGCGATCGCGATCAGTGCTCGCAAGTGGGCATCGGTGGTGCGTCCGTCTGACGGTGGGAACTGACCGTGCTTGTGGTAGTGGTCCATCTGGACGCGTCCGTTGACCTGTGCACGCAACGGGTCTGGGAGGATCGCCCATAGCATCTCGTGCGTCTCGGCCAGCATGGCCTGGGCACGCGTTCGGACCTCGGCTTTGGTCCGCCTCGATGCGAGCGCCGGGATCACCCAGCGATGCGATTCGGGGAGGCGCTCGTTGGCTTCCCAGATCGTCTTGGGCTGATCGGCTTTGGCCTTCTTCGCCTCCTCTTGCTTGCGGCGTTGATCCTCGGCTTTCGCGGCTCGATCGGCTGCCCGCTTTTTGGCGAGCTCGCGTTGGCGGCGGTCTTCTTGGCGTGACTGTTCTGTCAGCCGTCGCTCGGTCGCTTGACGTTGCGGCTTGCGCTCGGCGTTGATCTTTATCTCACGTTCGCGCTGTAGCTCGGCGCTCCGGTCGATCCACTCCTCAACCTTCTCGATGAAAAACGACTGGATCGAAACCCAGATGCACTTGTTGACGTTCCACGGGCAGCGGGCGTACTCCTTGACCGCGAAGTGCATCTCACGCGGGGAGATGCCTTCCTTGATTCGTGCCACGATGTGGCACAGATGCTTCTTGCAGATCGTCTGCAACCCACCGATGTCGCGAAACCACTGGGCGGCGATGGTGAGCGCGGCTTCGTTCTCCGCGTCGGTCCACGATGCCGGGACCGAGTACGACACCTTGCATCGGATGCGTTTGCGTGGGTTCGGTGCGTCGAGGTTGATCTCGCCTTCGACTTTGCGCCCGACCTGGCTGACGTCAGCGCGTACGCCGGAGACCGTCTTGGCGATCGACGTGAGCAGGCGTTTCGGTTGTGCGTAGGTCGCCGTCAACGTTTCACCTCAGCGATGGATGACGTGTTTGCGTTTGTCGGTGTAGACGAGCGTCGTTGGGAGATCGCTTTCGTCGGACGTTTGCACGATGCGTTGGGTGAACAGTTGGTCGCGCAGTTGATTGCCCCACTGCCACCATCCGGCACGCGGATGACGCGCGAACAATTCGAGTCGCGGTCCTGGGCTGCACTTTTCGATGAGCGTGTAGAATTCATCGGGCTTGCGTGAATGCTCGCGGCGCTGAGCTCGTACGACCGACCTTTGACTTCGCCCGAATGACTTCGTTGCAAGAGATCCGCAAACGCCAAACATGCAGATCTCGTGCGCCTGCCTAAAGAAGTTCCCCATGCCGATTGATAGAGCGCCTTTGCGCGTCGTTTTGACCCAGACGAGGTTTGTCTTGGGCGTAAATCCCCAGGCACGCATGACGTCGTATCCCCAGTCGATCTGGGAATTGACCACCCAAAGGTAAAGGTGTGCGTTCGCCCTGGCCAACTCCGCGACGGGCATCTGCTTGATGCGGTCGAGCATGAGAGTTGCGTAGCCGAAACGCTTTGCGCCTTCAGGTGCAGCCCGCCCACT
>JAUIEW010000386.1 GCA_030429365.1 Phycisphaerae bacterium
CCGTTTTTCGTAACCGTTGCTGACGCCTTCGATCATGTTGTTGATCATCGCCCGGGCCATCCCGTGCATCGACCGGGCAGTGCGGTCGTCGCCCTCGCGCCCAACCCGCACGAGTTTGCCATCGTCTTCGATCTCCACCTGAATGATCGAAGGAATATCGAAGGTCAAATTGCCCTTCGGACCACTGACTTTGACCAGGTTCCCGGCGACTTCAGCTTTGACGCCGCTTGGGACAATGACTGGTTTTTTTCCAATTCGCGACATGACCTTCGTTTCCTAACGACGTTTCTACAAACTGGTGCGATTCCTAAACGACGCGTCCTTGTGATGCGATCTTATGACGATGTCTATCTGGCAAGTTTCTACCTAGTAGACGCTGCACAGGAATTCACCACCGACGTTCTTCTGGCGGCAGACACGATCACTCAACACACCCTGACTCGTCGATATGATTGCGATTCCCAATCCATCACAAACGCGCGGGAGTTCTTCACACGACTTATAGACTCGACAGCCGGGCTTGGATTCACGCTTGATCTTGTGAATCAAGTCTTCGCCGCGAGGTCCATACTTGAGTTCGAGTCGGAGCAGGCCTTGCTTCGTATCTTCGATCTTATCGAAGCCGACGATGTATCCCTCGTCTTTGAGCACCTTGGCAATTCCGGCTTTTACCTTGGAAGCGGGAATCTGCACGGTTTTCTTGCGTACTCGCACCGCGTTACGGATTCGCGTCAACATGTCGGCGACGGGATCACTCCACATTTGTCATCACCTTTAAATAGCTTCGACTTCGATACAAACTCTGCATCAAACACGCAGTCAGGCTGCGTCACTCTTCAAACCTGGCCAACGATTCTGAAAGCGAGAAAACACCCCCGCCCAAATCGCAGCCTACCAACTTGCTTTCTTCACGCCCGGGATCATGCCCTTATGGGCCAGTTCCCGGAAGCAGATTCGGCAAATCTGAAACTTCTGGTAAACGGCACGCGAACGTCCGCACAACTGGCAGCGGCGGACAAGCCGACTCGAGAACTTCGGCTTTTGCTTGGCCTTATGAATCCATGCAGTTGATGCCATTTACTTTTTCTCCTCAGTGCGCTTAAACGGCACGCCAAGTTCAGTCAGCAAACTACGGGCGTCTTTGTCGTTGCGGGCCGTCGTGACAAAGGTGATGTTCATTCCCTGACGGGCCGTCACCTTGTCGATATTGATTTCCGGGAAGATCGTCTGGTCGGCGACTCCCATCGAATAGTTGCCTCTGCCGTCGAAGCTCGACGTCTTCAAACCGCGGAAGTCGCGCATTCGGGGAACGGCGAAGTTGATCAGCCGATCCAGGAACTCATACATCCGGCGGCCACGCAGCGTCACTTTCGCGCCGATTTCATAGCCTTCACGCAACTTGAAGTTCGAGACGCTCATGCGGGCCTTGCAGACCAGGGGCTTTTGCCCGGTGATCGCAGCCAGCTCAGACGTTGCGGTCGGAATCAGGTTCTTATCCTGAAGCGCCTTACCCAACCCCATCGACACCACGACTTTTTCCATTCGCGGAATCGCCATCGGATTCTTGATGCCCAAATCCGAAGACAACTTCGGGGCAATCTCTTTTGAATATCGTTCTTGCAACCGAGCCATCGCTACGACCCATTCTCTAACTGTGTTTCCACTGTCCGTCGGGCGCTCTTACGTATTCGACGCCACCCAATCCAGAGGCGTCATCACCCCTGGCGTACTTACGCTTTTTTATTCCGCCTTCTTGACCGTATCGATCACCGTACCGCCAACCGTGCGGCGTTCTTTCTTGATGACCTTGCCGGCCTTGTCTCGCGTCACTTCAAAATGGACCCGCGAACCTTTCTGCGTCTTGGTGTCGACGGGCAACACATTTGAAATGTGAATCGCCGCTTCCTTCTCGACACGACCACCCTGCGGGTTGCGGCGGTTGGGACGCACGTGGCGAAAGACCACGTTCACACCTTCAACCAAGACCAACTCGCGAACGGGGTCCACATGCAGGACCTTGCCCTGGGCGCCGCGGTGGGCTCCAGCAATGACTTCGACAATCTCGTTTTTCTTGACGTGGCAAGCCATCAGTCTGCCTCACTTCCAAGCGACTTTACGCCGCCGATTCCAAACCCTGCCAACTGCCCGCGCTACACCACTTCTTCAGCGAGCGAGATGATTTTCATAAAGCCTTTGTCGCGAAGTTCACGGGCAACCGCACCAAAAATTCGCGTTCCGCGAGGCTCTTTGTTTTCGTTGATCAACACGACTGCATTCGAATCGAAACGTACATAGCTGCCATCGCGACGGCGCGTTGCACGGGATGTCCGAACCACAACACCGCGGGCCCGACGACGGGCGGCTCGATCCTTGCGATCGCTTCCACCGCTGAAGTCACTGTTGGGCAACGCCTTCTTGACCGTCACCAGGACGATGTCGCCGATGTTGGCCGTCTTGAGCGTCGGCTTGCCCTTGCGGCTACTTCCATGGCGAAGGACGTTGTAGACCATCGCCCGCTTGGCACCGGTGTTGTCTGCGACATCCACCATTGTTTGCATCTGAATCATTGTTCAAACCCTTGATCAGCAAGACGTCGCTGATTTGCGATCACAGCCGCTTTTGCAACTCTGCTACTTCGCAGAAACCAGAACTTCGCGGAAACCAACACTACCCTTCGGATTTCTGAACAATCCGCACCAAACGCCACGACTTCTGCTTCGAAATCGGACGGCAAGCCATCACTTCGACGAGATCGCCGACATGGGCTTCATTCTTTTCATCGTGGGCGTGCAACGTCGTACTCCGGCGGATGATCTTCCCGTACTTGGGGTGCGGTTTGGAGTAGCTGTTCGTCACCTTGATCGTCTTGTCACGCGAGTCCGATACGACCACGCCCTGACGAATGCGGCGAGTACTTCGCTTCTCTGCTGTTTGCTCTGCTGCCATCGATGAACTTCTCCAACTCTTCGATCAAAGCGCCCAATCCAGACGCTTTTGTCCAAACTTCAGCACGGCCCTTTAACCGAGGACCTAACCCTTTTGATGCGATGCGATCGCTTCAAGGTGATATTGCTTTTGCTCAATGCCCGTTTCACCACGCTCGTTCATTACCGTGAACACGCGGGCGATGTCACGCTTCGTTTGCGTGATGCGGTTGGGGTTTT
>JAUIEW010000387.1 GCA_030429365.1 Phycisphaerae bacterium
CATGCGATATCTCGTCTGCGCTAGTGAGACGATAGTGCTTCTCGGTGACGATCTTAACCCCCTCGCCAGCACTTTCCATTTCAAACAGAGCTATCAGGTCGTCCCCCATGAACTGGGATGCTATTGGCCTACAGATCAGTGCAGGGAAGCGAGCAGCGCTTAGTGCTATGTCCTGCTCAATCTGCACAACGCTCAGGATATCCGTCCCGCCTTTGGCTTGAACCGGCAAGACATACTGAGCCCCATGTTTGTCTACACCGACATACAATTCGTCTGTTTCGACCTGGCCCATACCTTTGACATAGGTACGTAAGTGACTTTGTAGCGAGTAGCAGGCTACTCCAGAAAAGATGTCAATGAGTCGGTTGTAGCGCAGCTTCGCGAGTAGTGCTTGTTCATCTCCAAGCGCATATCGAGTAATGATGCTTGGAGTTGCATCAGGCACTTTTGTTTCAACGAGTCCCTGGGTCGGAAGTATGTGAGCAAGTGCGACCGCATCAAAGCGATATGTACTCCGTCCGGCCAGGCGGATAATCCAATTTAGCGCCCCTGGAGCCGCTTCCCGTACACGATCCGGCAGTAGCCGACGAAATCGGTAAGTGTAGACTACATCGCCGAGATTACTTGGTCGTTTCAGACCCAATGTTCTTGC
Organism: Phycisphaerae bacterium; assembly: GCA_030429365.1. Classification (GTDB taxonomy): domain Bacteria; phylum Planctomycetota; class Phycisphaerae; order UBA1845; family UBA1845; genus UBA1845. Next base: position 653 of record JAUIEW010000387.1, read on the forward strand.
AGCGTCGACTATCTCTTGGCGCTGGAATACGACACTGTCGACACCAGGCTCGAAGTGTTGAAAGAAGATGTGCTCGATGATCTGGTCGTAATCTCCAACTCGACCGCTCACTTTCCTGGCCACCGGAGCACTACCACTTCCTCACGAAGCTGCGGGCGTGTCGCCGTTGCGAGACGTGTTCGAAAGAGATCGATACTCTCGCACTCGTACCCTATTGACTCCGCCAGCTCCGCTAGAATCTGGCCGGTGCGAATCATGATCCGCAGGTAGGATGCCTGGTCCCCCACAACATAGGCAAGGCGTGCTCCGGGTCGCAGGGCGGCTTTGAGAGTCTCGAGGTGACGCAACATGCCGCCGAAGTAGAGCTTGGTTACACGTGGATAAAGCCGTTCAAAACCTGAGGTCTTGCCCAGTTCAACGCGCCGGGCTTCAATCTCTTCGGCTATGCGATTGATCTCGGGATGGTCCGCAATGAGATCGTCATCGCGATCGGCCTTGTACACACCACGTGTGTTGGAGCGCACCAACCCTTTCTTGATGCGTTGAAGGTCTGTACGATCCCGCATGTAGCCCAGTAGTACCGTCTCCAAGCGCGTTGTCCGAGAGTAGTCCTTCTCGTTGGGGTAGGGCGGTGAAGTAATGATGGCATCGATACTCTCCGGCTCCAACACATCGAGAATATCGCGTGCGTCCGCCTGATGAACTAGTGCGGGCGTGCCATTCTGGTCCTGCAGGACTCGCAAGTCACCAGCCATGCGTTTGACACCGAGATACCAGGGCGCGATCACAGCCGCGTCCGGTTTTGGTTTACCAACGCCGACTTCCGGACCAAAGTGCAAGTTGCCGATCGGTCCGGTCAATGCCGTTGCCAGGGCGAGTCGTTCATGGTCATAGTAGCTATCATCCCGGCAGGCCTCGATACACTCGAGGAGCACTAGTGTCTTGTGGAGCGGACGTGGACTGATCGAGTTCTTGAGGAGTAGCCGAGCGGTTTCCGGCGGCAGTTCACGTAGTACCGCTTCGCTTGGCGTCAATAGCGCTGCTTCATCCGGCACCCCATCGGCCTGTAGTCGTTGCCATGCGCGATCACGAATTCGCGCAGCGTGTTCGAGCAATCCATCGGGGTCAGGCGACCAGTCGACTTTGACCTTGCTCGCCAAATAGGCGGCAGGGGTTGCTTCGATGCCCACACTCGGGATGCCGTTCTTCTTAGACTCTACCAGTGTGGTGCCTGTCCCACAGAATGGATCTAGCACGCGCTGCTCAGACGTCAGCGCAAATCGTCGCAGATACTCACGCACGAGGTGCGGGGGATACGAAAGCACAAAGCGATACCACTCATGCGCGGGAGCATCCTGCGGTTCAAGTTTGTTGATTGCGCCGTTGCTTCGACGCTTGCGCTGAGGCTCTGCTGTTGAGGACAATCGCTCCACCTACTCACATGTGCCGGTGATTCACCTCACGAATCATAGCGTACGTACAAACACGCGCGATACAAGGGGTGGATCGCCTGGACGAGGTCCCACTTTGCCAATGCGTGATTGGTGAGTTCTCAACACAATTGCGATAGTTTGCCGCAAGACGCAACGCGAACCACTCACACAGATAGAACAGGTAGCACCGAATCCACCGGATCCCATATTGACACTTAAGGATCGAAGGTGCCGAAGGTGGGAGTCGAACCCACACGCCCGTGAGGGCAACGGTTTTTGAGACCGTCGCGTCTGCCATTCCGCCACTTCGGCTCTGTGTGGCACCCTAGCCGTCCCGGTCCAGGCCAGTACGGGTAGCGGTCTAGTATAAGAAGCTAGACCGTCACGTTACAACCCGTCAACGCGAGCCGTGACATATCTCCCAGGCCGGGTACAACCGTATCCACGCCACTGGCCGTATGATTAGTGTAGGCAACGGGATGAGGTGGCGCGTCGTCGCCGCATTGTGGTTGGAATAGTATGGCCAGACGAGGCTCCAACTCGAGGACTGCTGTCGCAACCCGCTCGGCACTGAACGCGCGCGAGGTCTATCAAGCAACTCGCCGCAGCGCCTACGGATCGTCGCCGGACGACCTCTTCGCGGTCAACCCGCTGCGCCGGTCCGCCGCGATCTCATTCGGCTCCTGGGCGTTGCTGGTGATCCCGGCCGCCTTCATGAATGGCGATCTCCAGGCGCTCTTCCTGATCGGCTTCGGCTGGATGGCCGCCGCCGGGGTCGTCTTCGTCACACCGATCTTCTTCTGGTCGCTGGCCGAGGTCGGCTGGCGCGCCTACCGGCGCAAGAAGCACCCCGGCATCGAGGAGCTCGACATCAGCCAGCGCGTCTACAACCTGCTCATCCGCCACGGCTTCGAGACGATCGAGCAGATCGACCGCACCCCGGACTCGTCGCTGCTGCTGCTCTCGAACGTCGATGCCAGGACGCTCCACAACATCCGCCGGGCCGTCAACATCTGGAAGTATCAGCGCTGGCAGGAGCGCGGCTTTCCGCTCGGCG
>JAUIEW010000074.1 GCA_030429365.1 Phycisphaerae bacterium
GCGGTCATGAGTGGGACATTCAATGGCTCCAGCCCGGACGCCGATGCCAATGACCGCCGGGGATTTTGGTTCGCGCCTCGATATCCGCCGGTGTCAGGGTTTCGGCCTTCTCGACCAAGGCGCCAAGGCCCGGTGCGTAAATTTCCAGCGTTTCAAGAACCGTTTTTGTCAGCGCATCGCGAAGCAGTCTGCGGGCTTCAGGTTCGTTGAAGATTGGGAGGCGGTTTTGCGTGACCACCGTGAAGAAGTACGTTGCACCGGGATCGCGCGATCTGCGGTAATCGGGCATGCGGTGATTGTATTTGTTGAATTCTTGGGATCAATGCTTATTCGATGATCCCGTCGTTTCCTTTGGTGGGCACGGCCCACCCTACGACATTAGTTGATTGAACTGCGATTCCAGTGCTTCGACCCTTGCTCTCAGATCAGCGATTTCATCCTGCAGTTGATCAATTGTTTCATCGCTTGCTAGTTGCGGTGCGGGCTGTTGGCTTGGCGGCGCAATTACAGGCGCTGTCGGCGCGGATGCTGTGGTTTCAGATGGTGCCTCGTCGTCATCGTCGGCGTAGAGCAGATGTGCGTGGCGGATGGCTGATCGGCCCGGCTCGCGCGGCAGAGCTCGGACCATAGGCGTTTCCGCGTCGGACAGGCAGTCGAGCACAATGGTGATCGCTGCGATATCGTCGAATGGCACAAACCGTGAACAGCGCGAGCGCAATTCGCCGGCTGTCTGCGGCCCGCGCAAGAGCAGTTCCGTCATCACTGCCCGCTCGCGCTTTTGCCAACCGTAGTGCTGTTCGACTTCGTGTTTGAATTTCTTCGAACGTGCCCCCGCTCCCGGAAGCAGCATGGTCACCAGCCCCTTCTCTCGAAGCGATTCCAGCGTCTCCCAAACCGCGTCTTCGTCGAGTTCCATCACTGGGTCGCGGTTCTGCTTCTGATTGCAGGCAGCGACGATGGCCTTCTCGGTCATCGGGTAGTAGTCCGGCTGAGCCATCGATTTTTCGAGGAGGGAACCCAACACGCGACGTTCAAACGAATTCAAAGAAGTATGCATTACTGCACCTCTTGGCAGGCAACGATCAATCTGCCGGCGCACGTCGGCCGACCAGCGGTAAGGCAGCAGCGTATCCGTGAGAATCGGCGCGCGTCAACTCAGCGATGTTTGGCGTGGCGTTTGGGACCCAGGGGTAGTGCGAAGCGACAGGAGCTTAGCCGCGTTTCCAGATGCGGCTGAACAAGCCGGTGGATTGTGGCACTGCCGGCGCATCCTGCGACGTTTCGTTGTTGAAGAGCCGCTCGGCAATTCCCTTGATCGCATGACGTGCGGGGCTGTCAGGCGATTCCGAGTACATCGGCGCCCCCAAGTCCAGCGCGGCTTGCACGTGACGATAGTCGTTGGGAATCGTCGCGAAGATCGGGCGCTGGAAATGATCCTCAACCTCGCTTGGTGTGATGCGCTCGAAATTGGCTTTGTAACGGTTCAAGACAACCTCGATGTGATCGGTCGGAACGCTCATCTGCTGCAAGATCTGGAAGATGCGCGTGGCGTTGCGGATCGACGCGACGCTGAGCTGCGAAATAACCAGCACGCGCTCGGCCGCATGCACGGCGGCTGCACTGAGGAAACTGAACGTTCGCGGCAAGTCAACAACGACAAACGGATACATGTCGTTGAGGACCTGGAAGGTTTGCGTGGTCGCCTCCGGCGAAACCGAACGTGCGCTTTCGACATCGTGTGGGCGCGCGAATAGCGCAATATTGTCGTGGACGATTTCAGCCGCCTTCGTCAAGAACTCCTTGTCGATCTGCTGACCGTCGACGCAGATATCCGCGAGCGTGTACTTGGGCTCGCTGTCGAACGCGCAGGCCACATCACCGAATTCCAAGTCCATATCCACCAGACCGCAATTGGATTCTGTCAGTCCAGCCAACTCCATCGCCAGATTGCAGGAGACCGTCGTGGCTCCAACTCCGCCCGACGAACCAATGACGCAGATGCGCTTGCCCGTGGGTGCGGAAACCTGCCGGTTGGCTGCGATCCGGTTTACGGCGTCTCGAAGGTCCACATTGTCGATGGGCCAATGGACGAACTGGTTGCACCCGGTGCGCATGGCGCGGATGATTTTCGCCGGATCTGAATTGCTGCTGACACCAATGATCCCGCAATTGGGCTGAACGGTGCCGGTGTATTCGATGGCCTCAAAACCAAGCTCGCCCTCATCATCGAGATTGACCGCGACGGCGTCGACCGTGGTCGTGCGCATTCCCTCACGAAATTCCTCGATGTCGGCGGTCTCACCAAGAAGCGTCACCTGCTCCAAGGCTTCAAATGGCGCGGCAAAGGGCGTGTCGCCGGGGACAGCCGCGGAGAAAAGACACAAGCGTAGTTTTTGACCCATTGCAATTAACCTCTATGTACGCCATCCGACCCCGCTCCAAACCCAAGCGGCGCCCGCGCCTACACATGTCCATATCGGTCAGTGGCGGGACGGCATGGGTAAAAATCCAAACTTCTGACGGACCGATAATCACCGAATCCTGCCTTGACCTTCGACAGGATGCTTCTACCATCGCCGGTGGTTCGCTCTGGGGCGTGTCGCCCGGGCGACGAGCTTTATCCGCTTACCAGGAGGTCAGATCATGGCGGTCACTGTCGGTATCAACGGTTTCGGACGCATTGGTAGACTCGCGTTTCGCGCAATGTTTGCGCGTCCCGATGAATTTAAAATTGTCGCAATCAACGACTTGGGCGACGCCAAAGCCCTCGAACTGCTCCTGAAGTACGACACAGTGCATGGTCGTTTCCCGGGATCGGTTCACGCCGAAGGTGAAACGCTCATCGTCAACGGTCAGAAAATCGAGGTCCTGACCGAGCGCAACCCTGCCAACCTGCCGTGGGCAAAGATGAACGTGGACATCGCCCTTGAATCAACCGGCGTGTTCACCAAACGTTCATCCGATAAGGGCGGTTACGGCGACCACATCAAAGCCGGCGCCAAGAAAGTCATCCTCAGCGCACCGGCCAAGGACGAACCGGACATGACAGTCGTCTTCGGTGTGAACGAATCGAAGATTTCGCCCGAACACAAATGCATCTCAAACGCAAGCTGCACGACCAACTGCCTCGCGCCGATCGCGAAAGTGCTCAACGACAGCTTTGGTCTCAAAGAAGGTTTGATGACCACGATCCACGCATACACCAACGACCAGCAGACGGCTGACCAGCTGCATAGCGATCCGCGACGTGCGAGGGCGGCGGCGATGAACATCATCCCGACGACGACCGGTGCTGCGAAAGCTGTCGGTAAGGTCATTCCCGAACTCAACGGCAAGCTCAACGGATTCTCGTTGCGCGTTCCCGTTCCGGATGGATCGTGCACGGACCTGGTTGCGGTCTTGGACAAGAGCGTCACGGCAGGCGAAGTCAATGATGCGCTCAAGGCTGCGGCTGACGGACCGATGAAGAATTTCTTGGAGTACTGCGAAGACCCGATCGTCAGCAGTGACATCGTCGGCAATCCGCACAGTTCGATCGTTGATTCACTCAGCACCATGACCATGCCAGCCGACGGCGGAAACATGGTCAAGGTGATTTCGTGGTACGACAACGAGTGGGGTTACTCGTGCCGGACGGCTGACCTGATCAAGTTGGCTTCTGATATGGGCTAGTAAAGCTTGAAATTGCCCGGCGATGTTCGATTCGTCGACATCGCCGGTAGGGTGGGCCGTGCCCACCGCCGTTTGAATGCATGACGACATGGTGGGCACGGCCCACCCTACAACTTCCATCAAGACCGGCGCTGGTCTTGGACTGATTCACAGGCAATTGTTAAGGACATTGCCATGAACAAAAAGACGATCGAGTCGGTGGATGTTAAGGACAAACGCGTCTTGATGCGGGCGGATTTCAACGTCCCGCTCGATAACGACCTCAAGATCACCGACGATCGCAGGATTCAAAGCGCCCTGCCCACCATCAAGAAAATTCTCGATGGTGGCGGACGGCTGATCCTGATGAGCCACCTCGGCCGCCCCAAAGGCAAACCGGAAGACAAGTATTCGCTGGCGCCTGTCGCGAAGCGTTTGGGCGAGATCCTTGGAAAGAACGTCCCGCTCGCACCCGATTGTGTCGGCGATGCAGCTGGCGCTTTGTCCGAAGGGGTCAAATCGGGCGAATGCCTGCTGCTGGAAAACCTCCGGTTCCATTCGGCTGAGACCATCAAGGACAAAGAAACCAAGCAGGACGCCGAAAAGCGCGCGGTGAAAGATGAGTTCGCGTGCAGCCTCGCCGACATGGCCGATGTCTACGTCAACGATGCGTTCGGGACATGCCATCGCGACAATGCGAGCATGCTCACCGTCCCAAAAATGATGAAGGGCAAGCCCAAAGTCCTCGGGTACCTCGTTCAGAAGGAACTTGAGTTTCTCGGAAGCGCGCTGGCCGATCCGAAGCGTCCGTTTGTCGCGGTCCTCGGTGGTGCGAAAGTCTCCGACAAGATCGGCGTGATCGACGCCCTGCTCCCGAAGTGCGACAACGTGCTCATCGGTGGCGCAATGATGTACACGTTCTTCGCCGCACAAGGCATTCCCACGGGTAAAAGCCTCGTCGAACCCGATTTCGTCGATGAAGCCAAACGCCTCATGGAAATCGGCGGCGACAAACTCGTGCTACCGACCGACTCGGTCGTGGCCGCAGAGATTTCCGGTGAAGCTCAACACCAGACCGTCGTCGGAAACATCCCCGACGATTTGATGGGCCTCGACATCGGACCGGCATCGATCGCGGCATTTGCCGACGTCATCAAAGGCGCGAAGACGGTCATCTGGAACGGTCCGATGGGTGTATTCGAAACACCTCCCTTTGATCGCGGAACAATGGCGATTGCACAAGCGATGGCCGACGCGACCGCCAACGGCGCGATCACCATCATCGGCGGCGGCGACAGTGCGGCGGCCATCGATCATGCCGGGTTGGCTGAGAAAATGTCGCACATTTCCACGGGCGGCGGCGCTTCGCTGGAGTTTCTCGAAGGCAAACCGTTCGCCGCGTTGGAAGTCATCGACAACGCCTAACGCACAACAACCGTATCGCGAATTCCATGACGGCACATGCAAGCGACGACAACAACCGCCTGACCGATCTGAAGACCAGGCGGCTGCGCGTCGCACCGTCGCTGCTTGCCGCCGATTTCTGCCGGCTTCGCGAGGACGTCGCCATCGTTGAGAGCGCCGGTGCGGAAGTCCTTCACCTCGACGTGATGGACGGGCACTTCGTCCCCAACATTTCGTTTGGTCCGGGGGTCATCGCCCACCTTCGCCCAGTCAGCAAGATGTTCTTCGACACGCACCTGATGATCGAAGAACCGGCTCGCTACGCCGAAGCCTTTGCCAATGCCGGCACCGACCTGATCACCTTCCACATCGAAGTGACCGACAACCCCGACGAAGTCATCAACGAAATCCGCAAGCACAATTGCGGTGTCGGCGTGTCGATCAACCCGACGACCGAGATCGACACGATCGAAGCGATTCTGCCGAAGGTTGATCTGGTGCTGGTGATGAGCGTTTGGCCCGGATTTGGCGGTCAATCGTTTATTGGCGACGTGCTCGCAAAAGTAACGCAGTTGCGTGATCGCCTGCGTGATGATCAGCGACTCGAAATCGATGGTGGAATCAACGCCGAAACCATCGCACTCGCAGCCAAGGCGGGCGTCGACACCTTCGTCGCCGGGACATCCGTATTCGGTGATCCAGACCCAGCCGCTGCCTTCAACCGGTTGACACAGGCCGCACAACAAGCCGTTTAATCGCCCCAAAAGGGCGCAAATCACGCCAAACATGCCGCCAATCGCTGCATTCTTTCGTTGTCACTGCCCGGGACTTCGCTAGAATATCCGCCAGAATTGAGGATTTGGACAAACTGTCGGCGCCAAAGAGGCTTATCGCATGATCGATCGAAGCGAGCGAATTGACGTACCCAAGGGAACGTGGGACCGGTGTGAAGGGTGTGGGCACATGCTCTTTCACCGCGAGTTTCAGGAAAACCTTTTCACCTGCCCCAAGTGCGACCACCATCGCCGCATCGACGCCCGCACGCGCATCGAACAACTGTGCGATCCCGATTCATTCGAGGAATTCCTTGAAGACCTCGTCCCCACCGATCCGCTGAATTTCAAGGATCGCGTCCCCTACCCCGAGCGTATCAAAGCCCAGCAGGACAAAACGGGCGAGACCGAAGCCGTCGTGGTCGGTAAGGCCTATGTCCGTGGCCGCCCGGTGATCCTCGCGGTGATGAATCCCGCGTTCATCATGGCCTCCATGGGTTCGGTCGTGGGTGAGAAGATCACGTCGGCGATCGAACGTGCGACGGATGAAGCCCTGCCCTTTGTGATGGTGGCTGCCTCTGGCGGTGCCCGCATGCAGGAAGGCATGGTCTCACTCATGCAGATGGCCCGAACGTCGGCTGCCCTCGCGCGGTTTGACGATGCGGGTGGTTTGTACATCGTCGTTTGCACCGATCCGACCACCGCAGGGGTGGCAGCCAGCTTTGCGAGCCTCGGCGATCTGATCCTAGCCGAACCGAAAGCGATGGTTGGTTTCGCCGGTCCGCGCGTGATCGCCAACACCGTCAAGCAGGAACTGCCCGAAGGATTCCAGTCGGCTGAATTCATGCTCGATCACGGGTTTGTCGATCGCATCGTCTCGCGCACCGATCTGCGAAAAGAGATTGGCCGCATCATCGACTACTGCGGAAAGTAAACCTCTCCAATCAGCCCAGCTTGGAATTCTGCGGTGATTGTGTGCGCCGAATCACAGCCCGATTCAACAGAGACTTGATAAGATCATTTGTCAACGGCCATATCGCCCGTTTCGGTTGTTCGGACGGGTTGTGATGCGTACCATCCTGTCGAACCTGTCGGTTTCACGGATGAAAACCGCCAGACACAAGGATCGACAACGCAAACGCGAGGAGATCAAACCATGAAATCAAATTCACGCATATACACGACGTTGTTCGCTTCGGCATTGGCAATCACCGGCATCACCGGTTGCGGCGCTCTCGGTGTCCTTGGCAACTTGCTCGGCTCCAATAGCGTCACCGTACGGCTCGTCAACACATCTGACGATTACGACGTCGCGGTGCAGGTTCGCTACGGCGATGAGAATCTCGAAACCAAGGATCTCATCAAAGCGCTCGGCGAGGAAGTCAATCGCACGTTGTCGCCAGGTGAAGAAGCCGAGTTCTCCCGCGACTGCGACGAACTGGAATCGATCTTCATCGACGAAGCCGAATTGGAAGTTCCGCTGTTTGATATCAAAGAAGACACCGATGTCATCGTCGACGGCGACAATTTCGGATGCGGTGACACGATCACTTACACGTTCACCCACTCCGACCTTCTGGTCGATTTCGATATCGCGACATCGGTTAACTAGTCGCAATGGATTTTGTGACACAGTGCGTCACTCGAATCGTGACACCCTATGAACAACGCCGCGATGCGGTAGAACCTCGATGGATGGCAAAGGTCAGCCGGCGCCTCGATGCCCGCTGACCCCATCCATCGGTGTGCATTGCCCCACAGGCCGGTTTCTGCCGGGACTTGCCCCCTGATTTGTGATCACAGATTGCCGACGCTACGATTGTCCGTTCATGTTCATACGCCTGCCGGGGCGAGTTGATTATTGAAAGGGCAATTCATGGTTCGCGCGATGGCAGTGATCGGACTTTTGTGTGCACTGGCGATATCGTTTGGTGGTTGTACGGCGCCCGCCGGCATCGATTCATCCAACGATGGCGACAATTCGCAGAACAATGGCAGCACTTCCGCAACCGAAGGCAAGTCAGACGCGAGTCGGGTGGTGATGGCCGTCATCTCCGCGCGGAACGAAGACCGGCGGGAGGCCTCCGATACGCTTCGCACGCGCGGGCCGGCATCGACGCCTTGTCCGTTCGGCGGGTCGCGCAGCACCGATGCCGACGGATTCACCACGTTTACGAACTGCGGCATGCTGCCGGGCGTCACGCTCAATGGACGTATCCGCTACACCCCCGGTCCCGAAGGCACGCAAGGCGGACGCATCGAATTCTTCGACCTGGAAGGCACCAACAACGGCACCGAATTCAAAGTCGATGGCGTTATCGAAGAAACGGAAAACGCCGACGGTTCATTGACATTTGATGCCGACGTCAAGACCTCGCAGACCGGTGACGGCGAAACCGACGATTTCAATTTCGATGGTGAAGTCAAAGTCAATGAAGACGGCACCATGGAAGGCAACATGCGCATCGACACCGGCGAAGATGACGAAAGCCCGAACGACTGCGATCTCAACGGATTCAATATCTTCGATCTGCAAACCGACGAACGCGCCCTCGACGGACCGTGCGGGTTCAATGAAGACGACAGCGATGATAACGACGGCGACGACAATCCCGAATGCGATTGCGCCCCCGGCGAAGAGTGCATTGAAATTGAAGGCGAAAACGGAGCCACTCAGATGGTGTGCGCCAACTGTGAAACCGACGAAGACTGTGTCCGCGCGGGGCTTGGCAATCTCTGCTATCTTGGTTTCATGTGCACCTCAACCGAGTGCTCAACCAACGACGATTGCCCGGACGGGTTTGAGTGCGATTCGTTCCTCGGTGTTGGGGAATGCGTCGAAGAATCGTTTTTCCCGTTCCCGATTTAACTTACGAGCACTGCAAGAACGCTTATGGAATCAAACGCTACCGTTGTTGCCCGATCCGATGGCCCGGTCACAACCATTCTGCTCAACCGCCCGGACCGGTTGAACACGATCACCATCCCGATGATGCAGCGACTTCGCGATGCGCTCGAAGTCGCGGAGTCATCCGACGCCCGGGCCATCATCCTGACTGCGTCGGGCAAGGGATTCTGCGCCGGGCAGAATCTGGAAAACCTAGCCGCCACCTACAAGCACCAATCGTCAGCCGTCCTCGGTTCGATCATCGCCGAGCATTACAACCCGGTGATCGAGTGCATCCACAATCTCTCCATTCCCGTCATCGCAGCCGTCCAAGGGGTGGCTGCCGGCGGCGGATTCTACCTGGCGTTGGCCTGTGATTTTCGAATCGCGGCACAAAGCGCCCGATTCGTTCCCGGGCTGGCGAAGCTTGGGTTGGCGCCCTGTCTGGGCGGCAGTCGCGCGCTGGTCGATGCACTGGGTTATGCCCGGGCGATGGAATTGACTCTCGGAATGGACGAACTCACGGCCCCACAGGCGCAGGCGGCTGGCTTGGTGAATCGATGCGTCGAAGACGAGCAGCTTTACCCGACCGCTCGCGCCCTGGCCGACCGAATCTGCGCACTTCCGCGCCGGGCGGTCAGCCTGACCAAGCAATTGCTTCGCCAAGCCGCCCGCGAGGCCAATGAACCGACACCGAAATCCGAGGCGTGGATTCAATCAATCGCAGCCAGCGAGCCCGAGCACGCCGAGCGCGTGCGACAATTCCTGTCCAAGTAACAATTTTGTGCTGAATTGCTCGGCATTTTTGCTCGTAAGGGTTTGAATCGACGCCACTTGCTGCTTGTTCACAAGCGCTTCCCGGGTATAATCTTTCGTACCGATTGGCGGCAATTTGTCCCCCTGCGCGATGCGGATGTCCGGTACCATGCCCACACCCAAGTTAAGCAATGAACACCCCGTTGGGCATGATGCTGATGCGCGCGTCGTCTACGCTAGACCGGCCAAACCGCACCCCGTGTGGTGGGTCATCGCCATCAGCCTTGCCGTGATCGCAGTCACTTTGGTCCTTCGGGTTGATGGTGGATTCAGCCGACCGGTGTTCGCGCAGTCGACGGTGTCAGCCGGCGCTCACGGCGTCTTCGCGTTTTCGGGTCAGGTTTCCAAAAACGCGTACGGCGTGTTCATGGTGGATGTCGATGCCGGAACAATCTGGTGCTACCGGTTTGATCAAGGTGGCGACAAATTGAAACTCGTCGCCGGTCGCGACTGGCGTTTTGATCGCAAGCTTGAGAACTGGGGAACCGAACCCCCGACCGACGTGATTCAACAGATTCTCAACGAACAGCTGGCGGCGAAACGAAAAGCAAGCGGTAATCCCTAGTTTGGATGTAACGAATAAATCAAAGGCGAATATCGATGGCCAAGTCATTCTACAGTCAGGAAGAAGCGTGCGAAAAGCTGGAGATGAATCCGGCTCAGCTTAAGGACCTTGTGCAAAACGGTTCGTTGCGGGAATTCCGCGACGGCGGCAAGGTGACCTACAAAGCCGACGAGGTCGACAAGATCGCAGAAGCCACCGATTCCATCGACCTGGCTGGCTCGTCTTTGAGCGGATCGCTGGGCGACTTCGACATGCTCAGCACGGCTGAACTGACACTTGAAGACACGTCCGCCCATTCCAAGGCAGGCGACGATTCGATGGAAATCCGCTTCGCCGACGATGACGACACCGTCACCGATGCCAGCGCAAAATCCGGGCCGGGGCCAAGTTCAACCGGTTCCGGGACGCTATCGCTGGGCGCCGAGGATTCGCTGAGCGGCACGTCCGACAAGATGGGCAGTGGCGACCTGGTCCTCGAACCGCTTGAGGAATCCGGCGGATCGGGCTTGAGCCTGGGCGATGGTTCTGATGCCGACGCCATCAACCTCGACGACACGACAGTCGGAACGTCCAAGGAAGACGACAAAGAAGGCACGGTGGTCACCTCGGTCGGCGTCAGCGTGTTTGACGACGATGAAGTTGAAGCCGACGCAGACCCCCTGGCCCAAACGGTGGTTTCCAGCGGGACCGGTGCGTTGGGCATCGACGGTGTTGGCAGCGGTTCGGGTCTGCTCGATTTGACCCGCGAAAGCGACGACACCTCGCTCGGCGCCGAGCTTCTCGACGAAATCTATCCGGATGATGCCCCCGGCGGCGAAATGGGTGACGCCACCCGCGCCGGTCTGGAAGCCGGCATCGCCGACTCAGACGACAGCGGGACCGGTTTCATGCCGACCGTGGTCGAAGAACCAACCGCGTCAGCCGGTCAACCGGTGGCGATGGTCAGTTATTCCGAATTCCCGCCCGACGCAGTGTCGACCGGGCTGACCGGCATGATGTTCATCGGCGTGTTGACGATGTGCATTTCCGGTTTGGCCGCAGCCGCAGCCGTCAAGGGCGTGTACCCTGCGATCCTCGACACACTTGCCCAAAACAACTGGATCGTCGGCGCCGGGTCGTTGGGGGCGGCGGTGATTGCGCTGGGCATTGGCTTCATGATCGGAAAGAAATCCAGCTAACTTCTTTCGGCACAATCACCCACACTCCAAGCATCAACCTGTGACTAATTCACCCGACAGGTTGTGACAAAAAAGCGCTGTTGCACAAGGGTGGTACAACAGTGTAAATATGCACTATGGGCTCGAAATGATGCGAGCCCAATCATCAACGTTGAATCAAGATCATTGGACGAAAAACGTTCAGCTTAGCCGTCAGGGTGACGGCTTAAGATTCAACGTGAGGTACAGGGACGTACGCGAAAGACCTCACATTCCTCGCACCATCGCCTCTGTCCCCCACCAATCGAGAAAATCGCAATCATGTGGCAGGTGGCTGTTGCTGGTGGCGGTACTCATAGCAACTTGCATAGGAGGCATGCGATGAGAAAGGTCCAGTTGTTTGGTGTATTGGTTGCAGGTTGCGTTGCAGCAATCTCAACCGGATGTGTGTCGCTCGATGATCATCGCCAGTTGCAGATGGCCCATCGAACGCTCGAAGCCGAAAAGGCGCAGCTTGAGCAGGAACTCTACGACCTGCGCAATTCCAACAGCAATCTGCAAACGAGACTCTCCTCAACCGAACAACATATTCGTTCCAAGGAAAGCCTCGCATCGAATCTGCAAGCCGAAAACAACCGTCTGCAAGCTGCGGTCGGATCGGCTCAGCGAACGGTCGAAGAACTTGCCCGCCAGAATGTTCTTCAGGATCCAATCATCATCGAATCCACGAAGTTGCCTGAAGCCCTCGATAGCGCCCTACAGGATTTTGCGGCGAGGCACCCCGGCAGCGTGAGCTACGACCCGAATAATGGCATGGTCAAATGGACATCGGACCTGCTCTTCGCACTGGGCAGCGACATCGTCAAGGATTCGGCGAAGCAGTCGCTCGACGGATTCGCCTCGATCATGAATTCGTCAGCCGCCCAGGGGTTCGACGTGATGGTCATTGGCCACACCGACGACCGCCCCATCAAACGCGCCGAAACGAAACGCAACCACCCGACCAACTGGCACCTTTCATCGCACCGATCGATTTCAGTGTCCAATGTGTTGCGTGACCGGGGTATCTCCGACGATCGAATTGCGGTGATGGGATATGGCGACACCCGCCCGATTGCGTCGAACAGCACCGAGGCCGGCCGCGGTCAGAATCGCCGCGTCGAAATTTACATTGTGCCAAAAGGCTCAATGGCGGGGCAAATGACCAACCAGCCCCACTCGAGCCAGAGCGAAGTGGCCACGCGCCGCGCCGCCCAGCAAGATTTCACAAAGTAGGAGGCTCGGATGCGGTCGACCACGGCGTTGTGTGGCGGGTGGTCGCCAGTCTCCGAAAGCTGGGGGATTCTGGACGTGATTGGCATCAATCGTGCTAATTGGCTTCAGTGAAACCCGTCCCGGTGAGCGGGACGCCTCGTGAAGATTTGACTGAATCGGCGATACCGGGTTTCACTCTGTATCGCCGATTCCTTGCGCCGACGACCAATCGGCGCTCAGGTCGCATTTTCGCCCGATCCGACTATGATCACTTGAACCCGAGGAGAGGTCACTCGCGCCGAATTCTTAGGGATTCGCCAAGTGGCAAGCCCCCTGTACACAGAGTTCACAAACATGCAAAACGAATCCACCTCAGCCCGCCGTCCATTCAATCCGCTACGCGCTCCTTATGATCTGATCAGCAGCGTGTGGTTCGGTATCTTCTTGATGTTCCTGCTATTTATCTACATGAGCATCGCGTCGGCTGGCATCCTCCACCCCCTGGACTACAGCAAGCCGTTCGGTCCCTGGACGCGCTGGATCGTCCGCGAGTATTTCAACAAGACCGAGATGGAAGTCTTCGCGTGGTGGCCTTTTACGTTGCTGATGGCGTTGTTCACGCTCAACATGATCGTTGTGACCCTGCGGCGTATTCGCCTGACCGTGCTGAACCTCGGCGTCTGGCTAATCCACGGCGGCATCGTCGTCCTCACCCTCGGCAGCGTTTACTACTTTGCCAACAAACTCGAAGGCGACACGCCGGTCTTTCGCCGGAGCATCGTGATCAACGTCCCCGGCGCCGAAGCGCCCAGCCGCTTGGTGGTACGTCCACAGAACAAGGTGTTCGTTCCCGGTGACGGCGGTGAATATGGGTTCTCGATTTCAAGCATCAACCCGAATTGGCCGCTACTTAGCGGTGAAGACAAAGGCAAGACCGCGTGCAGCGTCAATGTCGCCGTGACGACGCCGACACAAACCTTCATCCGCCAGATGCTCATTGGCTATCCGCAGTACACTGAAGACATCATCCCCGGTAAAGGCCGGGCGGTGAAATCAACCGGCAAGAAACTCCTCGACGAATCAATCGAACTCGCGTTCGCCTACGAACCACAAACCAAATACTACATCGCGGACTCTGCCGCGCTGTATGTTCGAAAAGTCGGCGAGTCGGAGTGGGTTGAGCGCCCCATTGAAGGCCTTCCACACTACGCCGATCGAATCACCCAGCGAAGCGATGTCTGGGTCAGTCGTGACGATGAAAACGTCGAACCCGATCCGATGGACATCCCCGTACCAAAGGTGGCTGAGAACGATCCGCTGGCGAGTCTTGATGTTCACGTCACTGGCAGACTGCATTACTCAACGGGCGATCAAACCCGGTGGGTCCCCAATGGGACGAAACTCAATCCGATGATGAAGGTCATCCTCGACGGAGGCGGTCATCAGTCTGAATTTTCCATGTTCGCGTTGAATCCGCAGTTGGGCGATGTGGACCCGAGCATGGTCGGGTATCACTGGGCTGAAAACGAACAGCAGCGCATCGGTTATGGGCAAACGACGGGCAATCTGCTGTCCATCCGCGTGCCCGACAAGGACAAGACGGTTCGATTCTCAGTCGACCCGGCGAAGACCCTCGATCAAAACAAAGACCTCCAGTTCACCAGGATCGAAGACACCGATTGGTCGTACCGCGTCAAGTCGTACCACCGCTCATTTCCGATGGGCAATGGCCGGCGCGTGCCGATCGTCGTGGTTGAACTACAGTCGGGCGATCGGTTGATCAAGCGATGGGTAACCGACGATCCCAATCGCTCCCAGGATTTGATCGGTGATCAGCAGTTCAGCCCACCCGATCCCGCGGTCGACGTGGTTTTCAGGCCTGGCGCGTTGGTGACCATCGTTGCAGGCCCCCAACCTGAAAACATAGAAGTCTTTGTCGGCAGTCCGGATGACCGGCGACCGGTGAAGATTGGCGAGATGTTTGATCTTGGTTCGGGCATCCGCATGAAAATCATGGAGAGCTATTCGCACGTCCAACCCGAGACGCGTCCGGTGTTGATCGCGAAGCAGGATCGCGATCCAAAAGCGGGCAACGTTTTCTCGCGCATCAAACTCGAACTGAACTCGGACAATTGGAGCACCACCAAGTGGCTGCCCTACCACCGCTATCCGTTCCCGAACGAACAGTATGCGGTGCCCGGCCGATTCGTGTACCGGCCAACCCGATGCCTGCTGCCCGATGGAACGCAGGTCGAACTGCTGTTTTCTCGAAGGAGCGAAATGCTTCCGGCTCCGATGGCGCTGGAGGATTTTGAGCTCAAGGTTCACACGGGCGGATTCGTTTCGGGCAACACGGCCAGCGTTCGCGACTTTGTCAGCATCCTTCGCCCGTACAGCGACGGCAAATGGCAGTCGCCGATCACAACCAGCCTCAACAGCCCGGCGGAATTCGCGGATCTTTACTATTTCCAAGCCGAGTGGGACCCGGGGGAGATGGCGTTTACCGGATTGGGCGTGGGCAATCGTGATGGCGTGTACACCCAATTGCTCGGTACGTGCATCGCGGTGTTCGGTATGATTTACGTCTTCTACATCAAGCCCGTGATTAAACGCCGACGGCAACAAGCCGTATGGGCTGAAGTCGAGCAGAACAAGAAGATGGCCGTCACCAAAGAGCCGGTCGCCGTTTAAAAAGAATTCTTTTTCACAGCAGATGATGAATGGGCTGATGTAAACCGCCCGTTGCGCATGAGGCATTGAGACAACCATGAATCGCAAGTTGCTCGTACGCTTTGTAGACATGTCACTTATCGCGGTCGTCGCCTACTTTGCCTGGGGCAAATATCAAAATCGCGCCCCCAGCGTCGAGCTGGATAAGTTTGCGGCCAACGTCGAACTTGAACCGCTACGCAACCTGGCCATTCAGGATGTCGGTCGCATCAAGTCGTTCGACTCCTTTGCACGCGGGCGCATGCGCACGGTGGCGGGCCCCTATGATGTTGACGGGCACGAACCGGTATTCGCCTACGTCGATCTGATGATCAATCCGCGCAAGTATCAAAACAAGGACATCATTTACGTCAAACGCGCCATCCGCGAGGATCTTGCCCGCGCGATGGAACAAGCGAACATCGATCCCAACGACATCAGGGAATTCGTCAAGACCGGTTTGATGGCTCCGGGGATGTACTGGTTGCAGCCGGTCCAGAACCAACTCAATAAACTCGAGCAGGACGTCATCCGCACACAGAAGTTCGTCAATATGCTCAACTGGGCCATGGGCACCGCCGATGCCCATCGACTCTCCAGCAACTTTGCGATCATCCCGTCACCAACCGGCAACGACAAGACGCCATGGCTGACGGGCGAACAGCTTTGGGGCATGGGATTCATGCAGGACGGTCACGATCATGGCCAAGCCAACATGGGCGTCCCCGGTCTCGACCCGAAACTCGGCGGCGAATTGACCGCCGACTGGAACAAACTCGTGGAAACGTGGCGGGCGGAAGACGCTGCCGGCGCGTCGGCGGCGATTGCGTCGCTCGCCAGCAATCTTCAGAAGGTCAATCCTGAACTCTACCCCGATGTCAGCAAACTGAATCTGGAAAGCCAGTATTTCAAGATGAAGGCATTCGTCTGGGTCTGGATTGTGTATGCGCTCGCGGCGATCCCGCTGATCATGTTCATCGCATACCGCATGAATGGCGCGCTGATCACCGGCGTGATCATGTTGATCATCGCATTTGGTCTCCACACGTTGGCCCTTGGGATGCGTTGGTATATTTCCGGCCGCATTCCCAATGCAAACATGTTTGAAGCCATTCTCGCTTCCGTCTGGTTTGGCGTACTCGGATCATTCGTGCTGGAATACCTCGTTCGCAAGACGAACATGAAGGGGTTGTTCTACTTTGGCTCGGCGATCTGTGCGATGGTGGCGATGATGTGCCAGCAGTTCATGCCCACCGTGCTGCGAAGCGACATCGACAACGTCATGCCCGTGCTCGACGACATCTGGCTTTACATCCACACCAACATGATCATCTGGAGCTACGCCCTGATCGGGATCGCCGCGATCATCGCCCTGCTCTACCTGCGTTATCGATTGGGCGGAGGCGACCCCGGTGCGGCCCGCATTGGTGGCGCGGGCAGTTTGATCCTCGATGGTTCGACGCCCAAGGGCGATCGCTTCCTGATCGACGAACGCGGTTCGACGGGTAAGGTGCTCGATGCAGCCACCATGGTGATCCTTGAGCTCGCATTTGTGACGCTTTGGGCGGGACTCGTGATGGGTGCGATTTGGGCCGATCATTCCTGGGGACGACCATGGGGCTGGGACCCGAAAGAAGTATTCGCGCTTTGCACGTTCGTGATTTTCATTATCCTTGTTCACGTTCGATTCAAGGTCCGCGACAAAGGCCTGTGGACGGCGATCCTTGCGGTTGTGGGATGCGCGGTGATGCTCTTTAACTGGATCGTCATCAACTTCAAAATCTCCGGGCTGCACAGCTACGCCTGATCCCGTCGCCCGATTCGCGCTCTGGTGGATCGATTCGAAGAACCCATTCGCGACCACCGGTGTCCGCGTCCAACGAAGGTATAACCAATATGACCGACCGATCCACCAAGGCCGACAGGGAGCCTGTCACCGCAGGGCAGGCCCCCCAGGAGACTGTCCGCGAGACCTTCGACTCGATCGTGATCGCCTTCATTCTCGCATTCGTGTTTCGGGCATTCATCATTGAGGCGTTTGTCATCCCCACAGGATCGATGGCCGCGACCCTCAACGGCGCCCATGGCAACATGATCTGCGAGAATTGCGGCTGGGAATTCGCGTACGGGCTCAACGACCCGAACAACTCCCCCCGAGGGATCGGCGCATTTGACGAACAAAGCGTCGCCATCTGTCAGAACTGCCGCTACGCCAACGACACCCGCGAAACCAACGACGCCAAGCGCAACCAAAAGAGCGGCGATCGGATTCTCGTTTTCAAATGGCCCTTCGACTTTGGCGGTGAATTGCTCGGGCCCAAACGCTGGGATGTGGTGGTATTCAAGACGCCCAGCGACGGAACGACCAACTTCATCAAGCGGTTGGCGGGCCTGCCCAATGAAGTGCTGCAGATCATCGATGGCGATGTCTACGTGGTTCCGACCGAGGAACTTTCAGAGGAATGCCTGACAACACTCGAACAGGCCCGCCATCTCAAGTACCTGCGCCGCGCCAATGGCGATGCCAACGAACTCGCACAACTTGGCCAGGACGTCAGCGAGTCGATGGGCGAAGCGCTCGCTGAACTTGACAAGAAAATGCACATCGCCCGCAAGACGGACCTGGCCCAAAAAGTCTTATGGAAAGTCGCCTACAATCACGACTATCCGCCGAAAGAAATCGACAACGATCAACCGCAATGGGTCGCGTCGGGCGATGAAAGCGCCTGGACAGTCGGTAATCGAACGCTGTCCTACAACGGCATCGGGCAGCCGGACCAACGCGTTGAATTGCACGCACGGCTGAATGGGTTCTGTGCGTACAACACGCTTCGCCGTTGGATCAACCGATCACAGGACCGCCACCATCCGGTGTCGGACCTTCGCGTGCATTTCGTGTTGGAGTTCAAAGAGAAGTCCGGCGTGGTCCGCGCGGGCCTATCGAAGCGCGATGATCTGTTCATCGGAGAAATCGCACCGGACGGAACGGCGAAGATCCTGCGAACCTCCGTGCAGAATCCGGCGGAATCGACCGAACTGTGTTCGACCCGCATTCCAAACTTCGATGCCGATCGTAAGATCGAATTTCAGTTCGAAAATGTCGACTATCGCGTCGAGTTGACCATCGATGGCAAGACGATCCTCGCGACCAACGACAACCAATATGCGCCCGACCTCGCGACCTTGCGGCAAACCCAGCCGCCAACAACACCGCCGCCATACATCGAAGCCGCCAACACGAGCGTGGAGCTAACCCATGTCGTGGTCGATGTTGATCAGTTCTACATCTCAAACAACGCGCGACTGCCGTTGGTGACGAACTGGGGCACGCAGAACAATCCGATCCTTTTGCGTGAAGATGAATTCTTCATGCTTGGCGACAACACCGCCCAAAGCAAAGACTCGCGGTTGTGGAACTACGAGGACGTCGGACCGCACCTGATCGGGCGAGGCGAATCCTATCAGCAAGGCACCGTTCCCCGCGATCAATTGATCGGTCGGGCATTCTTCGTATACTGGCCCAGCGGTCTCAGGACGTCGCTGATTCCGTTCTTGAAGGATCAAGGTTGGATTCCGAACTTCGGGAATATGCGCTGGATTCGTTGAGGGCCAGCCTTTGCGAAATCCCCTGGAAACAGGCAGAAAACGGGGATGCCGGATGTGTCCATATCTTGTACGTTGAAGGTTTTCCACAACGGTGCGTCAGAAAGTGCCATCATCCGACACCAACTGCCCAATCCCTCAAGCGAAGGACCGTAATCGAGATCTGGTCAGACTGCCCGATGGTTGGCTGTCAGTAAGTCAGTATTCACAATCGAGTTAGAATTCATGGGAAATCGATTCCTTCAGTTTTCCCGTTTTAACCTGGGACTTCAAGGAAGTGGCAATATGGAGCAATCCGGGCACTTGCGTAGCGGACGGCCTGGCGGTTCTCCACAAGTTATCCACAACGATTTTCCAGCGTTGGGAGGATCGGTATCGGGTTTTGTCGCTTCCGCGTATGATTGGGCCCGCCCCTAGGAGAACCTCTGGTGTCTGACCGTCCCCTGTTGGAATCAAAAGACCTCGTCAAACGCTACAACGGACGAGCCGTCGTCAACGAACTTGGCTTCTGCGTCTACCCGGCGGAGATCGTCGGCCTGCTGGGCCGCAACGGTGCTGGCAAGACGACCAGTTTTCGCATGACCGTCGGGATGATCGATCCCGATGGCGGCCAGGTGTTCTTCGATGGCGAGGACGTCACCAACCTGCCCATGTACAAACGCGCCCAAAGGGGCATGGGCTACCTGTCGCAGGAACCCAGCGTGTTTCAACGCCTGACG
>JAUIEW010000388.1 GCA_030429365.1 Phycisphaerae bacterium
CGTCATGATAAGCTTCTTGAATTGGAATGCCGTATCCACGCACGAACGGCTCGGTGGAAAACCTCGGGTAGTTTGCCCGCTGAACATCAAAAATTACTTCGCCGTCAGGAACAATCAGTTTGTTTGAGGAAAAGGCCTTTTCGTAGACCAGCTCACCATCGACGCGCTCGACCGTTTGTTGAAATCCGTAGTATTCGAGTAGTTCGATAAGGGCGGCCTGTTTCGGATAGGTCGTCAGATAGGCAACGTCATAGCCGTTACTCTGCGCGAACCAGAGCACCTGTTTGAGCAGCAACTCGCCGAGTTTGATACCCCGGTTTTCCGGACCAACTTTGAACGTGCAAATCTTGAGAACTTTGTCGCCAGGGAGAGTTGCGTCAGTATCCGCGCAGGTTTCATTTTTTCGGATCAAAATACCGGCGATGCCGTCGCCGCCAGGCCGGGTTACGATCCAGCATTTCCGAAGCTGCTCCACGCATTTTTTCCACCATGCGTCAAAGCCATCGTAGTCGCCGCGCAGGCTCTCAAATATCGGGTCGCCAGAAGGGATCGTATGCGCCTCGACTTCCTCGATATATCGGATCGGCACATCAATCGGTTCAAAGGTCGATTTTAGCAGAGAGGTCGCATCGGCGACAAAAAGCAAACGGTCGGATAGCTCCGGCGCATGCTTGCGCGCGCGTTCGTGAAGCTTACGATCTTCGGTTACAAGGAAGTCAGCAACATCCAGGCTGAGGGCGTGTAGGAGCGTCGCATCGACAACATCGTTCGGCTTGCGCAGCTCTCCGAATTTCTCGGCAAGGTCGGTCTCGGTCAGCCCGCGCACCTTTGACAGTGGGGCGAATTTCTCAAACTTGCTGAGCGAAATCCGACGCCGGGTTGCATCTTTGTCCCGAGCGATGTCATCCTTCGCGGCTTCGTGCACTAAGACTTTGACACTATGTTTTGAGGCGAGCTGCAGGAACTGCGAGAAATTCGGGTCTATTTCGCGATCATCTTCGAGGCCAATGAATACGTTTGTATCAATGAGGTAGCGAGGATGACTCATGTTTTATAGCTTCTCGCAACAATGGGTTTGCGTAAACGAATGACTGTGGCGGTGCGAATTCAAATCGGTCACGCAACTCGTCCAATCCAATTGCGCGTGGCAACTGGTGGACATTTCCA
Organism: Phycisphaerae bacterium; assembly: GCA_030429365.1. GTDB lineage: Bacteria > Planctomycetota > Phycisphaerae > UBA1845 > UBA1845 > UBA1845. Next base: position 1,168 of record JAUIEW010000388.1, read on the forward strand.
AGCTGGATGACAACACCTTCATCTAGCCCAGAAAAATAGGCGTCGAAGTCGTCGCGCTCAATGCACGCGACAGAAGAATACCTCTCCCACATTTCTCCCAGAGCAATTTTTTCTACGCCCATGATGCGTGCCGTTCCTGTTAGCGCGCGCGTGGGACTGGTTGAATAGATATAGGCGAGTGTCCCCTTCGGTACCTGGACGGGGAAACGGCGGCGCAATTCCACCGTTTTCGCACCTTCCAATATGGGCGTCGAGTACTGAGGCTTAATGCTTAGGACGACATCACGGCTAGTCTTGAAGGGGGCGTCCTCAAAGAGAGGGAACAGCAACTGGTCATCATTGGTGTGCTCGACATCGAAGGCTTCCCGCAAACGCAGCATCACCGGCGAGGTGGCATCAAAACTGGCGTCGATCCGCAGTTTCGCACCCAATCCGGCGACGAACTTCTTGAGCATCGCGGTGCTGACATCATCATGGTTCTCGATCCGCGAGATGGCCGAGCGACTGGCTCCAATCTGCCGAGCGAGCTGGCTTTGGGTCATGCCCGCGAGCTCTCTCAGCTCCCGCAACCTGCGCCCAAGCGAGATTTCCACATCTCCGGCGGAAAACGTATTTGTTTCAATGATTTTTCCTGAAAGTCTCTTCACGAGGCTGCCCTTTTTGAACAGAGTAACATCCGCTAAATGTTGTGCACAAGAATAATGTGACACCTATACCCATGGATGGTTACGACACCGTAACAGGTTTCATGCCAAAGGTTATTGGCAGCGAGCCACCGTCGACCACTAACGTCTTTAGAGCTGGCTCGCCCCGCCAGACCGGCCTCCCGTCCAAACCCAGATTATGCGCCTGCAGCGAAAGTCCGGTCTGGCGGGCCGCACCGCAGAGATCAGGACTTGGACTCAATGGCCGGAAAGGGCCGACAGCGCCAATAGGAAAATAGTTGTTTACGCAAGATGCTCTACTCATCTGATAGGGGCTTCGAACCCTGTGCGTATCGTTCCTCCCGTAAATGGGCGGTGTCAGTATGGATACATAAGTCACCATCCACAAACTCTTTGAACAAAGGTTGCGACACCGGGTGCACAGAGGTCTGATACTTCCGGCTCAAACATCTCGTGAGGCTGCGCGGAAAGCATCCAAGGGATAACGACCTGAGGGTTCACCCCCATATCGACCATATATCGTGCGGTTAGCCGGTAGATTGGATCTTCGACTGGAAGCGCGTTGCCGTTGCCAGTGTAAATTTGGTGAAAACCGAGGCGGCTTGGCGAAGCCCAGAGCACGCGCCGTTCACCACCCATGAACACTAGTGGACAAGCTGAAAAGCAGTTCCCGTAGATTGTGGTGGACAGGCCGCGGGTTCGAATTTCATAACCGGCAAGCAACGCATCTCGAACGCTTCCGCCGCCGCTTCCCAGGGCAACTTCGGTGACTTCCGGGTTAGCGTCCAACTCGGCCTTCAACCGATTAAAGAATCCCGCTTCTATGTCGCCGTATACCAAGAGTGTCCGGTCATTTAGATCAAAGGCTGCGTTTGGCTGTGCGCTCTCCATAAAATGATTTGCGGGTATCCCCATCTCGCCAACACAATCGAGATTCCAGACGTTTATCCTTTCATCCCGGCTCATGCTGAGGGCGCGGCGCGCAGCAATCGTCCAGTTTTCCAATGAGATTGAGAACACAAGAAGGTCATGCGGATCACTGGTTGCATCCATAGGCGGATATTCCAGGGTCTCTATTTCCTTGATTGCCTCTACTTGCTTAAGCATCCGTCCAACTATCGCGCAAAGGTGCCTGTCAAACTGATATCCATTGTAGGCGGTACCGGGGCTTTGTTGCACAAATCGCTTCGGGGATTCACTGTATGAATCCAGCATGATAGCTGGGGGGCATGAGTAGTTGGCACCCCACAAAGTACAAAACCACGAACTGGTCGGCTTACAATG
>JAUIEW010000075.1 GCA_030429365.1 Phycisphaerae bacterium
GCATCGGTCACCTGACCGCCGATCGCATTGGTGGTTGGCTTGGGGGTTGCAGGGGGTGCAAGATCGAACTCTGCGGGTTTGAGCGTGGTCACGTCGATCGGTTGGACTCGGGTGCGCTGGGCGATTGCGAGTCTTGCGTCGTGGAGTCGTGATTGACTCGTCGCGTCGTCTGGCTGTGATACATCAATCGCGCGACCCAAACCCGGTAATTCTTGAGACGGCTGAAATCGGGGAATGTTGGGCGATGCGAGCTGCAACTTCGGTTGCATCAAGTCGCCCCCCGCCGGACGCGGCATTGTGTCATCCGATTCGTCCTGAGTCGCGACGACCGCCGACCTCACTGCCGGCAATTCGAATTCGGGTTGCTCCAGTGAGATACTGGTTTCGACTCGGTTGGTTGGTGGACGCAAAGTCGGATGGGCATCGACCACGCGATCTGCTTCTCCGCCCGCGTCAATATGATCATAGGAAAGCTCGACCGGTTTCGATTCGACGACACGCTCGGCCAGCTTGATTGAGTCCGGGTTTGGCTTTGCCGTAAACGCAGTACGAACAGGCGCGATGTCCACTGGATCAATGGCGGTTGACAGTGGCATCTCACGCTCAACAACATTCGGTTGCTTTCGATTCGATTGAGGCAGTGCGATGTCTTCCGAATCGTGCGCCGGTAAGTTCAATGCGTGCGCCAGGACCGGTTGCGGTGACGTCGGCGACGCTGCGCCCTTGAGTGGCTGCGTTTGCGAATCGGCGATGGTCATTGCTTTCGATGTCAGTTGAGCCGGAGCAATCGGGCTGGACATGTCGGCCAACCGTGGCTTCGTATTTCTTGGCGGCATCGCACCACGATGAACGTCAACTGAACCGGCATTCGCTTCGGGTAACTCGGCGACAGCCTCCGTCATGCGCTTTGACTGGGATGGCTTCGGAATCGTCAGTGCAAACTCGCTTGGGGGTGACAATTCCGGCGGACTCAGCGGCGCACTCCGCAGGGTCTCGGGCTGATACGTTGGAACCGCATCGGTGATCTGTGACCGCGATTCGTCTGTCGCCGACGATTTGACGACGCTTCGCGGCAAGTTTGCGTGTGAGGCAGCCAGCCGCGCGGGGATAACCTCGTGCTCATACGATTTCTTGAATTGTTCCACTTGAATCTGAGGCAACGGTTCTTCTGCGAACCCGCCACGAATCTGTGCGGTCAATCCCGTGTCACGGGCCGGCGCGGCCAGCGCCACCCGTACACCCCCGTCACGGTCAAACAGATCTGAAATCGACGTCGTCACCTGCCAGAACATAAAGAGCGTCAAGAGCAGCAGGTGCAGAAACAACGACGCCAGCAGACAGCGCATGATCAGACTGAGTCGACCTCGCCACTTGGAACTGAGCAGCATCCTCGATAACAAGAGCAGCAACAAAAGAAGCAAAAGCGCCAGCAAACCGGGACCGAGTATGTCCATCAGCCCCGCCCAGTTGAACTCCGCCTGCAACATCTCGGTCGCAGCAAATACCTCGCGCGAACTTGTTCGATAGATGTCGTAGGTGGTTTCGTGTGGCAGCGGCTTGCTCGTGTCAGTCATCCGATTTGAGCTGAAATGAAGCTCGAAACCCTCCATGCTGAGGACCGGGTCGAGTTCGTCAGCCGGTCCATTGACCGAAGGTCCCAGCCATTCGACATCGCCAAATCCCGATTCGCCATCACGCACGCGATAGAGATCGAAGCCGCCTGCCCCGCCGCTTCGATTGGAACTGAAGTAAACAAAGTCACCATTCGGGCTGACGGCTGGGGCGCCTTCGTCGGCGCTGGTGTTGAGCGCGTCAAGCGACTCCGCATCACCGAACCCCGCACCGGTTACGCTGGCCACGTAAAGATTGTAACCGGTGCGGCGCCGATTCTCGCGCAAAGTCGCAGACCATTTCGGTTTCGGAAGTTCGCCCAATTCGCCGACCGGTCGATTGGACGAAAAATAGATTCTGTCGCCAGAGGGTGTGGGCGCGGGGCTGTACTCATCCCAACTTGAGTTGACGTGCGGCCCGAGGTTGACCGATTCGCCAAACGGCTCGTCGCGCGTTGATCGGTGCGCCGCCCACAAGTCGTAACCGCCAAGACCGCCCGGCCGATCGCTGTAGAAGTACAGGGTCAAACCATCGAACGTCAGTCGCGGCCCCAGATCATCGTACTCGGTGTTTATCGCGTTCAGCAGTTCCGGTTGTGACCAATCTTCGTTCGAACGATGCGACACGTAAATGTCGGCGTCCTCACCGGTCTTGCCGCGAACGAAGTAGAGTGCGCAGTTGGCTTCGTCAAGTTGAGGCTCGTAGTCGTCCCCTTCGATGTTGATGATCGCAGACAGGGATTGCGGTTCGCGCCAGAGCACGTCGCGGATGCGCGCTTCATTGGCGTCAACGTGCAAGCCCTGACCGTCGGTATAGAACCGATTCGATGTCGGCCAGGCCTTCCATGTCGCGAACCCTGCAAGTCCAAGGGCCAACAACACAAAGCAGACCGCCGGCAGTTTCCAGCCAGCCCTCTTGGCGTTCGTCGCATTGATCGTGTTTGGGTTTGAATCGTTGGACATGAATACTCGGCGCGAACGAGAAGTTGTAATCAGTTTGAAGGAACCGTATCGAGGAACGGAGCGTCGATCCCTCCCGCAGAACATGCATCGAGAATGCGGGCGATGTGATCGTACGCCGTCCTTCGATCACCGCGCACGGTCACTTTCTGCTTCGGGTTAACCGCGACGGCTTCGGAGACGAGTTCGCGGACAGCCTCCGCGTCCATCGTCTTTCCATTGACGACAGCATCGCCATCCTGATTGACATTGATGACAAGTTCGCGAAGCGCCACGCTGACCGGTGCGGCAGACTCTGCCGCGGGCAAAACGATATCCAACTCGCGCTCTTCCTGTCGAAGCGTCGTCGCCACGAGAAAGAAAATCAGCAGGAGAAAAACCATGTCGATCATCGGCGTCAGTTCGACACTGACCGGTTCGTTGAGCTTGCTGGACTTGAGCAACATGACGCCTCTCCCCCTACCGCGACGCCAGCGAAACCGAGGCATCACGCCCGTTGCCGCCTGACGAAACCGCACCGTCGCTGCTACGGACCACGGATGACGGCGCGAACAATGTCTCTTCAAAGAAGTCAACCGTCACACGATCCATGTCGAACACCATTCGATCGATTCGTGAACTCAACCAGTGGTAGGCAATCAGCGCCGGAATCGCCAACAACAGGCCAGCCGCCGTCGTAATCAGCGCTTCGTAGATTCCCTTGGCGAGCAGTTCCGTCTTACCGAGAGCGTCTCCCGAAATCGCCACGGTCTGAAACGCTTTGATCATCCCGAAGATCGTGCCCAACAGCCCAAGAATCGGGGCAATCGCCGCCACCACCGCGAGCAATCGCAAATGCTTGCGTAGCGTAAAGACTTCGCGGGCGCCGGCTTCTTCGATGGCCTTCTCCCGCCGCTCCGGTGAATCATGGTGACGCCGCAGTCCGGCGCGAAAAATTTCGGCGATGGGTGAGGCGTTGGCTTGGCAGTATTCCAACGCACTCGAAATCCCGCCTGACATCGCAGCCCGTACACCTTCCACAAATCCCGAAGGCATCACCCGCACACGTCGCAACACAACCGATCGCTCGACGATCACCGTCAGCGCCGCCAACGAGCACGCCGCGATCGGGATAATCATCGGTCCGCCCTTGACCAGAAAATCCCAAACCGACTGAACCTGAATAGCGCCAGCCGCCCCGCCCGCATCGGATTGACCGGCGGCCAACATCACCCCCGTCAAACCGAACATCGTTCCATTCGCTATCACGAAAACCTCCTTACTGCTTTCCCTGCATCTTCTTGGATTGATCAATGACCGGGCACGACGCTCGTCGCCAAATGCGGAATCCGGTTGGCAGCCAGCGCCGCCCATTTCGAATCGCCAAACCGGTCGATGACATCCTGAAAATTCGCCCGCGCTTCGACGCGCCGCCCCATCAGCTCAAAGCATCGACCCGTTTCATAGAGGGCGGCTGCACTCCACTCGGGATAATCGTAGAGAATGTCCACTTTCAGAAACTCCCGCGCCGCGGCGTCGTGTTCACCCTTGGCAAAGAGGCATTCGCCGATCTGAAACTGCGCCCGGGCGGCGGTCGGTCCCTGATGCCGGTCGACCAATTCGCGATACGCCTTGATCGCATCGTCGTGGCGATCCTGATGTTCGCGCGCCCACCCCAGTCCGAATTGGGCCTGGTACCAGATGCGTTCTTCGCCGAATCGCGTCAAAAATTCCTGCAACACGCGCTCGCTTTGGGCCCACTGCTGTTGAGCGGCAAGACATTCACCGAGTCTCAAGGTCGCAGCCGAGCATAACTTGTTATCGTTGCAGTCCTCCGCAACGAGTTCGAGATGTTCGCGCGCTTCCGAGAAACGCCCGAGTTGCATCAACGCCTCGCCGCTGTAGAGATGTATCGACGTTGCATTTTCTGTTTCAGGAAACTCTTCAAGCAACATCGCGAACTGCGCCTGCGATTCGGCCCACCGCTCCGCGTCAAGCGCGCATGAACCTGATCGAAACAGTGCACGCTGCCGGACCTCGGGCGGCACAGTGGACTCGGTTGAATTCTCGGCAATCAAAGTCGCCAGGCGCTTTGCGCCAGCGGTACAGCCGTCGCTTTCGATCTCTATCTCAGCCAACGCCAGCGTTGCGTGTGCATGCGTCGCCGTGTCTGCGTCATCGATCGCGAGAACAGAACCGTAGGCTTTCGCCGCCTGCTCCGAATCTCCCGAGGCGCGCAACGCCCATCCCCAATCCAGAAAAACAGTCGCTTGCGTGGGCGCATCCAATTGACCAACGACTGGCTTGAGTCTCTCGGACCACAACGCCAATGCCTCGGGCAGTTTGTCCTGTCGCACAAGGGACACAAACGACCAAGCCACGGCTTCCGCAGCGCGATCGTGTGCACCGTGTTTCTGAATCACCTCAGCAAAGTCGGCAAATGCTTTTTGAAAATTGCTGCTGCCCAGTTGGCACTGTCCGCGTTGATACAGCGCCTCCGCTCGACGGTTGGGATCGTCTTCCATCGCAAGAAAGTCACTTAGGTACTTCGCTGCGACCGTATAGTCGCCTCGCTGCATCGCCAATACGGCTTGTTGAAACGCAGCCTGTGCGGCGACAGATTGACCTCCGTTTGCATCCACCGCCTGGGCGAATGCAGACTTCGCAGCCGCCCGCTCGCCTTGCAGCGCGAGTGTTTCACCGCGCTCCAAAAGCGCTCGCGCGTAGTGCGGCGAGTCAGGCCAACGTTTTGGGAGCGCGTCAAAGTCGGCCAGCGCCTCCGAAGATTGCCCTAACCGTCGCCGCGCGATACCGCGCTTGAGCAATGCCTCATCACCAGACGGCGGCTTCGTGCCGCTCGCTAGATAGCTCGAAAGCCAGCGATCTGCCGCCGTCCAATCCTTCGCTTGAAATCGAATGTCGCCAAGTGCCAACGACGCGACGGCGTACGCCTTTGGCATCGCACCATTGACCAGAAGTTTCGCGAAATGAGTCTCAGCCGCGTCGAACTCTTCAAGTCGATAGGCGGCTACCCCCGCACGAAAGTTCGCATCCGCCACGTGTGCATCCGCCGGAAACCGCTGCGCAAACCTCGTGTTCCACTCGAAAGCCCCCCGCCAATTCTCGCCGCGGAATGCGCACCGCCCCGCGAGACTTACAACATTCGCGATCTCCGAACCATTCGCGAACTCTTGCATGTACGTATCGCACAACTGCTCGCACATTGCATCGTCACCGCTTCGAAAGGCCGTCACAGCCAACAGATGCAAAGCCGCTGAGTCGAGGGCATGCTTCGGGAAACGTTTGCGAAAGTCGGTCAGCACCTCAGTCGCCGCACCGAACTGTTCGGCTTCGATGAGCGCGACGGCATGGTCGTACGTCGCTTCAACGTTCATGGCGTGATCGACGTTGGACTTGTTCCAACGATCAAACAATTCAACAGCTTCGCGGGCGCTGCCCATCCGCAGGGCACATTTGGCGATCCAATACTCCGCCTCTACGCGATTGGCCTGACCGATGTCGCGGACGGTTTCAAAGGCGTCACGTGCGGCTGCAAACGCCCCCTTATCAAAATGAATTCGCCCGAGAATCATGGTCGCGTCGGCCCGCATGCGTTCATCGGATTGGCCATCGAGTATGTGCGTCACAGCGCGTTTTGATTCGTCAAGTTTTCCAAGTCGATAGAGCACGTCAGCCAACCCCAGTCGAGCCTCACCATGAGAGGCCTCAACCTTCTCCGATAGCACGCCTTCAAACCAGATTAAGGCGTCCGCCAGATTCCCCACTTGCGCCGCACACTGCCCAAGCATCACCCGCACCTGGGCCTCGAATTTTGGTTCCAACCCGCGATCAAGAAGCTTCCTTAAAAGGGTTGCCGCGCTTGCCGCGTCGTGAATGTTCATCATGGCGGCTGCCTGCAGAATCTCAGCGCGATTGCGTGTTGGTGCGTGGGAAATGTGGTCGGTCATCTTTCGCGCGTATTGGGCCGCGTCTGCGTTTGCGCCGGAGCGATAGAGCGCTTCGATCGCGCCGACAATCGCCTGCGATGCCAATTTATGATCCGGATGGGCTGCCGCCACTTGTTGCATGATCTCAGCGGCTTCATCAAATCGCCCGAGCGAAAGCAGGCTTTGCCCGCGCATGATTCCGATTTCCGCACCGAACGCGAAGGCTTTTATCTCGACGAGCGGCTCCAGCGCGGTGACCGTCTCTTCAAATCGCCCCTGGCGATACAGGCATATGGCGAGTCCATACTGCGCGGTCGCTTTCGTACCATCGTCAACATTCGCAGTCAGCGCAGCGCGATACTCCGCTTCGGCAAGATCGTAGAGCCCGCGCCCCAGCATTCCGTTGGCCGCATCAATCTGACGCGCCACAGTTTCGCCATCGCCCTTCTGTTGCGCCTGCGACTTGTCCGGGTGGTTGGCTGCAAACGCCGCAGAACACGCCAACGATAGCGCGACAAAAAGCGGGCCGCAGCCGCCACGAATCATCTTCCACCGAGCTAGCGTACGCATGACTCCCCTCTTTCGATGTGACAGCGCACCGAGTCCGGACCTTGGCAAGAACCGCCAAGGCTGGTGCACGCAAGATGCGACAATCAAGAATTCGTACTGAATTTTCAGAATGGAACAGAACAGCTGGACATGGCGAGCCGACACCAGTCAGTGCTCGCCCGCATTTTCCACGCTGGCATTTTGAATCTAGAGTTCGACGGCTTCCTCTATCTCCTCCGAATCACCCTCGGTCACTTCGGCTTCTTCCTCGAGCTCATCGCTGCGATCTTCAAGTCGGTCTGCTTGCATCTCCAATTCATTGATTTGAAGTTCAAGGAATTCAGCCTCCAAGGCATGCGCATCTACTTCCGATGCGGCTTGATCAATTTGGGATTGAATTGTACTGACCATGTGATACGCCGTGGCAAGTCCTGCAATTGCGTCGCTCTTTGATTCGGCGTCAACGCGGTCGGTTCGATCGCGCAATTCATCCATCTGCTCTCTGGATCGGTCCTGCCGCTCTCGCAGCTTTTCCGCTTGTTCCTGAATTTGTTCGGCTGCCTGCTCGATCGTTTCACGTTGTCCTTTCAGCGATTGTGCCTGCCGACGAAGCTGGCGAGCCTGATCGCGGAGCGCATTTCGCTCCGCACGAATGGCCAAAGTGCGCGACTTCGCCGCGTTTTCTCTAGCCGAACGATAGGCCTCCTGGGCCTTGCTGAAACTTAGACCGGTTGACTGCGACTGGCCCTTTCCGAATGGATATTGGTTGTCTTTCCAGAAGGTCCGACCGATCACCGAAGGTGCTGAGGACACGGATTTGCCTTGAATCAACTTGACAAAATCGGCGACGGCTTGCTGCTCTGCGGGCGACCCAATCACGTCGATGTGGTCATCGCCAGGCGCCACGCGAATCGGGACATCGTCGCGAATCATCAACTCCGACAACGCATCCAGTTTCCCTCCACCGATTTTGATGCGCTTGGACTTGTCGCTTCCGATCGCTTCGACAAATCGTTTGAAAACTTCGAGTTGTTCGGCAGTCCCGTGCACGGTAATTGAGTCTCGGCCTGGCGAAATGAGAACTGGAACATCGTCGCGACTCATCAGCTTGATCATCGCTTCGAGTTGCCCTGCGGGCATCTTGTATGAATTCTTGAACTGCAATCCTTTGGGACGCTTCGCCAAGCCGCTGGTGATGGATTGCGTCGGATGCGACGGTCGAATGCTTGGAACGGCAGGCGTGGACGGGGTGGGTAGGGGAGCCCGTCGTCGCGACACAACACCACCGCGCCGCGAACGCGTCTCCTTCTCTTCCATCAAATCCATGAGCCGTGACATCTGGCGTTCAAGCCGATCGAGCCGACTTTCCAGCGCGTCGTTGTGATCGCCATGATCGTGGGCGTCGTGATGATCGTGTGCGGCTATACTGTGTGCAGCTACACCGTGTGCGGCGGGTACCGATGCCACCGTAGTCACGACCGGCGCAACGCTGTCGGTGCCCCCAACCGTGATCACGCCATCGTCCGACGCCACGACCGCATAGGCGCTGTCAGCTTCCGGCGGTTCTGCCGCACCCGAATGTGCGGGGATTGCAAGCCAGCCTGCGCACACAACGGCGATCCCAAAGAACCAGTCCGTCGCAGCCATTCCGGGGGCATCTTTTCGCGTCATGATCATCGTAAGTCTCCTCGCAAAGTTCTTGGATTTTCGTGTTGCCGCTCCGATACCCAGCGCGGGAGCGGCGTGAACGTCGGATGAAATGAATTGTCGCGCGGTCAGGAGCGCTTCGGCGTAGGCACGACGACTCTTTGGATTGAGCCACGTCACCCAGGCGTCGCAACAGTTTTCCGCTTCGGCGCTGATGCGCGAACGCACCCACCAAACCACCGGATGCCACCAGTACAAGCAGCCGACGGCTACATCGACCCACCGCACCCAATGATCGCGGCGGCGCATGTGGGCGAGTTCGTGCGTCACGACGGCAATTCGTTCGTCGGCATCGAGTTCGTCCCAAAGCTCAGCCGGTAACACAAGCCGTTGCGGCCAACCACACCAGATCATCGGCGAGATGCGCTGACTGACGATCACGCATTGCGGTGCACGTTTCAAACCGAGCGAACGGGCGACGCGATGCACCAGTTGTCGCGTGTCGTAAGGGGCTTTGTCGGCTGACATGATGCGCCGCTTCCATCGAAGGGCATTGAACCAATAGAGCGCGGCATAGAGCAAGGCGCCGAAGATCCAAAGCGATGCGGGAATCGGCGAGATTCCACCAAGGGCATCGCGGGTTGCGGCCAACTGCCCAACCCACTTACGCCATGCGCCCACGACGACGGGGATGTGTCGCTGAATAAATGACTTTGATTGGGCCGGTGTCGTTTGCGATGAATCAGCTCTTGGTGATTCGTCAATCTTCGCGAGCAGTTCGACGTCGTGATCGAATTGTGTGGGCGCGTCCGCAATTTCGACTTCAGTATCGCTATCGCTGGATGTCGCTAAATCAAGAATAACCTGAGGATAAATTGGAGCCGCCGAACAAGGCTCGTTTTGCTGACTGACGTCACGTTGATCGAAATAAACGTCAATCGCCGGCTCGGCGATGGCGACATGATCGGGCAACAGCGCGTCAGCGTCTGGCTGAATGTCCGATGCGTCGGCCACTGCCTCATTGTCATCGCGCAGTGTCGGCTGGCGAATTTGTACTGGAGCGGGCGCAAGTTCAATCACTTCGACTGACGGTTTAACTGCTGCCGGCACGAAAGGAATCGCGATCAAACCCAGCAAGGTGATCAGCCAAAGTGCGTGCCTCGCACCGGGCCGATACTTCAATTGGCGGCAGATGGCAGCAGTCACGAGAGCAAGCGGTATCACCGCGATGGCCCCGCGCCATAAACCGTTTGTGATGACTTCTGGCCAATGCATATCTTGGATCCGAATTCGGACTCGTTTACCGTTAGGGACTGAGGCACTGAGCAACTAAGGCACGCAGTGACACTGGCGCCGAGCATCTTCGAGATCGATCTACGATCCCTATTGCTCGTGCATTACTTGGCTATCTTGCTTCGGTTTACGTCTTACGGCCCTTTGTTTGCCGGTTATTCGTCCAGCTTTTCGATGAGTTTTTGCAGTTCGGCCAACTCTTCGCGACTTAGTTTTTGCGTTTTGACCAGGTGAAGGGCCATCGCCCCGACAGCGCCATCATAAAGCTGCCCGATCATCGATTTTAACCGAGCGCGTTGCACCCGTTCGCGGGTCAGCTTGGCCCGAAACACATGGGCGATGTCGGACTTGTCGCATTTGACGTAGCCCTTTTGCTCCAAACGGTTCAGAAGCGTTTGCACCGTCGTATACGCAACCTTGCGTCGCCGAGCCGGCAGGTGCCCCATCACATCGCGCACGGTGCCGGGCCCGCCATCCCAAAGAGCGCGCAAAACATCCAGCTCTGCACTACCCAATTCGTATTCGTTGTCAGACATCCAGTATTTTTCTCCAGAGGAAATCCGCACGGAAAGGCCAAAGCAACAAGCCCCACCGCAACGCCCAGCCTCCTACAGGCGTCGTAGACATCCTACTACAATCGTCGGAGGATGACAACCAAAAACTGAAGAGAATGTGTCGGGACTTGTGGAATGGGTTTCGTACGCGAAAATCAATGCATGGGAGGTTGTCTGGTCACGGCGGAAAGCTGGTCATGTCGAAGACACTTACTTATGCAGATGTGCAGGAGGCGTTTGAACCCGATGGCAGTTGGCGCGACCTGTACGCCTTTGAAACGACCGAAGTTGAATGGCGCAAGTTTTTAAAGGCCGCCTTGGAGAGCGATTGGCCAACCGATCTCCGGGTCAACGATCAAGCCACGGATCAAATTGAAGAAGCGATCGCAACCTTGCGCGATACGGAGAGTTGGGCATCGATGTCGATCGACGTATCCGGTGCGATACTGAATTGCAACTTTTTTACCGAAGACGAAATCGAGTTGGATCTGTCGCCCGAAGAAATAAGCGATGCAAATCTCAAGTTACTTCTAGAATTCATCGCAATGCTAGCCAACGCAACCGAGCGCAATATCTTTGTCACAGAAGAAGGCGGCCCTTGGCGCGGAATCTTCGTACACGACGTTGAGGCAAATACCGCAAACTTGATTACGCGAACATCTGAGTCGACTGAATTAAGTCGCAGCGTTGGACGATCATTGCATGTGTTTGCCAGTCAACTTCGGAGGTGTCGCCGCCGTGCGGGCGCAGTTGAGAGCGAGGACCGTCGAGATACGATTGTCCCAAGAACGTTCGAACTACGCGAAGCCGATGCAATCGCCGCCGTCAATGAATGGAAAACTGGTGCGATATTCCGCCCGAATCGAATTCAATGGCACACACATCTGACAGAGAGAGAATTCCTGACGCTCAACGAATTGGACATTGGTTTCTCCTACATGTCCATTTCCGATAAAGACCTGTTAACTGAAATTCTTGGCGCTTTGCCGATGCCGCTCCATTTCTGGTCGCGCCTTGAGCTTGCCTGCCGCGCATTCGGAATCCCGACGCGCGAAGACTAGCGCATCCCCCCTGCTGTTTCATTCGCTTCAAGCTCGCGTCCTACGGCTGAATGACCGCAATACCCAGTGCGGCATTGCTTCCTGATTGGGCTTCGAAGTCGGTGCGCGGGTTGGGTTCGATGGGCTCCATCAGGTTGCCTGCCGAGTCGATGCTGAAGATGCCGTCGAGCGGTGAGCCCTGAACAATGCCGAAGATCGTTCCCGTGGCGTCGTTGGTGCTCAGTCCGCCGTATGCCGCGAAGCCGTCCAGCGCGACACCCGGTATATTGAAGTGCGTGGTGCGCGTGACGCCGGTCAACAGACCCGTCTCCGGATCGATCTCCTGCATCTCGGCTGAGAACACGTCCGCCGCCTGGCCATGGCCCCACAGCTTTCCAGTCACGTCGTCATATGTCAGGCCATAAAACGACGAGCCGTTGTTGGGGAAGTGATTGAGCAGGTTTCCAGATAGGTCCGATTCGATCAAACCCGAATTGAAACTCTGCGACCAGAGGCTTCCGTTGCCATTGTCACCCGTCGGGTCGTAGGCCAGCGCTCGCCACGTCACACCCGTACCCGGCGTCGGACCGGAAATCAGCAACATGCCGCCGCTGCCGTCGGCATTGTGACGGGCCACCCCGTTACCCCAGCCGAAGTAAACGTAGGTGCCATCGCTCGCGCCGTCGCGGTACCCAAACGAATCGGTCGCAGCCCCCGCGATCTGCGGATACGAGCGGATCAGTTCGCCGCTCGGGTCCAAGATAAACACCGCGTTGGCACGGTCCGGCGGATTCGGAATGATCACGCGGGCACTGACATGGACCACCGGATCGCAAACCGGACCAGACTGCATCAGATTCACGAATGCGGCGATGTCGTTGCCGTTGAGGCGCTGATCATCGTTGGCATCGGTTCGACAGTACGCCAACGTCTGGCAATCGGATGTCGAGGCGAGCAGCGCGTCGACAATAAACGGAATGTCGTCCGCATCGATCGTCTTGCTCTGATCCGGATCACCCGGGCAGCAAATCGGAAGCACATCACACTCGTCGGGAATCATGTTCGCATCGCAATCGGTCGTGATGCCATCGACCGGGTCGATGTCGCAGCTATCGGGCACATCGTTTTCGTTGCAGTCCGGCGCGCCGCCAGCCAGTGCGCAAACGTCCGTCTCACCGTCGCCATCGCAGTCGGCAGGGCTGATGCAAGTTGACGCTTCGCCGAGGAACATACCGCCCTGCGAGGCGCACCCTTGCTCCGGCGACTCGACGCATCCGTCAACACCCAGACAGCATGCGCCGATCGGACCGCAGGTCGCTTCTTCGTTGAAACAGTCCGCGCCTTCAAAGAACGCACCGCCAGCCGATGTGCATGCCCCCTCGGTTACAACGTTGCACTGTCCGTCCAGCGTGCAGCATGCGCCGCTACCGGCTTCGATGGGTAGGATCTCAAGCTGCCCGCCGCCGGTCGCCCCGTCGTAACCACCGATGCGAACCAGGAATTGATCGCCAGGCGAAGCGCTGACGTTGACGAGCGATGAACCCTCTTCAACACCACACCCGTCGTTGTCGCAGTATTCGGCCAACGAGGTGTTCTTGAGATCATCGCAGATCGTCGCTTCATCGGTCTGATAGACTTGGAGTGTCGCGTCAAAACCATCGTTGTTGCAGATCGAGAAGGCAACAGTTCCGTTCGGGTTCGCAAGTGTGGCGTGATAACGCAACCAGATGTCAGCCGTCCCCACGAGCGGGTCAAGGTCGCATTCGTCGTTGGCTTGTGGGCCATCCGACGTTGCACCCGATGTGATGAATGGCGAAACGCCATCGGTCACCGTTGCGGGCGTTTCGCAGTAGTCGAAGCACTCGACCAAACCGCACGAGCCTGGATGCCAATAACCGCCAGCGGCGGTGCAGTTCACGCCACTCGTAAACGACTGGCAATCCGCGGGTGTGTCATCGGGGAAGCAGCAAGCCCCATTGACAGCGCCGCAGATCGGAAGCGCCGAGCAGGCAACGCCCTCGAAGAACGTCTGCGTTTCGCTGGTGCACGCCTCGGGTTCAACGGGGTCTGCGCAATCGCCCGAAGCAAAATCGCAGCACGCGCCGAGTTCCCCGCACGGATGGGAGAAACTCCAGGTTCCGCTCAGTGTGTCCTCGCATTGGCTTCGCGTCGCACTTTGGCACGTCCCGTTGGGCAGCACGCATGCGTTCTCAGGATCGGCGGCCAACAGCCCGTTGAACTGGAATGGAAAATCGAGCGCGAGTCCGGAACCACCGTCGACGGACGGAAGTAGCTCGCCAGCCAAGTCCAAGATGATTCCATTGTCAGCCGCATTTCTGGGTTCGGTCGGCGGTCCGAAGACGGTATGAAGTTCTTCGGGATGCAATGCCACCTCGACCCAGTAGTGACCGGCTGGCAGCACCGGCGCCCAGTGCATGTTGATATCAACATTCATGATGCGCCGGGCGCAACTGGATGTATCGGACGGCCCGGTGCGGTGCGCGCCGGCTTCGTAGGTGAACTCGTGGCGGTTCGTCAGCAAGTCACCCAGAATCGGTTCGCCGCCACCGATCGGACTGGTCGTCCAAATGCGGACATGAGCGCGTTCAATCTGCGACGTGACAGGCGCGTTGACCTGATACATGCGCCAGGTCAACTGACTCAGATCCCAAGCCTGTCCGACTGGAATCTCAAAATCGTCAACCACACGCACCGTTCGACCATCGATGCCGATTCCGAGCGTCGTGTTAGGTGCGACTGGCGTGCTTCGGCCCGTATAACCATTGTCCGGACATCCGTCGTTGGCGGTGATGAACGCGCCGTTGTCGAAAAGAACAGGGTCGAGGCCGCGCGACTGCGCGTTGGCGTTCGACCCCATACCGACCAACCAAAGGGCTGCGACGAGACAGTATGTATACGGATTCTTTTGAATCATGACCGAGTGCTTTCGCTAGGTTACTAAGGTTGAGAGATTCCGCTGTCCGGCGCGGGATTACCGACCGTTGCGGATTTGTCCGGGGAAAGTTCGACGCCCAATGTACGTAATCGGGCTCGCGCAAACTCACCTTCGATAACGTCATCGTGGTTTCGGATCGCGCTTTCGGTGAATCGGCGGACGGCTTGTTCATGGTCGCCTTCCACTTGCGCGACCACTCCGCCGTAGTAATAGGCTTCAATCGTTTCGTTTGTGTTCGACGCGCTGGACAACAGGTCAGCAAAATCCGTCTGCTTCGATACGAAGGCGAACAGCCGCTCTATCCATTTCGCATCCGTATCGCTCGAAAACTCTGGATCGACGTGGTCGTTTAAGAAGTCAGCCGCGCGGTCTTTGTCGCCTTCCAACTCGCAGAGTAAAAATGACCAAAGATCCGCGTAGCCGCGGATAGCCGGTAGCATGGTTGCGGCCCGCCCGTAATCGGCCAGCGCCAACCGCGACTCCCCGATGATTTCATAAACCATCCCTCGCTTTAACAAGGCAAGCGCATCATTGGGCTGCAAATTGAGACACTGCGTATAGTCCGCGATGGCTTCTTGATTACGACTCAATTGAAACAGCGCGCTGGCGCGGGTCTGATACACCCGTATATCTGCTGGGGCGTGGGCCGACGCCTGATCCAAGGCCAAAATCGCCTCTTCGAAATCCCCGGCGCGATTGTGGATGATCCCTTTGAGCAACAGGGAAATGGCGTCATTCGGATCCATTTCCAGACACTTGTTGATCGGCACGAGTGCGGCTTCGTAATTGCCAGAAAGAATGTACGCGTGTGCACGGCGCTGATAGCCCGCCGCGTTATTCGGAGCGAGCTTCACCGCGCGGTCCGCGTCGGCCAACGCTTTTTCAAACTGCCCCGAACGGAGAAACAACTCGCAGCGCTGGATGTAGATGTCGATGATGCGCGGGTCAAGTTTCTCGGCGTAGTTGTAGTCCTTCATCGCAGCCGCGGGATTCTTCATTCCCACATGGGCGATCGCCCGAGCAACGTAAGCAAACGCATACTTCGCATTGATGCCGATCGCCGTGTTGGCGTCCGACATGGAATTTTTGAACTCGCCCATGTAGCCATTGACCACGGCGCGGTCATACCACCAAAGAACGCTTCGAGGATTTCGCCGGATGGCTTCCGACAATGTGGCATTTGCGTCGGCATACCGTTGAAGCCGATACTGCGCGGTGCCCAAGACACCGTAGGCCAGATCATCACCCTTGCGAAACTCGACGGCTTGCAACGCATCGAGCTTCATCTTTTCGAATTCGCCAATCTTCTCGTACCGAAGTGCGCGCAAAAGCAGCGCCTCGGACATGGTCGGATCCTTCGCCAGCGCAGAATTCAACAGCGCGATCGCCAACTGCGGATCCTTCTCCCTGCAAGACAGCAGGCAGAACTCTTCCGCTTCGCCAGCCCGCCACTCCTGCACCTCGGCAAGGTGATGTTCGAACCGCTGCGTCAACGTGTCTTGCGGATTCTCACCCAAAAGGCCCGTGCGATCGATACACCGGCACGTCCAGTCGTCGGGCATGCAAGGACGCATGGCAAATGCCGCCAAGAAGTGCGACGACCAATCCTGTGGGTGCCTCACGATAATCCCGCGAACGACTTCCATCGCTTCATTTGGAGAACCGGTTCGAAACAGAACGATCGCTTTTAGCCGGTTGAGTTCGAGGTGGAACGGATCAATCGACAGACCGGCTCGGATATGCTCCAGCACCTTGTCGGTCTTCTCGGCATCGAGCGCCGCGTACGCCTCGCGAAGTTCCAACGCAATCTGGCTGTCCATCGCCGTGCGACTCGCAACCGCGGCGCGCTTCTCGGTCGCGTTGTAAGCGAACCACAAGCCACCGGCAGTCAGCGCCATCGCCATCGTGATGGACGTTAGTAGGACATAGAGTTTACGCCGCCGGACAAAGCGCCAAGCCCGCTCGGCCACGGTCTGTCGGCGTGCATGAATCGGAAGATCGAGCAGCCATCGCTTCAGGTCTTCGGCCATCTTGCCGGCACTGGCGTATCGATTGCGGCGTTCTTTGGCGATGGCTTTGAGACAAATCGTCTCAAGTTCCTTGGGAACCTGTGGAACCGCGCGACTGGGCGGTGGCGGATCGACTTCGACGACCTGTCGAAGCAACTCGCGCTCTTCCGGACACGAATAAAGCGGCTTGAATGTCAACAACTCGTACAGCGTCGCACCGAGCGAGTAAACGTCGCTTTGCGCATCGACTGGACCGAGACTCGATTCAACCTGCTCCGGCGACATGTAGCGACACGTTCCGACGAGCCCGCGGGTGACGACCGGTGACTGCGACTGCGAAAAACGCGCCAAGCCGAAATCGGAGATGACCAGCCGGCCATCCTCTGCGAGAATCAGGTTCGACGGTTTGATGTCGCGGTGGACAATGCCTTTGTCGTGGGCGTACTGCATGGCTTCCGCAACTTCGGCGATCCAGGTCGCGACTTTGCGAAAGTACGTTGGGCGGGATGCCACACCGTCACCGGTTGCGCGGCTTCGAGAATTTGAACCCGAACCCTCACGCCCCACGATAATGTCGGTGGTTTTGGCGTCGGCGATTTCGTTGAGTACATCGCGCAAACTCCGCCCTTCAATAAGCTGCATGACATAATAGAGCGTTCCGTCGACTTCGCCGAAGTCATGAACGCCCGCGATGTTCGTGTGATCCAGGCTCGCGGCCAACTCGGCTTCGCGCCGAAAGCGGGCTCTGGCGTCGGGCCGAACCGTGCCAAGCAGTGCCGGAAGAACCTTAACCGCCACCAACCGATCGAGCTTGCGCTGACGGGCACGATACACAACGCCCATTCCACCACGTCCCAACTCGCCGAGGATTTCAAAATCCGGCAGCATTTCGTTGATGGAATGTAACGGGGCATCAATGCGCACCGGCGCTTGACTCCTTGCTTCGACAGCCCAGTGTAAGTCGTCTTCCAGCGCAGCGTTTTCGCTGATGATCCGTGCCCTTTTCTGACAGGCTTCGCACTCGTCGAGGTGCTCGGTGAGTTCGCGAGTCTCGGTTTCGCTGGTCAGCGACATCAATAACTGTTCGATGCGCTCTTCATTTGGACACGTTTGGGTGTGCTTCATGACTTTGTTGCGGAGGGGCTGGATGGCGGGCCAACAATACTGTCGTTAGCTCGACGGATCATCCAGCGCCTTGGCTTTCTTTCGTATCAGGTTCAGCACCAGGTGGCGCGTAACATATACATATCCGACGGACGTATTCATTTGCTTCGCCACTTCAGCCGGCGGCAGTCCGTCAATTGAATACAACTTAAAAATCGCCAGGCGCTTGGGCGAAATCTCCTGGCCGACCTGATCCAGGCACCAGAGCAAATCCTGCAAGCGCCACTGCTCTTCCCAGATGTTGTCTGCGGTCGGCTCGTTGTTGGGATCAATGTCAACCTGTGGCAGTTTTTTGCGCCGCCTCACTTCGCGGATCTTGTTCTCCGCGACGGTTCGCACCCAATTCCGAAAGCGACCGCGATCCCGGTCGTATTCAAAGTCGCCAAGGTGCGACACCATGGACATCATCACCTGCTGAACGACATCGTCGGCATCCGGGCCGGTAAACCCACGTGCCCGCGCCACGCGATAAACCGCAGGCGCATAACAATCAAAAAACTGTCGCCACGCAGACTGCCCCAACGAATTGTCGCCTAGCTTGGCGAGCAGTGAGGCCCGCGTTTCTGGAAAACCAGCCGGTTGAAGCATTTTCGATCCCCTTGGTCGATACGCGTAACTGTATGAATCCATGGTAGCGACCTTAAAGGGGAAACATCAACGGCTTGGGGAAGAACGTCCAGCGTCCCCACTCCACCTGCATATATGCGCGCTGCACTCCAAAAATTACCGCCCAGTTTGCATAAAAAATGTTTTTTCCAAATCAGTAAGAAATGGTCGGCTGAGCGCATAAATGCAATTGGAGAGAGCGAGCGCTTTGGCGGGATTCCCAAACGAGTCCAACGGTAACTGACGTTGCGTGACACACTTTGGCGCATCTGTCCGTCCGATAAGGACTTGGCGAACGACCCAGCCACCGAACGTCGAGATTTTGCTCGGGCGCTTCTGGCGCCTTCGCATTGTTGTGGTGACTTCGGCGATCGCGCGGTGATACAATGCTCTCTTGCATGCCACCCTGCGCATCGCCAATCGACCTTGAATAGAAGTGCTTGATTATCTTAGAGCTTCTGTGTCTTACGTTTGGCACTTTGTGAAATAAACCAGTCGGCGAGAACTTGTTTCCCGATCCGCGAGACTGGTCTTCTCTCTCTACTCGGGAAACACGGAAAGAGGTAATGACCATGCGATCCACCCTTCTCTCACTTACTGTTTTGATGTTCACCACTGCAGCGATGGCCGGCGTCACCGAAACAAACACCGATCGGTTCACTTACACGCTAATCGGTTTGGATAATACGTCAGCCGGACCCACCCAAAATTTCGGTCCGTCTATTTACGGCAACTTCACCGATGCACAGGTCGTTCACAAAGACGATGGCCCGGACTCAGCCGACGCCAACGCCAGCCAGACGTCCAACGTCGCGCCGGCTTCTTACGACGCGGACCTCGACACCTACGCATTCCTTGACTACAGCGGATTCTTCGGTGCATCGACCGATGCGACCACCGAGTTCAACGTCGCCTTCACGCTTGATTCAGCAATGGATTTCAGCATTGACGGTCTCGCCGAAACAACTGGATCGAACTCAGGCGTGTTCATCAGCATCGCAAATGTCGGCGCGGGTGGAACCCCCT
>JAUIEW010000389.1 GCA_030429365.1 Phycisphaerae bacterium
TTCGTATGGACCCATGTCCAGGAATTTCGCGAAACCGACGCCGGTGTTGACAGTTCCCAGATCGTCGTGGCCGCGCGGATCGCCGTTGAGATCGAACGAAAAGTTGCCAATGAGAAAGAGGGCGACGTCGTTTGCTGCATCAATGCCGAGCGATCCGGGAGTCAGGCGATAATCGCCGCTGGCTTCATCGACAAACGTCGGTATTCCGTCGATGTTGTTTCCCGTTCCACCTTCAAAGATGTTCCAATCGGCATTGAGAATGCCGGACGGATCCGTTTCCATTTCGCCCAGGACGATCGAATTGAACATATCCAACTGAGCGCCGTCACGGACCTGAATCGCGCCAAATTCAGCTCCTGCAAGTGTACAATTGACCAACTGGCATGTTGCCGGACTGTTAATCACCAGATCGTGGATTGTCGTGTTGTTGTAGAAAAGACATTGAATCAATACGGGCGAGTCCTCGACTCTCGATCTTACGATGACGGATTCAAAGCTCGAACTTCCGCCTGTGAAAATGCACCGATCCACGAGCGAGTCACCATGTAGTTCGATCGCTGTCCCGTTCGAACAATCCTGGAACCGGATTCGCCGCAAGGTCGGGTCAGTGTTGAACGTGCGAATCGCCGCGGCACCCGAGTTGGTGATGGTCATATCGGAAATCACCGTCTCTTCCGACTGATTCGTGTTGACGAACGAGAAGACATGGTCGGTGTCGTCATTCCCGCCATCCAGCGTGGTCTGGTCCATACCGGCACCGCGGATGGTAACGTTGAACGCAACTGGAAATGTGATGTTGTCCTCGTGGAAGACGCATGGACCGAGGACGATCTCGTCGCCATCCGTTGCGGCGTCGACTGCGCCTTGAATGGTTTGGTGGATTGTCCCCTGCGTCACGTTCTCGATATTGATGCCTTCGCAATCGTCGCAGAGGTCACCGATGCCATCACCGTCACTGTCGGATTGCGGGCCGTTGGTGACGAACGGACAGTTGTCGCAAACATCGCCAGAGAAGTCATGGTCATTGTTTGTCTGGTCGCTGTTTGAAATCAGTGGGCAGTTGTCGCAGGCATCGCCGAATCCATCGCCATCGGTGTCGGCTTGATCCGCGTCCGCGTTGGATGGGCAAATGTCGCATGCGTCACCGAAACCATCGTTGTCGCTGTCTTCCTGCCCTGGGTTTGAAATGTCTGGGCAATTGTCCTGCGTGTCGAAGGTGCCGTCTCCGTCGGTATCACGGACGAATTCGATGCTCCAACTGCTGATCGTTCCACTGGCACCGTTCGTAACATGCGGCATACCCGCAGCCATCACATACAAACTCCAAGTGCCATTAACTTGCCGATTGGGTAAGTGCGACAAGTCCGGTGCGTAGGAAGGATTGTAAAATGGCGCGGGATCGATCATCCACGGAGTTGGATCGAGCGCTGTTGGACGATACCGGCCGGAGGTGATTGGGAATCCGAGCGGAGGCTCACCATCCGCGAAGGTCAGGTCTACGTTGACAAGGTCCGGATGGCCACCAGCTTGGGTCATTAGTAGAACGCTATTTGCCGTCGTGTGGCTTGGTGGAACGAGCAAGACATTGAGCATGAAAGGGTACGGGTGCGTAATTCCGTGGAGTGTAACTTCGACTGTGAACGTTCCGTCGATGCCCGATACCTCAATTTCACTTGGATAAGGCGAAGAAGTATTCCGGGTCCAGCCGCTTGGGAACGGGGCATAAGGGCTGTTCTCGATTGGCGGAATGGTGATGGTGGCCGAACTGGTGAACACCTCTCCCCATGCAGGCGTCAGGCAAACGGTGAGTAGCAGGCTCGCAACAATGATTCTCAATTTAAGTTTGGGGTTCATCGGTCGATTCTCCTTGGTGTTTCAACGCCCGGTCCGGCCCATCACCGGTGGGGCAAAATTCTGTCCTCACCCCAGACACGGGAAAAACGCCAATAGGGGGACAACAGAAACTTTCGAATTGCGGAAATCGCCGTTCTCGGGGCTTAGAACGGCCATTTTTTTAGATCGCTCAAAAGCGCAAGAGATGAGCCGCCGCGCGTTTGCGCGACGGCCCGCAAGGAGAATACGACACTATTCGAGGTTAGTTATTACGGCGGAAATGCTTCGGTAAATGCCTTCTGAAACTCGGCGAAGTCATTCAAATCGACGTCGCCGTCCGCGTCCCAATCGAAGCAACTGCAGTTTGGGCCATACTGGGCTGACGGTCCGGCGAAGCAGTCCTCAAAACGTCTGTAGTCGGCCCCGTCGACGTCCCCGTCTTCGTCATAGTCGCCGCCGAATACGCAATCGGTATCGCATTCGTCCGGGATGCCGTTGGCGTTTTCATCCACGCTAGTTGTCGCAAACGTGAGTCGCGAAAACACAATGTCTTCGTCCGTTCCGCTTGTCCCACCGAAATCTTCGTCGGAGTTCCAAGCGGCCAACCAGTTGCCTGCGCCGTCCGTTGTCAGCCAAACGTTGAAGTCGTCTCCAGTATCGCTCTCTGCCTGGGTACCCAGCGGTGCCGGAAAAGTCCAGGTCGCACCCTCATCGTTACTTCTTGCATAGAGGATGTCGGCGTCCGTGCCGATTGTTCCACCAAGATCATCGTGGGAATTCCATGCGGCTAACCAGTTACCTGCGTCGTCGGTTGCCAGTCGGGGCGTTGAATCGAACCCAGTATCGCCGTGCGCGTTTGCGTTCAAGGGGGCTGGAACCGTCCAGGTTGTGCCACCATCGGTGCTTCTCGAGAAGAGGATATCGAAGTCCGATCCAATCGTTGCACCCAGATGATCCTCGGAACTCCAGGCTGCGATCCAGTTGCCAGCGCCGTCAGTCGCCAGTTGAGGACCGAAGTCGTACGCATCGTCGGTATCCGCGTTGGCGTTCAGCGATGCCTGCGACGTCCAGGTGACACCGCCGTCAGTGCTTCGCGAGAAGAGAATATCGCGGTCGGTTCCGATCGTCCCCCCAAGATCATCTTCGGATTGCCAAATTGCAATCCAATTGCCCGCGCCGTCCGTCGCCAGTTCGACACTCTCGTCGTCCTCTACGTCGGTGTCCGCACTGCTG
This sequence comes from Phycisphaerae bacterium, assembly GCA_030429365.1. Lineage (GTDB taxonomy): Bacteria > Planctomycetota > Phycisphaerae > UBA1845 > UBA1845 > UBA1845. Next base: position 3,067 of record JAUIEW010000389.1, read on the forward strand.
TTCAATGGCGATGGTGCCGACCAGGTTACGCCGTTGTCCGTG
>JAUIEW010000390.1 GCA_030429365.1 Phycisphaerae bacterium
AATCGCAGAGGGCTTCACGCCCGCCGTCGGCGACTCGTTCCCGATCTTCTCCGCCACGGGTAACGTCACGGGCAGCTTCGATAGCGTCGTATTCAACAGGCCTGGATTGGCCGTGGTTCAGAGCGGCAGTGGAACGGGGGGATCACTTCGCGTGACCGTTGTGCCGGAGCCGTACACGCTGTATCTCATGGCTGTTTCTGGGGTGCTACTGATGCGGATGCGCCGTACAAACCGCATGGGCGTTTGATGAACGGCAGCTATGATTTCTGCTATCAGAACGGCTGAACGATTACGGCGAATAGCTTTTCGTGCGTTACGAGGATAAGATGCGATAATGTAGTTGCCCCCGGAAGCCCCGAGTGTCCGCCGACCGGCGGACCTTGGGGTTTTTCATGCTCTTTTCTTGGTTCTGCTTGAACGCATGGCGGGTAAGTCAGGGACAAGTTCTCGTGGCGAGATTTTAAGCGCAGCGGCGAGCTTCTCAACGGTGTCCAGCGTGGAGGACCGCGTTGCCGACTCGATCCGGGTGATCCCAGTCCGGTGAATGCCCGCAAGGTGGGCCAGAGCTTCCTGGGAGAGCCCCTGCGAAAGCCGGATTTCACGCACTCTTTGGCCGAAAGCCTTTGTCAATACTGCCTTTGCCACGCGAATATCGTCGCGTGTGTGCTTTTTTGGTCTACAGCTTATTAGGCACCAGCTTAAAAGGCACATATAATCAGGGCATGGCTCAGACTACGCCATCGCGCTGCCCGGCTCGACACATCGCTATCCGGGCGAGACCGGTCTTGTCAGCCAGAAGGTGGCCTGGCATGGTTGGGGTGAGATGCCAACCCACAACCAAGTCGTCCCATGGGAGAAGTTACCAATCGAAATTTTGGCCTTCTGATTGCCTACATCATCCCGGGCTTTGTCGTGCTTATTGGTCTCAGTCCTCTGTCGCCAACAGTTCAGACCTGGCTCAGCGCCTCGGCAGAAGTCGGCGAGTGGCCGACCATAGGTGGGTTCCTATATGTGACGTTGGCTTCGGTCGGCTTGGGGATGACCGCGAGTGCGATTCGCTGGTTTCTGATCGACCGTATCCACGAGTGGACCGGGCTCAAGCGTCCCGACTGGGACGACTCAAGGCTTCAAGCCAATCTCGCTGCGTTCGATCTCATCGTCGAGCATCACTACCGCTACTACCAGTTCTACGCGAACACTATGGTGGCAGTTATTGTCGCGTACGGGGTCCACCTGGCGGAAACAGAGATGCCCATTGCTTTGAACTGGATTGATCTACTCGTTCTGAGCGTTTTCATAATTTTCTGGGCGACGTCGCGTGACGTCCTCGCCAAGTATTACAAGCGTGCATCAGCACTACTCATTCAACAGGAGTCAATAATGGCAAACGGTAGTCACCCAAAATCTGAGACGAAGCCAGCTCAGGAAAAGCCTTCGGATGCACAATCCTCGACCTCGACTTCAAAGCCAGACGCTGCGAAGTCCGGTTCGTCAAAATAAGAGGTGTGCTGACATGGGGGGCCGGCAGTACAGCCTTGCGAAAGTCGGGTGTAAGCCCGGCTTTCTTTCTGTACACGACCACAGCCACACGTTTCTTCGATTGATTTTCCTCAGCCCAGCCTAATGTCAAAGATAGTTTGTCCGTCGTCGTAGGCTCGGTTCAGTCTACCCTTCGGTGCTCGCTGTCCACGTCCCCTCCCAGCAAGCTGGGCCCCTCCCGCCGGGGGTTCCACATGGACAGCTTGCGCGCCTCACGGTTTTGAGTCCTCGTTGAAGCGACGGTGATGTTGCTGGCCACAGGCCGGACACCTCGCTTCCTGTTCTCTAACGAGGAGCATTACCGTGTCCAAAGCCGCATCCGAAAAGTTAGACCTGTATCAAGTTGTTACCAACCGAATCATCCATCTCATTGAGCAAGGTGTTGCTCCGTGGCGAAATCCCATTGCCGGTCAGGAACTCTCGCTCCCGAATAACCTGAACTCAGGCAGGTCCTATCGCGGCGTCAACGTGTTTCTACTAGCGATGAAGGCCTGGGAGGAGGGGTATCGGAGCCCGTGGTGGCTCACATTTAAGCAGGCGAAGGAGCGCGGCGGAAAAGTGAGGCGAGGGGAGAAGTCGACGTTAGTGATCTTCTGGAAACAGTATGTCACCAAAGACCGGGCGACCGGTGAAGAGATTACTGTTCCGGTGCTTCGTTACTTTCGGGTCTTTAATACCGAGCAGTGCGAAGGCATGTCGGTGCCCGAGGAATCTTTGGCCGAACGACCGCAAGTAGAAGCGTTGCCGGCATGCCAGACGATTGTTGACGGTTTCCCGCTACCACCGACAATTCACTACGGCGGTAGCCAAGCGTTTTACCGTCCGACCGAGGACTTGGTAAGCGTTCCGGAGTTAAGCAGTTTCTCCAGCACCAAAGAGGGGTACGCAACGCTCTTCCACGAACTTGCTCACGCAACCGGGCATTCCACACGTCTCGACCGAGGGCTTGACCGCAAGCTACGCCCGTTTGGCTCCCCGGATTACAGTCGCGAGGAACTCATCGCAGAAATGACCGCAGCCTTCCTGTGTGCCGAGAGCGGGATCACGCCAGCGACTATCGAGAATCAAGCGGCCTACTTGCAAGGCTGGCTGAAGAAACTCAAGGCGGAAAGCCGCCTAGTCATCGTTGCGGCCGGCTCAGCTCAGCGAGCGGCCGACTGGGTGCTGGGTAGAAACACCGACAAGTGAACTGAAGATCACCAGGCGTACGGAGTCCACGGATTTATGCCGGCGCCCTTGCTTCGCTAGCTGTGAGGGGCTACGTCAAAAAGTTAGAGGGGTAGAGAAAGCAATGCGGTGCCTCGATGTGGTTTTTGTCACGTCGAGACGCCCGCGGCACATACGGGAGAAAGGTTTAATGGATATGGCAAAGTCAGGAAACAAACCTGTCAAAGAAGTGAGGATTGGTGCGATCAAGGCTGTAATCTGGCTCAATGAGACCCAGAACGGCGAAAGGCACAATGTCCAGTTGCAGCGCATCTACAAAGACGGCGACACATGGAAGCAGACTGATTCGTTCGGGCGCGATGACCTATTGGTCGTCGGCAAGGTTGCTGACCTTGCTCATAC
>JAUIEW010000076.1 GCA_030429365.1 Phycisphaerae bacterium
GTCGTTCCGGCTTCCAACCATTCTCTGATACCAACAAAACCTTGGGGATTGATGGCGGTTCCTGGGAATGGATCGCCAGAATCGCCAGCTTCTGAACCGTTGTCCGCCTGCACGATACCGTAGACCGGATTCGACCCGACACGCTGTACCAAAGGCTGCGATTCCGCCGAGTTCAAGTTGCCTTCGGGCAGATTGACGTGCATGATCAGCACGCCCTCGCCCGGCGCATTTCTTGAGAAGTTGATGATATTCCCGCCGACTCCACCCAGATCTGGCGGATCATTGTTGGTCAGACGCCAAAAGTAGAATCGCTCCTCCAACTGCGGATCTGCATTGTTGCCGCGGTTCTGATAGTAGAACACGGAATTGGTGGGGTTGAACGCAAAGTCGGGAATCTCGATGACGGTTGGTGTCAACGGCTCGAGAATGTCCGTCAGGTCCGTCACTTCAATCCATGGGGCATGTTCGGTACCGACTGCAAACGGAAGCCCGGTTTCAAGAGGCCCACCTTGCCCAACGAATTTTTCTTTCAGCACGGGGGAGGGGTGTACGAGGCCACCCGCCATGATGTCCCAACCACCCACAGGGACATCGACAATGGCATCGCCATCCAGGTACTCATCGTAGTCGTAAAGGTCGGGATAACGTTCCCAAACGTGCAGCCACTCGTGCGCCATCAATGTCTTACTGAAGTCATTGACATTCCCACCGGCCTCACCGACGTCGTCCAACGCCGTACCAAAGTCCGAGAAATAAATCGGAGAAAGTGCGCCAAGTTCTTGTTCGACCACTTGAATCGGCAGGTCCATACCGGGAGCAGGGAGTTGGAACAGTCCGCGTCCGCCTGGAGCGAGGCCCGGCGCGACGATTCCTGCAGGGAGGACAAACGTCCCATGAACGAAATTCTCGCCGATTTCTACTTCAAAACCATTCGTGACGACCACCGATTGCTTGGTCGACATGATGAGATTGTCCCAGTCGGCGACGCCATCGTGGACTTCAACGGCGTCTTCCATGAGTCGGCGTCGATTAAACGGGTATGCCTCGGAGGGCCCTCCGTCACCCGGTGTGGCAATGTCTGTATCGCGTGCGTAGTTTTCTGTACCTTCATTTCGAACTTCGCCCTGGTCTAGGAAACCGTCGAGATTGAAGTCGCGTTTCATTGCTTTGCTGGAAGTGGCATCGTCGTCTTTTCGCCACGTGAGGAACTCCAACGTAAGCAGGTTTCCACCGTCATAACCAGATGTGCCGTGGATGTTGTAAGCGAATGGACCGGCGGCAGGGACCAAGTTGTCGATTGTGGTTCCACCCGAACCTGGATCGTTCGGTCCCCGATCGTGGCCCCACGGCAGATCCCCAAATGGTGATGTGACTTCACCCAAACGACCGTCACCGCCGTACCAGACGCCGATATAGCCAATTGTCGTTGCATCAGGTGGGCCATTCGTGTCCAGGAATGGGAAGCCTACAAAACCCGAATAGCTTGGCGGATCGATCCAGAAACTTCTGGTGTGATAAATCGAGGAGGGAAGATCCTGAAATTCTGCAGGACCGTCGTAGTAGCCATCCGCGTCTGGCCGGACGATGTCAGAACTCCCGATTCCATCATTGCCATCAACCACATCGCCGTTTCCAACAGTCACATCGTCGGTCACCGGCACATTACATTCTGGATTCAGAGGATCGCCATCCGCGTCGTTTGTGTCGGTTATGTCGGGGTCGCATTCCTCGCCACCGCGCCGTGCATTTGTACCGCCCGCGTTGGGTCGAAACGGTCGATAGGGATTGTTCGGATTTGATGGATCCGGGCGGTTTGGATCAAACGGACGCATATCGGGAATCCCGAGTGGCCATTCGGGCGCATCAGGGGCGGGTGTCGGCCGCAAGCCTGCTGAGTAATGGGCGTCGCGCCAATAGTCGCGCCACCACCGATCATATGAAACGACGGTGTTGCCGTACCCCGTCCCAGGTGGCGGCGTTGAGACTGGGGGCTGCAAGATGTCGAGGTCCAAGGACCGTTGGAACTTCGTGTTTCCTTCTTCAGTCCACGCATCGGGTCCGTCATATTTTCCGTTTCCGCAGCGGGCGATCAGGGCGTCTGCATCTCCGGGGTAGTTGCGCTTGATGTACGCGATTGCCCAAGCCCGGCTACCAATGCTGTCCGCATCGCCTTCGTCTTCGTTGTTTTCACTTGGATCGAGTTTGATCCAAGGCGCGTCGTCATGCTCCGCTTCGGGCATGTAGACGATGAGGAAATCTTCAAATGGTTCAGGAAAGTCCCACTCTTCGTTTTGATTCTCGTCGCAGTATTCGTCACTGGTGATGAGGCCGTCAAATTCGCAGGTCGCATTTTCGCCGGAACCGACGCGCTCCCCATAACCGTCGGCGGTGCTTTCGATCAGCGCGTCGTAGCGGCCATCATTGTCCAGGTCCATAAAACGCTCGCCGGGCGTCCACACGTCGTTTCCGTTTGTGTCCACGTCATCAAGGCCAGGGGGGTATTCCGTCACCTGAGCATATGGATCGTCAGCTGTCCCGGTGGTGTTGTCGTCGTTGTATGAACCGTTGTAATCAATGTAGAATTGTTGCCGGCTTTGGTTGAAGTCCTCACCGACGAAAATGTCAAGCAAACCGTTATCGTACAAGTCTTCGAATCCGATTTCACTTGGTTCACCATCTGGCAAGAGCGCCCACGGGAGCTCGCCCCAGTCGAAGACATCGCCTTTGACGGTGACTTCGCCGTAGGAAATTTCTCGCCAGTATTCATTGAACGAATGTATGTTGGGATTGAAGTCGTCAAAATACTCGGCAAATATGTCTTGGGGTTCCACATTGTTGACCCCAGCTGGTGGATATGCACCGCTCACTGACTTGGGAGGCACGACCATCATGATTGTGAACTTGCGTTCTTCGGCGATGGCTTGCGTAGCGACAAATAGCGAAAATACGATCGCCAGTGCAATACCTGAGCAGATCCAGGTACCAATACGTGTTGTGCGGTTGTCGGTTTTCACGGCAGCTCCCCAATGGCTCATTTGGTTGTCTTAACGCGGCTAGACGTGCGGAGGTTCGTGCACGCAATTCTTTGGATTCGGTCGAACTATGCTGACTTCAACGATGCAGAATCACTTCTGTGACTAGATACGCAGCGCTCATAGAACATGCGCTGTGGCAATTCGATTTTCGTTTGCGCCCGGCCCGGGCGTTTGAATCCACACGTCGCAAACAAAGGGCAACGGGACGTGCGGCGAATGCCAGTCAGAGTCAACACCCATTCGACTTGGATGGTGTCTGGGTGACCATGAACTGGTTCCTGGGCGACCTTCAGTGCCGATTGTCGCCGAAGCGCTGGTGTCCAGTCAAGTCTCGTTGAACGCAGAACTTATGAACCATCACTGAACACCAGGACTTCGTCGCCCCCCGACTCAATTGTCAGATTATGTACAACCCCGTCCATTCGCCGTGCGTCGCGGGCTTATCGGTCTTCACCTTCCAATGCACCGATTTGTTCCAGCACGGCCGCCCAAGACGCGCGATGGTGGACCATCATGGGGAAGATCTCCCGAACCCGGCCCGACTTGTCTATCAGGTAGGTCGTGGTCTGATGGAACTGGTCTTTGGTCAGACCCTCAATGTCTGCGGTCAGTTTGAACTTGGGAGCATCTTTGAAGTGCTTCAGGAATTTCGCATGTGAGACCAGATCCTTGTCTTCCTGCGCGATTGCGACCACGACTGTATCGAGTTTGGCGAATGCATCGTAGCTTTCCTGCAACTGAACCAGTTGCTTTGCGCAGAACGGTCACCAAAACGCGCGGTACGTTGTGATCAAGATGTTCGACTTCCCGAGCATGTCACCGAGGTCGACTTGGGTGCCGTCCGCTTGAGGTAACGAGATGGGCTTGACCTTCTCACCTACCTTCACAAGGTTGTTCTTGCCCCATGACGCATCTCCGATCGCGACTTCCTTTCCTACCGCGTGGGCAGTTACCGGGACGGCCAATCGCTTGCGAACGAATCGAACCGCGCCGTCGGCGAGCGTCGCATACGCCATGAAATTGATTGCAATCTGATCACCGTCTTTCGGTGGGGCGATGAGTTTGAACTCGATCTTCGATGACTTTGTTTCAACCGCACGTTCATATGGTGCCCGAAGAAACTCGTTCTTGGCCAACTTCTTGTGTTCTGTCAGAACTTTTCCGATCAATTCGACCGAATCGGGAACGTCAATCTGAATCAAGGGGACGGGGATTCCGGCTTGGTCTATTGTGGCTTTGGACGGAATGTCCCAGTCAAACGACAGCACGTGAGTTTGGCCGACCTGCAGCGTTTCTGCCTCGATCTTCGCCGAGATTTCGACGACATCAGGCTGCAGAATCGCCAAGGCCATTGAACAGAGCAGTGGCATGGACATTTGAATTGTTCTCCAGTTTGTTGAACGCGCCCGGAAGGGGATCTTTGCCGACCTTTAACATTTCACAGGCTGTCGGCCCTGATCCAATTGAATTTCCTTGATGATAGGGGAGATTGCCTGAATTTGAAAACGTCTCATTGGTGTTACACGGGGAGATCCCAAGCGCCGACTTTGCATTCGGGCCAAAACCCCATAGGTTGTGAGGGCAGAATTGCCCTAAATCAGGGGCTTGCAGGTATGCAAAGGAGTGCAAATGTCGGAAGGACCGGGTCGTTACATTATGCTCATCAGCGTTCACGGACGTGTCCGTGGATCGGAGATGGAATTGGGGGTTGACCCCGATACGGGCGGGCAGATCACATACGTGGTCGAGTTGGCTCGAGCTTTGATCGAGCACCCCGAGATTGACCGTGTGGACCTTGTCACACGGCGGCTCATCGACCCCAAAGTTGATTCCAGGTATGGCCAGCAGATCGAAGAGCTTGCGCCCGGCGCCAACATCGTCCGAATCGATTGTGGCCCAAAGCGGTATCTAGCCAAAGAGTCACTGTGGCCACACCTCGACAGTTTCGCTGACAATCTGCTTCGATTCCTTCGAAACCAGGGACGGATGCCGGATTTGATTCATGGGCATTACGCAGATGCAGGGTATGTGGCGGGGCGATTGTCGTCCTTGCTAGGAATCCCGATGGCCTTTACCGGTCATTCGCTGGGGCGGGTCAAGCGGCAGCGGTTGCTTGATCAAGGGATGGCAGAGGAGTCGATCGAGAAACGCTATCGAATCACCCGTCGCATCGAAGCAGAGGAGTACGCCCTCGATAACGCGGGTTTCGTGGTGACGAGTACGCACCAGGAAGTCGAAGAGCAATACGCACTTTATGACAATTATCAGCCCAAGCGGATGACGGTGATTCCGCCGGCAGTCGATTTGAGCCGGTTCACTCCACCGCCGCGAAGTTGGCGGAACCTCCCGAAGATCCACAAAGCCATCACGCCTTTTCTCGAAGATTGGGCGAGGCCGATGATCCTCGCGGTTTCGCGCCCCGATCCGCGCAAAAACATTTCGGCGCTCATCAAGGCCTATGGGGAAAATCAGGCGCTTCGCGATATTGCAAATCTGGTGATCGTTGCGGGTAATCGATCCGACATCAATGAACTCGACCGCAGCGCCCGCGAAGTGATCAACGAGATCCTGTATCACGTGGACTACTACAATCTATACGGCCAAGTTGCATATCCCAAGAATCACGACTCCACGGACGTGCCGCATCTTTATCAGCTGGCCGCGAAGACCAAAGGTGTGTTTGTTAATCCAGCGCTGACCGAACCATTTGGCTTGACGCTTCTGGAGTCGGCTGCCAGCGGTCTCCCGATCGTGGCTACGTCCGATGGAGGCCCGCGCGACATTGTCGCCCTGTGCAAGAATGGCGTGCTGATCGATCCGCTGGATACTGAATCGATGGGGAATGCGCTATTGGAGGCAGTTTCTGATCGAACGCGATGGAACAAGTGGTCGCGCGCAGGCCTGCGCGGTGCCCACCGTCATTATTCGTGGAGTGCTCACGTCAACAAGTTCGTTAGCACGGCGAGTAGCGCGATTCGAATGTCCCATAAACGACAGCGTCCTCTCTCCACTGCGTCGCGTCTGATCACCGCGGACCGAATCGTGGTCTGCGACATTGATAACACGTTGGTGGGGGACAAGGGCGGGCTTCGCGAGTTGATTCGAATGCTTAAGGATGTCGGGTCACGCGTGGCGTTTGGAATCGCAACCGGGCGCAGTCTCGATCTGACCTTGTCCGTTCTGCAGGAGTGGAAAATTCCAACGCCGCAACTTCTGATCACGTCGGTTGGAAGCGCCATACATTATGGGGCCCCGCTGATTGCAGATCGTGGATTCGAGCAGCACATTCGCTATCGCTGGCGACCTGATGCCATCCGCGAGGCGATGGCCGAAGTCCCAGGGATCAAACCGCAGGGGCCCGAAGGACAAACGGAATACAAAATCAGTTTCGACATGATCGAAGGCGAAGCGCCTTCCGTCACCGATGTGGTTCGCCATTTGAGGCGATCGCGCCTACAGGCCAAAGTTATTGCGTCGCACGGAGCATACCTCGATATCTTGCCGATAAGAGCATCTAAGGGCATGGCGCTACGTTATTTCGCCATGGACTGGGGTGTCGGACCCGATCGTTGCCTGGTGGCTGGCGATTCGGGCAATGACGAGGAAATGCTAACAGGCAACACTCTGGGGGTGGTTGTTGGAAACCACGATCCGGAGTTGGAGAAACTCCGTGGCGAACCGCACATCTATTTCGCAGAGAAAAACTACGCGTGGGGAATCATCGAAGGCATCGAGCACTACGACTTCTTCGGTCAGATCCGCACCCAAGAACCGGAGTTCAGTACCAATGTCTGATTCGCTTTCAAACTATCTGCGCGAGCACCGCGACGAAGCGTATTTGTTGTTGCGTAAGTTCACGTCGCAGGACAAGCAATTCGTCATGCGCTCGGAGCTGCGTGAGTCGATGGAGTCCGTCTCCGCGGAGCGCGAGGATTCATCGCTCTTGGACTCGCCATTGGGTGAATTGCTCAACGCCAGCGAAGAAGCCGCCATCGACGGACCGTGGGTCGCCATCTCTGTTCGTTGGCGTCCGGGGCAGTGGCAGTTCTATCGATTCCATGCCGAAGCGGTGGACGTCGAAGAAATCGACGTGTCCGAGTTTTTGGCGTTCAAAGAACGATTGGTCGACGGGCAGAATTCGCGCGATCAATGGCAGATGGAAGTGGACCTGACGCCATTTAATCGCGGGTTTCCGAAACTGAAGGAACCGCGCTCGATCGGCCAGGGGATGAGCTTTCTGAATAGGCGGCTTTCAAGCGAACTGTTCCAAGAACTCGATCGCGGTGATCAGCGCCTACTGCAGTTTCTTCGGTTGCACCAGTATGCCGGGCGGCAGTTGATGCTCAGTCAGCGGATTCAAGATGTCGCCGAATTGCGACGTGCACTTCGCCAAGCCGACGAGTATCTGGAAAAGTGTTCGCCCGATGCGACATGGGACGACGTTTCGCTGGATCTTGAGGCCATGGGCTTTGAGATGGGTTGGGGCAAGACGGTTGAGCGCATGCGCGAAACTTTGCGGATGTTATCCGACATTCTCGAAGCGCCCGATCCTGGTGTGCTGGAGAATTTTCTCGCCCGCGTCCCCATGATCTTCAACATCGTGATCCTTTCGCCGCACGGATACTTCGGTCAATCCAATGTGCTGGGGCTTCCCGATACCGGCGGCCAGGTCGTCTACATTCTCGACCAGGCGAGGGCGCTGGAATGGGAGATGAAAAAGCGTCTGGACGAACAGGGGATCACGCTCGAACCCCAGATCCTTGTCGTCACGCGTCTGATTCAAAACGCCCATGGAACAACGTGCGATCAGCGGTCGGAAAAAATCATCGGTACGACGAACGCGCGAATCCTTCGCGTGCCCTTCCGTGATGCGCAAGGCGAAATTGTTCCCAACTGGATTTCACGTTTCGAGATTTGGCCGTACCTGGAGCGGTTCGCCGAAGAGGCGGAAAAAGAAGTGCTCGCGGAACTCGGTGGCAATCCTGGTTTGATCGTTGGCAACTACTCAGATGGCAACCTCGTGGCGACGCTGATGTCGCGGCGTCTGCACGTCACGCAGTGCAACATCGCCCACGCGCTGGAGAAGACCAAGTACCTCTTGAGCGATCTTTATTGGAAAGACAACGACGATCAATATCACTTCGCGTGCCAATTCACCGCGGACTTGATCGCGATGAACAACGCGGACTTCATCATTACCAGTACGTATCAGGAAATCGCCGGTACGGAAGACAGTGTTGGTCAATACGAAAGCTATTCGCATTTCACGATGCCCGGTCTATATCGTGTTGTGAACGGCATCAATGTCCACGATCCGAAGTTCAACATCGTTTCACCTGGCGCCGATCCGGATATCTATTTCAGCCACGCCGACAAGAAACGCCGATTGACCGCGCTCGAGCCCGAACTGCGCGAGATGGTCTTCGGCGACGGCGGCGGTTCGCCTTATCGCGGTCACTTCATCGACGAATCAAAACCGATCGTGTTCACGATGGCGCGACTGGACCGCATTAAGAACCTCAACGGCCTTGTTGATTGGTTTGGCCGATCCGAGCGCCTGCGCAAACAAGCCAACCTGTTCGTCGTCGGCGGGCATCTCGATCCGGCGCTGTCGAATGATCACGAAGAACGTCAGCAGATCGAGCGCATGCATCAGCTTTACGACGAACATAATCTGGAAGGGCACTTTAGGTGGCTCGGCTTCCAATCGGAGCGCACGTTGGTGGGTGAGCTGTATCGATTCATCGCCGACCATCGCGGTGTCTTCGTTCAGCCGGCGTTGTTTGAAGCGTATGGCCTGACGGTTGTCGAAGCGATGTCATCCGGTCTGCCGACGTTTGCGACGTGCTACGGCGGACCGTCAGAAATCATCGAAGACGGCGTGTCTGGTTTCCACATCGACCCCAACCACGGCGACCAAGCCGCGGACCTTATCGCAGAGTTTCTCGAAAAGTGCGCTGCAACGCCGAAGTGCTGGGAGCAGACCTCGCAGAACGCCATCGCCCGCATCGAGCGTGGTTACACATGGCGGCTGTATGCTGAGAAGATGATGACGCTCGCGCGGGTCTATGGTTTCTGGAAGTATATGACCAGCATCGATCGCGAAGAGACCAGCCGCTACCTCGAACTGCTCTACGGGTTACAATACCGCTCGCTCGCTGAATTCAACAGTTAAGCGGGGCGCACTTCGACCGTACAAATTACCTTGATTACTAATCACGACAGCACCGGTTTGCGCCCACTAGGTGTCGGTCGGTGCGTTCCTGCGATACATACCCCTCGCGAGTCCATTCCTAAATAGCTACCAAACCATGATTTACGGGGATTCTTGAAGTTGCTGAATTTTCTCCGGATTTCTTGAAAGGTTATTGGTACTGGCGGCCAATACCATTCGGGGTAATGGCACGGGCCCCGCTACGGTCAGACACTTGGAGATTCTTTATGAGTCGCGTCCTTTCGTTTGCGCTGTCGATATCGATTTCGATTTTCATTGTGGGTTGCCAGATGCCGGTGGATCAGTCGGATGGGTCCAACCAGGACGTCGCTGACGATGGCGGGACGTCCACCGATGGTTTGGACGACTGGAACTCCAACGGCGCAGACAGTGGCTATGACGACAACCATGCGGATGAATCAGGTGATCAGGACGAGTCTGGCGTCGATCCAGCGGATGAAGCCGATGACGATGGTGTTGCCAATGCCGCCGACAATTGTCCGAATGTGAGCAATCCGAATCAGCAAGATGGTGACTCCGACGATATCGGCGATGCCTGCGACAACTGTCCAGCCGTCACCAACCCAACGCAGTCGGATGCTGACGGCGACATGATTGGTGATGCATGCGATGCGTGTCCGGAGTTGGCGAATGATTCGGGCGTCGAATCCGATGGCGACGGAGTGGGCGATGACTGCGACAATTGTCCAAATGATTCAAACGCGGATCAAGACGACAGTGACGGCGATGCGATAGGTGACGTGTGCGACAATTGCGTCGACGACGACAATCCGGGGCAAAGTGACGCCGATGGTGACGGCGTTGGCGATGTGTGCGACAACTGTCCGAATGACGCCAATGAAGATCAAGCCGATGCCGACGACGATGGCATCGGCGATGCCTGCGATCAGGAAATTGTGTTTACGTCGACGCGCGACGGCAATCGCGAAATCTACATCATGAATGTAGACGGCAGCAATCAGACGCGCTTGACAACGCATCCGGAGCGAGACAGCCAACCCGCGATGAATCCGCAGGGAACGCGGATCGCATTTGCGTCAGCGAGAGAAGGGGGCGATCAGATTTACGTGATGAATGTCGATGGCTCGGCGCCTCAGAACCTGACGAATAATCAGAATCTGAACTTAAATCCTTCGTGGAGTCCGGACGGGCGCAAGATTGTGTTCAACACCAACTGGAGTGGAACGCAGCGCATTCACGTGATGAATTCCGACGGAACGCAGATCAAAGCGTTGACCACGGCCAGTGATTTTTCCGCGGTATCGTCTCCGGTCTACAGTCCGGATGGTGCGCGGATTGCATTCTCCGGGTACGGCACTTCGACCAATCGATGGGACGTCTGGGAAATGGACTCCGACGGTTCGAATCTCGTGAATTTGTCGGCTGGCCTTTCGTCGGACGACACGCCCGCCTACGACTACAACAACGATGCAATCGCATTTATCTCGTATCGCACCGGTGAAACGCAGGTTTTTCGCATGGATAGTGATGGCGGAAATCAGGTCGATTTAACCAATGACGTGACGTTCGAAGTGTACTATCCTTCGTATCACCCGCTCGATAGCCGCATCGTGTTTTCCGGTTATGAGCCAACGGCCAATGCGTCACAGATTTACCTGATGAATCCGGATGGAAGTGACGTGGTGGCGCTGACTTCTGTCGGAAGCAACGAAGATCCGTCGTTTCCAGCGAAGTACAAGAACCTGATTGTCATTGGGCCGGCAATCACCCCGTAGCGCACCGTTTACATTCATGCGCTAGTGGATTCGAGGTTCCCAAAAAAGATATTTCCACTTTGGAGGTCTGACCATGAAGAGAGCGTTCACCTTGATAGCTGTATTGATGGGAGTCTTTTTGGTAATTGGTTGCCAGACGCCCGATGACCAATCAGGCGGGCAGGGCAACGACACCGGCGATTCGGGGGACGCGACCAGCAACGGCGTTTCGGACGACTCCAATACCGATGATAGCAATAGCAACGGTATGCAGCCGACCGACGATGATGACACCAACGACGACGCGAACAATGGCGACGGCAACGGTTCGACGGACCCAGATATTCTCGGAGACGATGATCAGGACGATGTGCGCGATGATCAGGACAATTGTCCGAACGCGACCAATCCCAATCAGGTCGACACCGATTCGGATACCGTTGGCGACATTTGCGACAACTGCCCCACGGAGTTCAACCCGGATCAGACCGATACCGACGGCGACTTCGTCGGTGATGCCTGTGATCCGTGCCCGGCTATTGCGAATGAGTCAGATGAAGACGCCGACAACGACGGCATCAGCGACGAGTGCGACAACTGTTTGAACGTAGCCAACCCCGATCAGGAGAACAATGACGGTGATGCACTGGGCGACGCATGCGACATTTGTCCAGACGCCACCGACCCCGATCAGATCGATTCTGACAACGATGGTGTGGGCGATGAATGCGACAACTGCCCTGACGTTGCCAATGCCGGCCAGGAAAACACGGACGGCGATGGTTTTGGAAACGTGTGTGACAGTGAGATCGTTTTCACCTCGACGCGTGACGGGAATCGTGAAATCTACATCATGAATGCGGACGGGAGCGATCAGACCCGATTGACCAACCATCCGGGGATCGATCTTCAGCCGGCGTTGAATCCGCAAAAGACGCGCATCGCGTGGTCGTCCAACCGCGAGGGGGAACCGCAGATCTTCGTGATGAACATTGACGGGTCGGCGCCGCAGAATCTCACGAATGCCGCGGGCGGACATTACTACCCGGCCTGGAGCCCGGACGGCCAATCAATTGTCTTCGACCACCAGAATAACGGACAAGACAAAGTGAATGTCATGGACGACGACGGTGCGAACAGAATGGCGATCACCACTGAGAACGATTTTGATTCGGTGTATCTGGCCACGTTCAACCCGGATGGGGACAAGATTGCGGTCGGCGGATTTCGCAACAACGAGTGGGAAATCTGGGAGATGGATACGGATGGGGCCAACCAGGTGAATATCTCCAACGCCAACGGGAGCAACACAAGTCCGGCGTACAACTATCTTGAGGATGAGTTCGCCTTCATCTCGAATCGGAGTGGGGCGCTTCAGATCTACAGGATGGACCTTGATGGTTCGATGCAGATCAATCTAACCAACGATCCGGACATCAGTGCCAACGCGCCGTCATTTAATCCTCTGGATGGCCGAATCGTCTTCCATGCGGATGACGAAAACGGCGACCGGCAGATTTTCATCATGGATGGCGACGGAAGCAACGTGATCCAGTTGACTGACGAAGGCGAGAATCACGACGCCAAGTTTGCTCCTCGGTATAGGAACTCGATCACCATTGGGCCGGCGATTCAAGTCGGCAGTGGATTGGGGTCGATTCAGCCGATCGATCCCTAATCGAGAAGGCGCACATTGCGTTTATCCCCAAGATTGAAGATAACATGCGGGCTGGCGAGCGTTCTCGTCAGCCCGCTTTTTTCGTCGAAACGGATTCAAGCTAGCAGCGGAATCAATGAAGGCACTTGTCTACGACATCAGCCCCACACGTTGGATCGCGTGCAAAGTGTTGGGACGCGCCTGGCCCAACGTTTTCTGGTCGTCTTTGGGCAGCCTCAAGTACACCAATATCCCCAAGCCGCAACTTCCATCTGACGATTGGGTCTTGCTGCGCACAAAACTCGGGGGAATCTGCGGTACGGACATGGCGATGCTGAGCCAACGCACGCACCCCGCGAACATCGTTCGATCGCTCACTAGTTTTCCGATCGCTTTGGGGCACGAGAATGTCGCAATGATTGACGAGGTCGGATCAGGTGTCTCCGGCTGGAATCCGGGCGATCGCGTCGTGTGTGAGCCATCGCTATCCTGCATTCCTCGTGGCGTTGAGCCAACTTGCGCTCAGTGTGCAGCCGGTCATTTCTCATTGTGTGAGTCCTTTTTCGGGCGGGGCCAATTGGACAAGGGGACGATGATCGGATTGAACGCGTTCACGTCCGGGAGTTGGTCGCCGTACTTCATTGCCCACAAGTCGCAGTTGTACCGCGTGCCAGACGAATTGAGCGACGAGCAAGCCGTCCTGGTCGATCCGTTGGCGTGCAGTTTGCATGCGGTGCTGCGGCGCGTTCCGACCGATGGCGAGCTTGTTCTAGTGGTTGGGGCGGGCATCATTGGGCAGGGCGTTCTGATGGGCATACGCGCCTTGGGCTCGCGGGCTCGCGTTTCGATCGTTGCTCGAAGCGAAAGTCAGGTAGATTTTCTTACGGCGTGTGGGGCGGATGATGTGATCGTCGCGCCCAGGGAACTGTCGCGCGCCGGATTGTTTGAACGCGTCGCGAGTCAACTGGGACGGCAGCGGGTGGCTGGTCAGTTTGGAAACCAATGGATGATCGGCGGAGCAGACGTTGTCTTCGACTGCGTGGGTACGGGCGAGAGTCTGGCCAACGCGATGAAGTTCTGCAAAGGGCGCGGGACGGTTGTCGCCGCCGGCACATCGCATATCGCCTTGGTTGATACGACCGCGCTTTGGTTCAGCGAGTTGAGCGTCCTTGGCGCCTATGGCCGCCAGTTTGAAGAGTTGGATGGCGAGCGGCGTCATACCTATGAGATCGTGTTCGATCTAATCAAAAAGGGGCGGTTGGATATCAGCGGGCTTCGGGTTGAAACGTATGCGCCGTCGCAGTACCGCGAGGCGTTGTCAGCCGTCGGTCGGCGAAGTACGAGTGGCGTCTGCAAAATTGCGTTTCGTCACGAAACGAGTGAAGCGTGAGTCACTAAACGGTGCACATCAATTGGAGAATCATCCCATGCAAAAGTCGATCTGGGCAGGTAGCGTGCTGATGATCGTATGTCAATTGGGCGGTTGTGCGGAAAGCGCAGGATCGCATAAGCAACATTCAACACAAACGGATAGACCTGTGGAAGCGGACACTTCAGGACACCATCACGAACATTCAGACAATCAGACTCCAATCAATTGCCCAATGCACAACAAGGTGGAAACGCACCAGCACGGCCACAATCACAAACCCTTCGCGAGTGTGGAAGAGTACATCGATCATCTGGACCGGGAGGATCGAAACCAGTGGCAAAAGCCAGACGCGGTCGTTACGGCGCTGGGATTGAACGGCACAGAATCGTTGGCCGATGTGGGCGCTGGATCGGGGTACTTCTCGTTCCGGTTCGCCAAGGCGCTGCCCCGGGGGACGGTGACCGCCCTCGACGTCGAGCCCGAAATGATCGCGCACGTTCAGGGGCGTGCCGAGGCGGAGGGAGTTGAAAACGTCACCGCAATGCTGGCGAAGCCCGATAATCCGACGATCCCGAACGACACAGATTGGGTGTTTATTTGCAATGTTCTGCATCACATCGAAGACGCCGGGGCGTGGTTGTCGCTGCTTCACGATCAGTTGAAGCCTGGGGCGCAGGTTGCGATCATTGAATTCAAGCCGGGCGAACTACCTGTCGGACCGCCAGAGTGGATGAAGATCGCGCCTGAAAAAGTCATCGAGATGTTGGGGGCGTCAGGGTTTTCGCTCAGCCGTCAGGAGAGTGAGTTGCTCCCTTATCAAGACCTGTTTGTGTTCACACGTGATTAACGCGCATGGTCGAACAATCGGCGCGCAGAAAGAAGGCGACCTGCATCCCGCAGATCGCCTTCTCTCTTTTTGCTGTGTCACACAATACCGAAAAGGTTCGCCGTTTGCGAACCTATGCAGTTATGCGAATAACATTTAGCGGGTGGGGAAACGGAAGTTCTTTCCGTTGCGGGTCGGGCTGGTGGCGACGATGAATCCACCCGACTTGTTGTAGGCGACGGCCTTGATGCTGCTCTTACCGAACTGCTTGGCCAGGGTCGTCTTGGCTGAAGCGACGCTCCAGTTTTTCTTCTGGGTTTTGTTCTTCGAGGTCGAGCCGGCCCAACGGTTCAGCTGGGTCTGCGAAACGTTCTGAATGACGGCACCCTTATCGATCCACTTTGAGAACGAGTTGAGCTGCGATGGGGTCGGACGGTGGCTCGAAGCTGAACCGGTCGTCTGGTTGGCCAATGTTTTGAAGAAGTTGGCTTTTTTCTGGAAGTTTGCACGGACACTTGCGTAAGTGGTTTTCTTTGAAGCTGCCATATTTGATTCTCCGTTTTGCTCTTTAAATTCAGATCTAAGTGACACAACAGGCCATTCGGTGGCTCGGTCGAACGTCTTTAATTATTCATGCTGAAAACCATGCCGATCGCCGCAGACGGCCGATAATTCCGCCTGCAGAGCGGATTCTGCGCGCTCGCGAACCGTCAGAATGTCTCAATCGATTCCCGCTTTGTGAGTGCAGGAAGCGGCTTTCGGAGCGGGAGAGAGATTCGTGATTCATGGGCGGAATAGTTCGTCAAAGCCAAAGCGCGAAAAAGTCGATTTTATTGACATGAACCACCCTTCTATTGAACGGAGTGGTTGAAGGCGGCAGGCATCGGTACAGTTCGGCCGGCAATTGCTTTGGCATTGGAAATGATGATTGTGAGATTGATCCGGTGAATACAGCGCTATTATCGTCCATCGTAAACTCGGACGCATTGCCGTCGATTCCGGCAGTCGCGTTGAAGGTGATCGAACTGTGTCGGGAAGATGACATCGATATTCAAGATGTTGCAGATGCGATTTCGGCGGATCCGGCACTCACGCTTCGAATGCTTAAATCGGCGAACTCTTCGATTTTCGGCATGTCAAAGACAGTCAGTTCTCTTCCGCAGGCCATGGTGGTGCTTGGAATCCGCACGGTCAAAGTCATGGCGCTCGGATTCGCATTGGCGGACACCGTCAAAGGTGGAAAAAAGGGACGGTTTGACTATCCGAGATACTGGCGACGTTCGTTGACGACAGCGGTGGCCGCTCGACAGTTCGCGCAGGAATTCGGTGGCGTTCGCAAAGACGAGGCGTTCGTTGGGGGGCTGCTCAGCGACATTGGCATGATCGCTGCAGAACGCCACAATCAGGAACAATACGACGAAGTTATCGAACGGCACCTCGCCGGTGAAGGCCGCATCCATGAAATTGAAGAGCAAGTACTCGGGATTACGCACGCCGATGTTAGCGCCATGATGCTTGCCAATTGGAGCATGCCTGAGGCGATGAGTCACGCCATTCGTGCGCACCACGGTAACGGCCTGGAGGAACTGGACGCCCGAGCCAAAGCCTTGGGCACCATCCTCAATGCCGCGTCTGAAATCGCGGGCCTGTTCTCTGGCGATGTTGATCCTGCATGTTCGGAAGATATTTTCAATTCCGTTGCGAAGGCGTGCGGCGTCACTCGTGAGTTTCTTGACAGCGTGATGGAAGTCCTCAACCAGAATGTAAACGAAGCGGCTGAAATGTTCAGCGTCGATCTGGGCGACGAGATTTCATTCGATCAGCTTCGGCATTCGGCGATGATGCAGTTGACGCACTTGTCAATGAGCGCCGAGCAGGAACGCGTTTCGGCTCAGAGCCAGATCGAATCGTGGCGGCAACGTGCGCAAACAGACAAGCTTACCGGGGTCGCGAACCGCCAGGCTTTTGACGATCATTTGGCCAACACCGTTCAGGACGCCATCGATTTGCGCGGTGAACTTGGATTGATCATGATGGACATCGATCACTTCAAGAAGCTCAATGACACCCACGGCCACCAAGCCGGCGACGAAGCCCTACGGCGCGTTGGGGCATGCGTTGACGGATTCGTCGAGGAGTCGCGGTTTGTTGCCCGCTATGGCGGTGAGGAATTCGCGATCATCGTGGCGGAATCGTCCGCCCGAAAACTTCGCGAGTTGGCAGAGCAGGTGCGCGAGAGCGTGTCGAAGATTCGCTTCCAACACAACGGGACGCCGCTTCAATTCACGGCAAGTCTGGGGGCTGCCCACGTCAATTTCACCGAAGAAACCGTCAATGCGGAGGAGTTGATACGCCGGGCCGACGAGTGCCTGTACGACGCCAAGCAGGACGGTCGCAACCGAGTCGAAATTACCTTCTAGCGATCGCTGCGTTCACCTGACAGTCGATCGTAGTCAATACGAGTACGGATCTTCCGCGCTCATCGTCATCAACAACATCACCACAGCAATCGCCACCGGGGCAATGGACAAAGCCTGCGCAATGGCGAATCGCTTCCATCCTTTGAGTTTACCCATTGGACAAAGTGTCGCGATCGCAACCATCAACGGCGTGACTGAAGTCAGCACATAGGCCGTCGGGAAAGTTTCGCCATCCGAGTCGGGGTTGAAGAAGTAAGCAAGGAATGCCAGGACCGGAATCAGAATCGATGGGAACGCCATCGACCCTCGAATCGGTTCCCGACTGTCCAACCGAAGGCACACAAGGAATAGAAATCCGAGCACGGAAGCAATCGATCCGCAGATCTGGGCGAACTTGGCTTGATTGGCCAACACGACGACAATGGACGTCAGGATCATGCCGATCGTCACCATAAATAGCGGCGACAAACCGTGTTGCTTTCGACTCAGGTGGGACGTGGACTCGAGGTTGGCGAAAACGGCGATGGCAATTCCACCGATCCACCAACTGCGTTTGTCGGCGAAAATCTCCCAGGTTGGAAAGACCAGCCATGCGAGCGTCAAGGAAGTCGCAATCCACACGATCAGACGAAGGATCGTGATGCGTGAGATCAGAGGCATGATTAGGGCTGCCGCCGTCGCGCTCCAAATGACAACGAGTATCCATTGCCAATGTTCTTTGGGCGGAAGGCCGGGCCAGTCAAACATGGCGATGAAGGCTGCGGTCAGGGCGATACCACAAACGAGCGGCGGCAAAGGATCGGCCTGGCGCTCATCCTTCAAGCGCCAGAACCGATTGCCGATCAGTATCAAAACAACGAGCGTTGCGACGGGAGCAGCAACGCCACGCAGCAAAAACGTAAATTCCATGGTGCTGGACTTTCAGCAGAAAACGCTTAGCTGCGCTTCACGCCTTCGAGGGCGACAATCACGCGAACGTCGTCACCGAGGGCTTCCAGTCCGTACTCCATTCCGAATTCACTTCGCTTGATCGTGAAAATGGCTTCGATGCCTTTGCTCTCGCCTTGTGGACCGCTCACAGCGCCGGTCTGGGTGACGTCAACCGTGATGGACTTGGTGACGCCGTGGCAGGTGAGATCGCCAGTGACTTTGAGCGTGTCCTTGTCGCCTTTTTCGACCTTCGTACTCTTGAAAGTTAGCGTCGGGAATTCGCGGGCGTTGAAGAAGTCGGGGCTCTTGAGATGGGCGTCGCGCTTCTTGCTGTTTGTGTCGACGCTTTCGGTTTTGATGACGACATTGAATGATGAGTCAGCCGGGTTGTCTGCCATTGTGAACGTTCCGCTGACGTCGTTGAAGCGGCCATAGAATGGCGCGGTATTCTTGTGCATCACGCGGAACAAAACGCTCGAATGCCCGCCGTCAATCGTGAGTTCAGCAGCAAATGCACTCGACGCGGGGCCGGCACAGATTCCTGCAAGCAAGACCGCACACACTTGCGTTTTCAATGACATGTTCTTCATGGCGTACTCCCGTTGTAGATTGATCTCAATTCCATTGCCTTCGGATCCGATTTCCGATTTTAGGCCCGCAAACTGTATCTGCTCGCGGGCCGGCCGCCAACGGCTTGTTACACAGCGGCGACATGGATTGGCATGTGACGTTTCCGCACCGTTGTGTCGCGCCCCCAAACGACGAGCAGGCGACAGCGAGCCAGATGTTCTGGTCCACCACCGCCTGCATGTTTGGAACGCCTCACCCATCACGGCAGGCGATTGAATCAAGTTAACTGGATTCGAATTCCGGTTCGATCACTTCGTAGTCGGAAGTGTCAACATCATCATCACCATCGAAATCGAAACAACCGCAGCGCGATGCCATCGCTGACTCGCCTGAA
>JAUIEW010000077.1 GCA_030429365.1 Phycisphaerae bacterium
GTACGGACGTGTTTGTACTCGCTCAATTCGAGCGGCGAATGATAACTCTGTTGGATGCGGGTCACAACGCATCGGTGAACGGATCCGGCTTGACGCTTGGACCAAAAACGATCGGTATCTTCAAGCCGGGTGCGAACATTGCAGCAAGTTCGTTTCGCTTGGCGTTGCAAACCGCTCGGTTACTTGGCGGGGGCGGCCCGCTGGGCTTGGCAGTTTCCGACGTTTCCGTCCCATATCCAGTGGCGCCCATCGTCCAGATTTCTTCTCTCCGGAGAAGGAATCGGTCTGATCCCAGTCACCGCTGCGACTCAAGTTGGCATTTCAGGGCGATGGGGGGCGATTCGTGGTGTCGGGCAGGTAAAGTGGCAAACTAACACTTGTATCGAGGATGTGTCGGTGCCTATACTGCCAACTATAGGCCAAACGGGGATTGCTGGCTGGGGTCGCCAATCAAGCTTCCGGGCAACACAGGAACCAAAATCAGATTTGTTGCACCAAGAATTGTGCCTGCGTTTGCATGGACATCAACGGTCCCCGTGATTTTACGAGGAGGTAGAACGTGTTTAATTCGCAATTGAGTTTTCGAGCAGGGATGCTCCGTGCATCAATCGCCTGCCTGATTGTCAGCATTGTGATGACTGACATTCAAAAAGCACACGCCACGGAGTCGATCGCGCGAGAATGGAACGAAGTTCTATTGAATGCCATTCGGAAAGACTTCGCTCGACCGACGATGCACGCCCGCAATCTCTGGCATACGTCAATTGCGATGTACGACGCCTGGGCGGTGTATGGCGAAGATGCATTCCCGTACATGACGAACGAGTACCACACGGCCGTCGACGTGCAGGCTGCCCGTGAAGAGACGATCAGCTACGCGATGTATCGCATTCTGTCCTGGCGATTTGCCAACTCGCCGGGCGCGGCAATCTCTCTGCCTGCGTTCGACGCGAAGATGGCCGATCTCGGTTACGACACGAACATCACCACGACCGGTTTGAACACACCCGCGTCGATCGGAAACCGCATCGCGCAAAACATCCTGACATTCGGATTGAATGACAACTCGAATGAGGTTGGCGGTTATGCCAACCAGTTCTACGTTCCGGTGAATCAGCCGCTGGTGCCTTCGCTTCCCGGCAACCCGGAGATCACGGATCCAAATCGCTGGCAACCGCTGGCGCTGCAGTTCTTCATCGATCAGGGAGGCAATGTCATTCCATTCGGATATCCGGATGCACTCAGTCCCGAGTGGGGAATTGTCACCGCGTTTGCGCTCAATGATGAAGACCTCACGATTTACCATCGTCAGGGATTTGACTATTGGGTGTATCACGATCCCGGTCCGCCGCCCATGATCGGGACTGCTACGGAAGACCTTTATAAATCGGGTTTTGAGCAGGTTGTTGAGTGGTCCGGGTTGTTGGACCCGACCGACGGTTCGATGATAGACATTTCGCCTGCATCGAGGGGCAACAACACGTTGGGGACCAATGACGGCAATGGGTATGACAAGAATCCCATCACCGGGGAGTTCTACACGCCCCAGGTAATTCCGGCTGGTGATTACTATCGCGTGCTCGCGGAATTCTGGGCTGATGGTCCGGATTCTGAAACGCCGCCGGGACACTGGTTTACAATCGCCAATTACGTTTCATCCTATCCGGGATTCGAGAAGCGCATTGGGGGTACGGGACCGATCGTGGATGATCTTGAATGGGATGTGAAGCTCTACCTTGCACTTTCGTCGACAGTTCACGACTCCGCTGTTTCTGCATGGGGCGTGAAGGGCTGGTATGACTACATTCGGCCGGTGTCGGCGATTCGTTACATGGCCGACTTGGGACAATGCACGGATCCGCTCGCCGCGTCTTTTCATCCA
This sequence comes from Phycisphaerae bacterium, assembly GCA_030429365.1. Classification (GTDB taxonomy): domain Bacteria; phylum Planctomycetota; class Phycisphaerae; order UBA1845; family UBA1845; genus UBA1845. Next base: position 1,883 of record JAUIEW010000077.1, read on the forward strand.
CAGGGACTCAATCTCAAGTCACGGAAGATCGAACTTGTAACAGCAAGTTCGACAGCCCCCGGAGAAAGGCATGAGCATCTTGCAGGGTCTGAAGGCAAGATTGCGGTGAAGGCCTGGCGCGGCCCCGATTTCATCAACGATCCTGAGACAGATACGGCTGGCGCGGGCTGGATCCTCGCGGAAAACTGGTGGCCTTACCAGCGCCCAAGTTTCGTATCGCCGCCGTTTCCCGGATACGTATCGGGACACAGTGTATTCAGTCGGGCTTCGGCAGAATTGTTGACTCGAATCACTGGCTCGGAGTTCTTCCCCGGCGGGTTGGGCGAATTCCATTGTCCTCAAAACGAGTTCCTTGTGTTTGAGGAAGGCCCGAGTCAAGACATCGTACTTCAGTGGGCCCGGTACTACGACGCATCCGACGAGACCAGTCTGTCGCGCATCTATGGCGGTATCCATCCCACCGGTGACGACATTCCTGGTCGATTCATGGGTTCGGAAATCGGTGCCGACAGTTTCAATCTGGCGATGGACTATTTCGACGGAACCGCGATTCGCGTGTTTAACGATTGCTTCACCGGTCCCGGTATCGCGGTGTCAGCCCCTTGTGCCCGTGCCGACAAAGATGAGGACAACGACGTCGATCTGGCAGACTACGCTGAGTTGATGCGGGCGACCGAATAAACCAGCGACGGCAAGACGTACGAAAGTAATCTTAATGACCCGGCAGATGACGCATCTGCCGGGTCTTTTTGTGCGCGTGGATCGTTGGAGCGCGCGGTTTATCGAGGCGTGCCCGGTAATTAACCGCGACCATTTGAATCAAATGACGTCAACTCGAAGAAAGTCCTATCGGACGTTGCTTAGATCAAACGCGCTTGCTGTCGATTGACGTCCGCCCAATGCAGAATCTCCCAATCGTAGACTTCACCGCGACGTTCCCGAGGTCCGCTTGATCGCCGTATCAGACGGTCTGGACCAGGATTCTCTCGCATTTTGAATTCTCTGTTTCGGTGGAGTTCCACATGTCTCGGTTCAAGTTTGCATTGATCGTCCCTTTCGTCTTGGCGCTGGTGCTGGCGGCAGCCTGCAATGGCACTGGCGCGGGAAGTGACAACCCCAATGTTTTATTCTCAACGCTAGTCGAGGATGCCGACGGTGACGGTGTGGCCGACGAGCAGGACGGTTGCCCAGAAGACCCCGCCAAGTCCGAGCCCGGACAGTGCGGATGTGGCGAGCTTGATACCGATTCCGACCAGGACGGCGTGGCCAACTGCAACGATGAGTGTCCTTCAAACGAGTTGAAGACGGTAGCGGGCGAGTGTGGATGCTCGGAAGCGGATGATGATACGGACGAAGATGGTACGCCCGACTGTGTTGATGAATGTCCGAACAACGCGGAGAAAACGGAAGCGGGGGATTGCGGTTGCACGGCGGTAGATACCGACTCCGACGAGGATGGAACGGCCGACTGCGTGGACGGGTGTCCGGACGACGCGAACAAGACCAGCCCAGGCGTTTGCGGATGCGGTGAGAGCGATGCGGACGAAGATGACGACGGAACGCCCGACTGCAACGACGGCTGCCCAAGCGACCCATTCAAGACGGCGCCCGGTGAATGCGGTTGCGGGTTTGGAGAAGCCGCTTTGGGCGGTGGCGAGGGTGCGCCGATCACATTCGTGGTGAATTTCAACGATCCGGACTCGCAGTTCACCGAATACTACGAAGACATCGAACGCACATTGGTCCAGGCATCGAATGATTGGGCTGCATATCTGTCAGCACCGACGCCGGTGAGCATTGAAATTGAATTGTCGTTCATCAACCACGAGGTCGCCGCCGCGACGGCAGCCAGCATGACGTCGGTCTTTGTCCGCGACAATGGCGACTTCCTCGTCTTCGAGCAGGGCGTGGCGTCGGAGATTCGCACGGGTGTTGACCCCAATGGCGATACGGCTGACGCGCAGGTTAATCTCGACATCGATACGCTGATCAACAATTATTGGTTTGACCCTGATCCTGCCGCCCGCACCGAGCCGGTCCCGCAATGCGAGTTCAACGGTGGGTGGCAATGCTACCTGGATGCATATTCGATCCTCGCCCACGAGATGGGGCACGCGTTTGCGTACAATGGTCTGCGCAACGCCGAAACGGGCGAGATTGGCGAGTTCGGTTCGACGTTTGACGATCAGATTGAAGTGGTTAGCGGTTCGATGTTCTTCGTCGGCACGGAAGCGGTGGCTGTCCACGGTTCAAATGTACCGTTGGCCGACCCCGCTCACTTGGACTTGGTCACGTTGATGAACCCAATCATCGACTGGGGTGTGCGCAATTCGATCTCGGACCTCGACATTGCGATTCTCGACGATGTCGGCTTGCCGATGGCCGGTACGTCAAGCGAATGCACGCCATCAACACCGTCGGTGCGAAGCATTCAGCCGACGATCCTCGGACCAAAACCAGAACCTCGCGGCTGCATGAATCCAAACTGCCCGCACAACTTGAAAGCAAGATTGAAGATGCCAAAGTAAGCAAGGCAACATTGAAGCGCCGGTGTTGGTGCCCCGCCCTTGCAGGGTGGGGGACTGATTGAACAGAGTGGTGTTGTCTGGTTCTTCTAACTGAAGGATCCCGGAGCGTTTCGATTGTCTTGCGTTGTTGGGCTTGCCGAATGCATCTGGCAAGCTGTCCGTCCCCCACCCTGAAAGGGTGGGGCACCCAAACGAAGCAAGGGCGCCTCGAACTCTATGAGTCGAGGCGCCCTTGCGTTTTCTTAATTGAATCGAAACGTCGTTACTGTCGAGTCGCCGTCCAACTGAACGTATCGCTGACTTGCGCGCCGTTGTCGGTTTCAAAATATTGCCCGCTGGCGGCGCCCGTCGTCGCGTTGATCGAACCCGTGTACGTTCCCTGGTTGAAGTTCTGAATTAACACGTTGGCGTTGTCGCTGAAATTCACCGTGCCAGCCACGTTGACGCTTCCTGTCAGGGTAAAGGTTCCCGTTGCCCAGGTGCTCGTCCCTGAGAAAGCACCGTTGTTATCGATGGTGAACGTGAAGGTGTTCTGGTTGGCCGGCGGGCCGACGCTTCCCACATACGTCCCGCTAAACGCGGTTCCCTGCTGACCGCCACCGCCACCACCATTGTTGCCGCCATCGCTGGTGGGTGGCAGTTCAAATCCCTGAATCGAATTGTCTTCAAACAATCCAATCATCTCTCGCAGGTACTTCGCGTGTACGCCGAAGTTGTTGTTGGCCGCCGCCGTCCGGTCCTGCGTCAGGTTGCCCTGCGCATCGACCGTCACAATGATCGTCACCGTGCCGGCGTTGTGGACAGCCGCCACTTTGCCGCAGCGCACCAGCGCCGATCCGCTTGTTCCGGGCGTGGTTGGAATCTGATGCTGAATCACATCGATGTTGTCGGTATCGACGACTTGCTGCGTATCGTGATTGCGAAACGCTGAAATCTGACCGGTCAGCGATGTGGCCTGCGGAACCGTTACGCCGGGCGTGATCTCGAAGAGTTCCTGAACGTCGCCCGGGAAGCCCGAAAGGAGAAGATCATCACCAAGGTCGAGGTCGGATAGTTCGGCGTCGGTCGCGATGGTCAGCTTGCTGGGCAGTTCTTCCTGAGTCGTAAACAGTCCGATGTCTGGCGAGGCGACCGGGTCGCCCGTGTAATCCGGATGCGTCAATGCCCGAAGCAGCGTGACCACTTCGCCCGTCCCGGATTGAACCGCGACGACCTCCTCAATTGGAATGCCACCGACGTCGTTAAAGAATTCCGTGACGTGCGCGTTGGTGGCCAACAATCGGTCGCCGATGGCGAACGCCGTTCCCAGTGTCAGGTATTGAATGTCGTTTTCGCCTGGTCCGACCCGGACGCTGAAAACGACGGCGTACGCTGCAGCATTGAGCTTGGCAAATGTCTCCGAATTTGAGGGGCAGTTGCTCGACAGATTCGGTGTGCTTGTGCAGCCGGTCAACATTGCGGCCACGGTCATCGCAAAGGTTGCTGTTCTTACAGCTTTTGTTTTCAGCGAAGCACTTCTACGCATCAAAAGTCTCCATCTTTCTTTGAATTCGTTGCGGGCCAATCCCCATCAGCCCGGTGCGGTTGGGAACGATTCTGCGAATCGAGCCCGCCGCAACCAATCAGGCCGCCAATGAGTTCCGGTGGGTCTGCAAATGCGAACTTCACCGAGACTCATTTGGGCATTGCAGGCAAGCCATCAGTTTCTGAAAAGAATCCGGAATCTGGGGTCGCAACCGCCCCATTTGTGGGTCGAATTCAAGCGTGTGACGGGTATAATCCTTCCTTGGGCCAGCAATATTACAAGGGGCGCGGGTATCGGCTGAGGGAGACGCGTTGGCCAAAGGCGACCTCAAGCCGGGTCTGCCCCTTCATCAGTGACATTTCAATTCAAAGGATGCCGCCATGAGCCTTCCACCACTAAGCAGAGCCATCCCCCGCAGTCTCGCCAATTTGCAGGACGAAATCGGACAGATGCTGGGCCGTATGTGGCACACGGGCATTTCGACCGCACCGCTCGACGGCCAAAACTGGGCGCCGGCGATCGATGTCTATGAGGAGGCCACCGGTTACGTGTTGACGGCTGAGGTGCCGGGGTTGAAGGTCGATGACATCGAAGTGACCCACGAAGACGGCGAGCTGGTCATCCGTGGACAGAAGGCGGCTGACTTCGACGAAGAAGGCGACCGCGAATACCTAAAAGCCGAGCGCCGCTTCGGCAGTTTTGCCCGACGCATCGCGCTGCCGGAACCGATCGTCGTGTCGGCCATCACCGCCACCTGCCGCGCTGGTTTGCTAACGGTGCACATGCCCAAGAAAGAACCGGCCAAACGGGAGACGGTGACGATTCAGGTATTGGATGATTAGAGCGCCGTCATTCCCGCGGAAGCGGGAATCCAGGGGAATGCCAATCCAGTTTTTCCATCGCGACCAACTGTGATATGTCGACCGCGCTCGTATTTGGCGCTGAGTCCAACAGGTTTCGTGCCCAATTCTGGATTCCCGCGTGCGCGGGAATGACACAAATGGCGGCGTGGATTCTTGGAAGATGCACTTGCAAACGAGAATTGCCTCTATGCGTCGAAATCATATCCGATTCATTGTGCTTCGGTCTCGAATCCCAATTCGATAGAATGCAACTTGAGGGGAACCTGCAGGAGCGGACTTCACTTCTAATCTTCCGCAGCGTTTCATGATTCCGGGCGAACATCTTGGGAAGGGATAATTGTGGTCCAAAGATCATGGCGGTGTTGGTTCGCGCGGAAAACTCTGATTTGTGTTGCTTTGGTAGGCTTGGCGGCTGATGTCGATGCCGCGACTTTTTACGTTGATGCCTCATTGGCGACAGGGGCCAACGATGGATCGTCCTGGGCGAATGCGTTTCAAGGTTCGCTTGGGTTGCATGCCGCACTTGCGGTGGCTGGTTCTGGCGACGAGGTTTGGGTGGCGGCTGGCGTTTATAAAGCTGCGCCGCCCGCTGGCGATCGCAGTCTGAGCTTCGACATACCTTCCGGCACACGCGTTTACGGAGGATTCGCCAGTGGAGCCGTCTCGCTTGACGAGCGCGACCCTGTCGCCAACCTCACGATTCTCTCCGGCGACCTCAACGATGACGATGGGCCCGTCAGCGACATCGGGCTTGCACCCAATCGCATCGACAACACCCTTCATGTCGTTGAATTGACCGACTGCGACGAAAGCACAATCCTCGACGGATTCGAGATTCGCTCCGGCGTCGCCCGGACAATACCCGGTAGCACCAATTGGGATCGGTCGGGCGGATGCGTGCGCGTTTCCGGAGGAGCACCGCAACTTCGCAACCTCGTTGCAAGGTGGGGCCGATCGGACAACGGTGGCGGAGGGATGGCTGTCATGGGCGCAGCGCCAACGTTTGAAAATTGCCAATTCGTCGAATGCCGCGGAGACAATTGGGGGAGCGGGCTGGCGGTCTATGAAGAGAGCGACGTATCTCTGGTTGGCTGCGAGTTCAATGGCAACTTCGTTGCGATCGGTTCGGCATTCTTCGGGAGGTTGTTGTTCAACTCTCCCGATCTCCCAAACGTCAATGCCAACATCTCAAAATGTGTGTTCCGCGATAGCGTTTGCGTGATCAGCAGTTCGTCGGGCGGCGGAATTTTTTCGCGCGATTGCAACGTGGTGGTGACCGAGTCACGCTTCGAAAACAACCAGTGCGTCGGCGGCGGTGGGGGGTGCTACCTTGCCGACGGGACGGCTTGGATCGATCGATGCGATTTCATCAACAACTCAGCCGTCGGTGATGGCGGTGGGGCGATCTACTTCGACAGCATGATCCAGGGCAATGATCCGAACTTCCTGCCGCGACTCACCAACAGCCGGTTCGTTGGAAACGACGGTGCGGTCCTGTGCTTCGCCAATACCGAGATTGTCGGCTGCACGTTCGCGAACAACAGTCTTTCAGACTTCGGATTCTGGCCGACAGTCATGAACGGAACCGGAACGAACGTTCTGTTTGCGAATTCGGTCGTCCATGGCAACGGGACCGGTACCTTCTTTCCCGGGCAGGGTTCGTTCGTGGTCGGGCTTGGTACCTATGACATCAAGAACTGCATCATCGAAAGCTGGGACGGGTCCAATGGCGGCGATGCCCAGGATGTCGATCCGCAGTTTGTCGATCTGGACGGACCCGATGACATTCGCGGAACGGCTGACGACGACCTGCGACTCGCGCCGACATCACCAGCCATCGACGCGGGTAGCAATGGTCTCTTGCTGGTCGATGAGCACTTGGATTTCGCAGGAGCAGCCCGCATCGCAGACGGAGATAGCAGTGGTACTTCGATTGTCGATATGGGCGCGTATGAGTTTCACGGCAATGGTATATGCGGCGACTTTGATGATGACGGTGATGTCGACCTCAGCGACCTGACCAACTTCGTCGATTGCTTGGGTGGACCGGAGTCTCCCGCAGGCGTAAGCTGTCAATCGGGCATCCTCGCCGACTGCGACGATGACAACGATGTCGACTTGAGCGACTTCGCATTGTTCACTGCCGCGTTCTCAGGCGAACTGTAGAACTGTAGGTCGGGTCATCGATCCGACGGACGCGCGGCGCCATTGGGGGCAGGCGGATGAAAAGTCGAATCATGTACATCGAATGCAAGCCGGACGCCCTCGCTGGCCCTGCGCGGATCGGGCGGGTGACGTTCTCGAATTCGGGCAAGACGCTGCACTATGGCGGCAAGCAGTTTCAGTCGCTCAAGGGCAACGGGTACAAAGCCAACTACTTCAACATTGAAACGAATGTCGAGTATTGGATTTCCGGCTGCAAGAAAACGGGCGACGACACGCTCTACCCCGGCATCGTCGAGATAGACGATGATGTGCGCGAGGAATACTGGACGGAAATAAGAGGACTTCCGGATCGTGCAAGCGAAACATCATTTCGGTCGGAAGGCAAGTATTCGAAGCGCCGGCCGAAGTAATATGAGCAACGCTACTGATGATGGCGGTCAAGCAGAACCCAACTCGACAGCGCCTATTGGATTACGGCTCCACCTTCCTGTTGCTGATTCCAATACTCGCATGGTCATGGTCCTCGCAGCAAATTCGGCAAATTGAACAGGCCGACTTCCGTGTCAACGGCAAGATCGTACAACGCGGAAGGGTGACGAAATCGTCAACGCACAAATTCAGTGTCACTGGTGAGTATATCGATATTTCGCACAACGGTACCGTCGAGCGCTACTGGCTCGAGTACGCGGTTCAAGCATTGGGCGAAGTGTTTTCCGTTGGGAACGACATTTCGATTGTCGCGACGGAACGCAGCGGTATTGTTTGTGAAGTCCAGTTGGGGGCGAATGTTGTCCTGGCCAAGGCGGAATGTTTGCTGCTCGCAAGGCAAGCTCAGGGGTGGTTCTGGCGCATTCTTGTTCCGTTCTTCGGGATCGCCAGTTTGTGTGTTTGGCCATTGATCTTGATAAGTATTTATTGGGACGGCAGAAGGGACGCTTCGGAGGGTAGACGAGGTAATCCATTCGGTTCGTCGCAAGACTCTAACTAAGTTGATGTGCCTGCCCATCCGAACTTGCGACGCCCAGTCGTCATTTCCGCGTGCGCGGCAATGGCGGGCATGGGGCGGCAGGAGACGGATTAGGTCGGGTCATCGACCCGAAGTTGCGATGACAACTTTCGTGACACAACGCCCAGCTTCCACCCTTTAAACATCTGCAGATTTACTTCTTCTTTCCCTTCCGTCGCCTGCGCCGGGCGGCGCGTTGTCGGGCGAGTTCACGCATGTCCGTGGCGACGTCGGTTTCATCGACGATCTCTTGGCCCAGCAGCGTCTCCAGCAGGTCCTCCATGGTGACGATGCCCGCCATGCCTCCGAATTCGTCAATCACCAGAATGATGTGCTGTCTTTTCTCGATGAGTGTTTCCAGGGCGTCCGCCACCTTGGCCAACGCCGGAAATACCTGGATTGGTTTGGCGATTTCCTTCAGGCGTTTGTGACCTTCGTTGTTGAGATGTGCGGTTCGAATGGCGAAGCGGGGGACATATCCGGTGACCTGCTCCGAATCGGCTGCGAAGACTGGAATACGGGCGAATCGGATGGGATCGTGCTCTGCGATCACTTCCGCGACCGTCATATCTTCCGAAAGCGAAAACACAACTGTCCGAGGCGTGAGGACATCGGACAGTTGAATCGTCGACAGCGCAATCAGGTTGGATGCGATGCGGAACTCGCGATTCTGGATTGCGCCGCTCGATTCTCCCATGCGAAGCGTCGTCAGTATCTCGGCTCGGCTTAAACGCTCCTCCCTTTGCTTGGAAGCGATGGCCCGATTGACCCATTCCAGCATGATGATGAGTGGAAAACACAGAATAATCATGATGCGGATCATCATGGCGGCCGGCGCCGACAGCGCCCGGGCGTGCACCGCGCCCAGCGTCTTGGGGATGATTTCGCTGACCACCAGGACCAGAATGGTCATGATCGCACTGGTGACGCCGACGGCTTTGTTGCCAAAGACCACCGCCGCCTGCGCCCCGACGCCAATGGCGCCGACCGTGTGGGCTACGGTGTTCATCGTCAGGATCGCGGCCAACGGCCGGTCGATGTTCTTCTTCATCTCGCGCAGCACTTCGCCCGCCCGCGTTCCCTTCTCGACCAGAAGTTCGACGTGACTGCGCGGCAGGCTCAGCAAGCAGGCCTCCAGAAGAGAACAAAGAAACGACACCGCCACAGTGCCGAAACCAAGGATGAGAAGAAGCGTCATGGATAAAACTCCGGGATGCTAGAGCGCGCTGCTGAAGTAGGGTCCGCAGTGCGGACCATTCGCTCGGCTGGTGGGCCGTGATGCCGGTGGTCCGCACAGCGGACCCTACAGGTGATCAGAATCGTTGACGAATCATATCGGCAAGCCTGTTGCCTGCATAGGCACATGACATACCGAGGCCCCCGCCGTTATTCCCGCGTGCGTGGCAAAGTTGGTTTGTACACCAACCAAACCAACGAATTCGTTCTAACCGCGTAAGATTTGTCGCGTCAATAGAGTGTGCTTGCCGTAGGCACTTACATTCAATCTCCATTTTCCGATCATTTCTGCGGTATGTATTCCCACTCGGCGATTCTTGTAAGGAGGATTTCTCTAGCCCGTGTGGGCAGGTTGTATTTGTTGGCGGCGGCTTGGACAGACTGCTTGTCCGTTGCATCTTTTGTAATTGATTCGTAGGCCCTGTCGGCTTTGGCCTTTATTGTAATCAAGCGTTCCTGCAAAACCTCCGTCGCCACCAGTCGGCGAAGCGGCGTCAACGATTGGTCTGCTCGAATGATGGTCTCCAGTTCATCCGTGGGAGCAGGGCCGATCATCAACTCGTCAACATATGCGCCAGCTGGCCCCCGCTCCGCCCATTCGCGCTGCATGTCGGCGGCTTGCTGCTCTGGCGTACGCGTGTCGAGGACCCGCGCCGACCCATTCTCAAATTCAATTACGAGGCGAGTACCGTCGTTCGTGAAGCTGAGGTTAGACACACCGAGCTCGACGGGAATGACGGCGAGTTCTCTTTCGGTCGAAAGATCCGAAAATCGAACAGTATTGTCCGTCGCAATGATCGCGACCCGGGACTGATCGGGGTGAAGGGCAGAGATTCGGACATCGGGTGCGATATTTGCAACGTCAATAGCATCGCCAATCTGTGAAGATTCGCCTTGCGCTGCACGGAAAGTGTCCGGTGCCATCAAGAACTCAACTTTTGGTTGCTTGTGATTATTCGCTCGAATTTCAAAATCGGCAACGCCAAGAGCAGTATTCCGAAGTGTAGCTCGTCGCATTTCCTCGCGGCCGAACGGTTCATCAATGAATATAATAGAAGAATTAGCGAATTTAACTTCTGAACTTATGTCCCAGCCCCTTGAATGTGACTTCCAAATCTGGTTTCCATGGCTATCCCAAACTTGGAGTTCCCCAAGGTCGGTCCACGCCGCAAGTTTCATTCCATCAGGACTCATTGCCAGTCTACTTCGTCGTCGATGGTCATTGAACTGCACTATTGATCCAGTACCGTCAAAACTTGCCGACACTGAATGGTGCTTGCTGATTGGGTACACATACAATAGTTCTTCAATCCAATTAATTGGGGCAGACATATCTCCTAACACGGAGATGAAATTGAAAGCACTTCTGTCGTTGGATGATTTGCTGACTAAGGAACCATTCCAATCATGAACACAGATGGCTGACCAAGTCTCCGTAACCACATAATGTTGATTGGGGTCGAGTGCCGCGGCATAGACTCCCTCGTCATGATACATGGGATTACCAATCGGATTTCCTGAAAGATCCCACCACTGAGCGGTTTTGTCGCTCGAAACGGTAAAGATTCTCAATCCATCTGAGCTAAAATAGGCACCATTGATAACTGCGCCGTGTCTAAGCGTTTTTTGCGTAGGTTGTCCATCAAGATTGAGTAGGGATGCCATACCGTCATCGTTGACAACAAGAAGATTCTCACCTCCAGGGCTGAATCGCATGAACCTTACACGAGTTGATTGTGGAATCTGCGGAGAGAGAGAATCACCTAGAGTATTCCAGATGCGCAAGGAGTCCGCCGAAGAAGTTGCGATGAGTTGCCCATCATCGCTAATTGCAATTTCGTCCCCCATAGATCCATGTTGAATCGCGCTTCCGACTGGCTGCCCGCTAACGTCATAGACTCTAAGATCAATAGACGGTCGATCGGAAGAATATCGAAGCAGAAAACGCGATCCGTCAGCACTGAATACGGATTCAACAATTCCCCCGACTTGCCATCGCAATGACTCACCCTCGGGAAGAATGGTGGGCCCGATAGCATTCCCATCAAGATCGTACACTTGAGCTGTTGTTCTACTTACGTTCAAAATGTGCTTTCCGTCCGGACTCAATCTGCTCCATCCTCGAAACTCCGCGATGACGCTCTTAGCTTTGTTGTTCAGGTATTTCCACTCCCAGCCCCGTTTGGATTCAGGGCACTTGGCGATGTATTCCCGGGCCGTTGGCCAGTTGCCGTTATCCATGGCATTCTGCGCAAGCGCGAGGTTGGCGGTATAGACAGACCACTCGAGCTCATCGCGTTCTGATTTCAGTGACTCCGCCAATTGAACGCCGAATCCGATCGCAGCACCGAGAGGATCATGATCTGCCTTTGTTGTTCCGTCCTGTAAGTAACTCTTGATCGGACCTTTGGTGACGCCATCGGTGAGGATTTCGAGCATCTTCCCGGTCCCTTCTTCTGCGCGCGCCGCCTGATTTCGGAGAACCGTATTTGCACGATTAGCTCTACTCCACTGCCACGTCGTTGTAGCGATGCCCACCAGCAGTGCTATCGCAACTGCTGAGGAAGTGATGACTGCAGCCCTGTGCTTTCTTATGGTTTTCCTTAGGCGGTATGCTCGACTCGGCGGTGCGGCTTGGACGGCTTCGCCTTTCAGGTGGTGTTCGATGTCGTCAGCGAACTGGGCCGGGGATTCGTATCGCCGAGAGCGGTCTTTGTCGAGAGCTTTCATCACCACCCAGTCGAGTTCGCCTTTCACCATGGCGCTGAGGCGCGAGGGGTCTGAGCGACGAGCGGAGGCGGTAGCGGCGAGGGTCTCGAGTTCCCTGCTGAGGCGGATGCTGGGAGCAGGCGGTTCCTCTTCCTTGATTATGCGCTGCATTTCTGCCCACATCGCGGATCGAAGGCGAGTGCCGTCGATCGGGGTTCTGCCGGTCAGCAATTCGTACAGCAGTACACCGAGTGCATAGACATCCGTTCGGGTGTCGATGTCGGGCGAACCTTCGGCCTGTTCGGGGCTCATGTATTCAGGCGTTCCGATGAGCTGGTGGTGCGCGGTGAAGAGCGTTTTTTCAGTGAGCGGAGCGGTGGTGGCTTTGGCGATTCCGAAGTCGATGACTTTCGCGAAGGGCCGGCCATCCACCATACTCGCGAGGATGTTCGCCGGTTTAAGATCGCGGTGGATGATGCCCTTGGTGTGAGCGTGCTGCACGGCGGAACAAACTTGGGTGAATAGTGTCAGCCGATCGACGATGGCCATTTTGCGGGCGTCGGCAAACACGGTGATTGGATCGCCAACGACGTATTCCATTGCAAAAAACGGCTTGCCGGTATTTGTAATTCCGGCATCAAACACGCTGGCGATGTGCGGGTGGTTCATCATCGCGAGGGCCTGTCGCTCGGCATCGAACCTGGCGAGCACTTGCTTGCTGTCCATCCCGCGCTTGATGATCTTGATTGCGACGCGGCGGCGGACAGGTTCGCGTTGATCGGCAAGGAAAACGACTCCAAAGCCCCCCTCACCGATGCGCTGAAGTATCTTGTATCCATCGATGCTTTCGTCTTCGATACTGACTCGGACGGTGTTTTCTTTCGAGATGGTTAAATCGATGCTGGGTGGCGTAGCGCCCGGCTGATCGGTTGTTTGTAGGAACGAACCCAATTCCGCGTCGGCATTGAGAAGTGTTTCGACCTTGGCTCGCAGGGCTGCATCATCACCGCACACCTCCTCGAGATAGCGGTGGCGTTCTTCGGGAGAAACGTTCCGTGCGGCATTGAAGATGGATTCGGCATCGCGCTTCATGATTCGTTTCCTATGCGAACAGAGTGAGTCGGCATCCGCGCCCTGTCGATCCACAGCGGATCGCTGGGTGCGTCTTCCAAACGAATACGGACTGAGTCTTCAGGTCCGCCGAATCCCAATGCGAAAACCGGGCGTTTGGAACCCCACGAGAAATTGAGAGATTATTCGTCGCGCGATAAGTCCTTAAAAATCCAAGCCTTGGCGTAGGCCCAATGGCGGTCGGCGGTGGTCGGTGCTAGGCCCAGCACTTCGGCGGTTTCCTTGAGCGTTAGCCCGCCGAAGAATCGCAGTTTCACCAGCATCGCTTTCTGCGGATCCTCGGCTTCGAATCGAAGCAGCGACTCGTGCAGATCGAGAACTTCAGCCGGGACCTGTTCGACCGTCAGCATTGAGGCGTCGAGCGAAAGTCGGCGTGCATCTCCGCCGCGTTTGATAGCTCCGCGCGCCCGGGCATGTTCGATTAGAATGCGCCGCATCGCTTCGGCCGCAGCCGCGAAAAAGTGACCGTGGTTCTCCCATTGTCGATCGCGTTCACCATGGGGGCCCACCAGTCGGAGGTAGACTTCGTGAACCAGGGCGGTGGCCTGCAGGGAGTGTCCGCGACGTTCGTGGACAAGTCGCGCTTCGGCGAGCGAGCGCAGTTCGTCGTAGATGATGGCAAGCAAGCGGTCGGCGGAACGATGGTCACCTAGATCGATGTTTTGGAGTATTCGCGTGACATCGGGATCGGGCATGTGTGAATTCCTCGATCGCTAAGAACAGGCACAATTGGCAAGCAGACGCTAATGGCTTCTCCCCGCCCGATCTAATTGTAGCAACTCGGCTAGGGGGACTTCCATTTCCACGTGGCCGGCGGCTATTACTGCGGTTTGTTTTTGGAGTTGCAGGCGGACTAGCTTGGCCGAGCGCTCGAACTTCTTGACGTAGATGGTGTCGCCGGGGCGGAGGGTGCCGAGCCAATTGTGCCATTCTTCTTCGGCGATGCGGATGGCGGCTAACCTTCTGGCTTCGTTTTCGTAGTGGATGCGTTGCTGCTCAGCGTCGAGCATGGTCTTGTTGGCTTCGATGCGGGCGCGTTCGGCTTGACGACGCGAATCGACCGTGGCTTCGATGGCTTTTTTGAACGCGCGGTGGCGGCCACTTAGGTACGACTTGGCTCTCTTGACCATCCGCTTCGACATGCCCAGGCGCGAGGCGATGATGATGGCGTTGCTGTTGCCCGGTTCGCCGATGCGGAGGCGGTAGGTCGGCTTGAGCGTCTGCACGTCGAACTCGACCGAGGCGTTGTCGACGCGGTTGTACGAAAACGCGACGGCTTTCAGCGCGGACAAGTGCGTGTTGAGCACCGCATGACACTTGATGCGGGACAACTCGTCGATGATGGATTGCCCAATCGCCGCGCCTTCGTCCGGATCGGTGCCCGCGCCCAATTCATCGAGCAACACGAGCGACTGGCTGTTGATCTGATTGAGCATCCGCAGCATGTTCGACAGGTGCGAACTGAACGTGCTGAGCGATTGTTCGATGCTTTGTTCGTCGCCCACGTCGATATGAATCTGACGATATACCGGAACGCTCGAACCCTTGCCGGCTGGTATGGGTATGCCGCACTGGGCCATCACCGCGATCAAACCGATCGTCTTGAGCGTCACGGTCTTGCCGCCGGTGTTCGGTCCGGTGATGACGAGAATGTCGAAGTCGTCGCCGAGTCGAACGTCGATCGGTACGACGTCGGAGACGGGCCGACCTTGGGCTTTGAAAACGTCGATCAGCAGCGGATGACGGGCTTGATACAGCAGAAGCTGCTGGTCTTTCGCGACGATCGGGCAGATGCAGTCGCGCTGCTTGGCGTAGCGGACCTTGCCGCTGATGAGGTCGAGGATCGCCAGCGCTTCGATCGTGGCGGTGATTGCCGGTTCGTTTTTGTGCACGACGTACGAAAGCTGTGCGAGGATGCGGATGACTTCCTTGTGCTCCTCGTCGATCAACTGCACGATCTGGTTGTTGGTCTGCACGACTTCGGTCGGTTCGATGAAAAGCGTCGAGCCGGTGTCGCTGCTGGTGTGGACGATGCCGCGCAGTTGGCTGCGGTATTCGGTCTTCAGCGGCAGGACGGTGCGCTCACCGCGCTGCGTCGTGTTGGGAAATTGCAGGATGCGGGTGATCTCGGGGTTGCGAAGCATACGCGCATAAATCTGACCGATTTCGCAGCGCAGCGATTCGATGGTTCGGCGCAACTCGAGGAGGCGCTTGCTGGCGTCGTCGCGCACTTGTCCGCGCTCGTCGATGGTGCGATCGATTTGTTCGGCCAACGGGCTGAAATCGCCCACGCGCTCGCCGGCCTTTGCGATGAGTGGATACGCTTCACCGATCGATTCAAGCCAACGGGTGATCGCGGCAGTCGCTTTGAGCGTTTCGCCAACTTCGTGAAGTTCGCCCGCATCAAGACCGGCTGGCGTACCCGAAGCCGCAAGTGCGGGGCGGATATCGTGCACACCCCCCAAAGGTATCGCCCCTCGGGTTTCGAACGCGTCCTGCATCTGACGAACCTGGTCGAACCAGCGCGTGATGGTTTCCCCCCGTTTGCTGGGCGTGAGGCGGCGGGCGAGATTCTTACCAAGCGTGCAGGCGCAGCAGTCGGCGAGGGATTCTCGGACGTTATCAAACTTCAACTTGTCGAGGGTGTGCTGATCCACTTCAAACTGCGTTTCTTAAACGCCATCTCGCTACGGCGACAGAGTTCCCATTTTCGCAATCACAAACCGTTTTGCCCCAAACCACCATCTCGAATTCGTCACAAACCCGATTTTTTCGAGACGGGGCGAGGTGGGCAGATATAATACAAACAACAGGCCCAATTGATAGTCACACGCGACGCCAGAGAGGTTCGCCTATGCCCTACGTCGATTCGCCGAACACCAAACGCCTCAGCGCCCGAACGCCTTCGGGCCGATTCTTCCGACTTGCAATCGTTGCAGTGCTACTGTGTCCGGCTGCCCTCGCGACAGCCGACGACCTGTACAGCATACCCGATATGAAGAAGTTGGAGCGGACGTTTGAGCGAATCGCGGACAATGTGCGGCCTTCGGTGGTGAGCATCAGTACGCGGCGGTTGTTCGAAATGCGGCGCGGTGGCGAGCGTATGGTCCCGCATAGTCAGGGGTCCGGGCTGGTTTATCGCTCCAATGGATACATCATCACCAACCATCACGTGGTCGAAGGCGCCGACGAAATCACCGTCGTGGTGTCCGACGGATCGCGGCGAAATTACGATGCACATGTCGTTCAGTTCGATCCACGTTCGGATCTCGCCGTTTTGAAAATCGATGCCCAGAATCTTCGCGTCGCGCCGCTGAGCGATCTCTCGGAAGTGCGGATGGGACAATGGGTCTTTACGATGGGCAACCCATTTGGATTGGCCAACGACGACGGCAACACGTCGGTGTCGTTCGGCACGGTCGGAACGATGGGCCGATCGCTGACCGGTTTGATTTCTTCCGAGAACAACGACCGATATTACGGCAACCTCATTCAGACGGATGCCAGCATCAATCCCGGTAACAGTGGCGGACCGCTGTTTGATTTGAATGGCCGCGTTGTCGGTGTAAACACGGCGATGGTGTCGGGTTCCGGTGTGGACGAAGGGTTGGGGTTTGCAATTCCAATTTCGTCGCGGACGCGGCGAATCATTGCGGAGTTGGCAGACGGCCGAGTTGTGCGTTATGGCTTCTTGGGTGTGACGATCGCCGACACGGATGGGCGCGGTGCACTGATCAGAGACTTGACGGGCGATGCGTCGGCTTCTCCTGCCGCTCGCGCTGGCTTAAAAGTTGGCGATGTCATTATTGAATTCGACGGTCAGCCCGTGCACAATTCGGATCATCTGATTCGCTTGGTTGGCGAGACGCCGATCGGTCGTGACATCGATCTGGCTTACGTTCGCGATCGGCGGCAGTTGGCCGTCAAAGTGCGGTTGGCGGAGCGTGTTGAGACGGTGTTGGCCCGGCGTTCGCACGGCGTGTCGAATGAAGACTACGACATGCCGAAGATCGAGTGGCGCGGGGCGATGCTCGTCGAACCTTC
>JAUIEW010000391.1 GCA_030429365.1 Phycisphaerae bacterium
TGCCTTTGTGGCCTTGGTTTCCTTCGTCAATGACTTTGATTTGGACTTCGATCCCGCACCTCGGTTTGCGCGAAAAGCCTCCGTGGGTTGCTTCGACTCTTTTTGTCTTTTTGGCTGGTTGGTGGAAGATGGTTTCTTGTTCGACTGGGTTTTGGTAGGCATAGATATGCTCCTTAAGTTGTAGGTGTTATCGATCGCCAGCGCGACGTCGCGCTGGCAGGTTTGGGTACCAGTAGAGTTGCTCGCCATCGATGAATTCAGTCTTGCAATTACCGACGGCTCGATTCAGAGCCCAACGATTCAACAGCCTGCTACCTGCTCGACGGCGCGCTGCAGGTCGTGAATCATGCTGTTGGTAGCATTGGGCTTACCTCGCTGCTTGCTCCCATAAACAACCTCCGCGAGGTTTTGCGCTATGCCGAATCGTTCCTCGTGCTTTGCGTGACGCTCAAACTCGATTTCGACTTCGTTGGCGCAAATCACCGCACCACGTTCGCTGCGTCGGATCGTCACGTCGTCGACTTCTCCTGCGATGGTCATAGCTTTTATCAACATGGCGAATCTCCTTAATTCATTGGCCTGTTGCCGTTGTCAGTTTCACTATCCACATAAGGGCATCAGGACGACGATATAGCAAGGGAATCCCGAGGAATTTCGGCACAATTATTCTTGCTCAGTTGATGCTCGTCTTTGGCACTGAGAAGTGCGACGGAGGCACACACCTTGCTAGGTGTAAGTGATTGGGTGTGTTGCATGATGCGCGATCGCTGACGCCCGATGGGTGGCCTCTGCTACGCCGCCTCGTCGGGCATGTTGATCGCCTGGAAGTGAGGTGCCCAGTGCTCCACCTTAACTCGGTAGCACTTGTCGGCGTTGTCGTTGGCTTGGAAGTCGGTACTAGCGTCGGCGCCATCTCCCCGCGTCACCTACAACCGTGCGTTCAACGCCAGGCTCCGCTTCGTTCGCTCCGCTCACTACGCTCCGCCCGCCAACGGCGTGTGTTCCGAGCGTGCGCGTGTACCCGAATCCTGTTCCAAACTGAGTGTTAGAGAATCGGTTAGAATTCGGTCTCTGTTCGGAGGCTGATCAGGATGAAACGAAAACGATTCACAGAAGAGCAGATCGCGTATGCCTTGCGGCAAGCGGAGAGTGGGACGGCGGTCGCGGATGTCTGCCGCAAGATGCAGATCAGCGAGCAAACGTTCTACAGATGGAAAAAGAAGTTTGCCGGTCTGGGGGTGGCCGAGGTCCGTCGATTGAAGCAACTCGAGGATGAAGTTCGTCGGCTCAAGCAACTGGTCGCCGATCTGAGCCTCGATAAAGCCATGCTGCAAGATGCGCTGGGAAAAAGGCTTTGACGCCTGTTCAACGAAGGTCGCTGGTAGCGAAGACGCAGATAGCATTTAAGGTGGGTGAACGGCGCGTGTGCCGAACGATGCGTTTTGCGCGCTCGACGATCCGCTACCGCAGCGTGGCTAATGAACAGGTGTCGCTTCGAATACGAATTCGCGAGTTGGCGAACGTCCACATCAGTTGGGGATACCAACGGATCTGGATCAAGCTGCGGCGCGAAGGTTGGCTTGTGAATCGCAAGCGGGTGTATCGGCTGTATAAGCAGGAAGGCCTGTCCATACGGTCGAAAAAGCCGAGGCGTCATCGAAGCGTCGCCCAGCGTATGCCGCCGCCGGCATCGAGTCGTCCCGATGAGAGTTGGTCGATGGATTTCATGGCCGACGAACTCTTCGATGGGCGCCGATTCCGCTTATTGACGATAGTCGATGACTTTACGCGTGAGAGTTTGGCGATCGAAGTCGGCCAGCGGCTGACTGGCGGCCACGTCGCAGAGGTCTTGGATCGTATCGGTCGTGTGCGTTCGTTACCGCAGCACATCCGCGTTGACAACGGGACCGAGTTTACGAGCAAGCGTTTGGACCATTGGGCATACCTGCACGGCGTAAAGCTCGAATTTAGCCGGCGCGGAAAACCCACCGATAATGGCCTGATCGAAGCATTCAACGGTCGGCTACGTGCCGAATGTTTGAATGAGAATTGGTTCCTATCGTTGGACGATGCCAGGCAGAAGGTCGAAGCTTGGCGTCGGCATTACAATCTCGACCGTCCACACAGCGCCTTGGGATACCTGGCCCCGAGGGAATTCGCTGCATCGAAATGCCAGGTTGGTTTGACCGGATAAAGGCTGATTTCTAACTCAGCAACTGGACCCGATATGGGGACAAGCGCAAGCGGTGCTGGACTAACATAGAAACCGGTATTAAACGTGGGGGAAGGTCAGTAGTGCTCAACGGCCCCGAGATGGTAACGGCAGCGCCATCGAGACTACCAAAAGTAGCGTTGTTATTCAGAAACAGCACATCGCTAATTACTGCTTGGCTGTCCGTAGCCAGAAGGGCAGATTCTGTTGCACCGGTGATCTGAAAGGATGAAAACTCAGTCAAAGAATCTGAATTTAGTAAGGTGACAATCGTCCTGCTTTGAGGCGTTACCCCAATGCCGGTGAGAATCGTGTTATTCATCAATGCGTCGCTCACGCGCGCATTTGATTGTCCCTCCGTTCCCGGCGTACCCAAAAAGCCGCCGATTACAGCCACGTTGTTGGGTATCACAAAACTCCCGCCCGCTGGTGGTGAATACGTACCTTGGGCGACCCAAACCTGATCTTGGTTTGGCACCGCGTTATTAAGGGCAGTGGATAGATTTCCGAGAGCTTCGTTGGTTTCCCAACTCGTCCCCGTCCCAGACGCCCCCTGCTTCACGTAAATAATATCGCCCCATGCAAATTGGCATGAGGTGGCCAAAAATATCGCTATCCAAAAGTAAGCTTTTGCCTTCATGATGTTCACTTCCTTGGTTGCATTCTGCTAAGATGATTAACTACCGATCCGGTGAATTTGAATGAGGAATTTCCGCCATGCTGCCCTTGCGATTTACCCTGACATGTTGCATTCTCCTTTCTAGTGCGATTGCCACACGCATCGAGGCGGCCAATTTCGAATTATCGAATGCCTCCATTACCGTGGGAGTAACAAGAGGTTTTCCAGATATTGACGGGGAC